>CAZEYT010000021.1:0-38564 GCA_964516295.1 uncultured Chthoniobacterales bacterium | reverse complement strand
CCGCCATGGGGCAGAAGGCCTCGTGGTAGCGCCCGGTTTTTTCCTTGGCGGCGGATGCGGCGGCGACAAGCGTGGCGCTGAGAGGCTTGAAGGCGGCTCGGGCCGCCTTGATGTCGGTCGCTTTTCCGACCGCCTCGGCCTGAGCCGCCAAAGGCGCTGGCAGCGTCCCGGCGTTCTGTCGGGCGGTGGCAGCGAGCGCGGCAGCCGCCTCGGGGACGCCTTTGAGGGAGTCGGCCGCAAGGGCGGTCTGAATCTTCACGTAGTCGCCCAAGACGGAGTGGAGTGGGGTGCCCACATGCTCGTGGGCTCTCGCGGAGGCGGTGACACCGAGGATGGTGAGGAGGACGGCGAGGAGGTTTTTCATTTCGGATTGTCAGGGTTGAATTTCAAGGGTGAAGGGCGCGAATCGGTCCTGTCCGTCGATGCGAACCTGCGCGTAGAGGCGCATCAATCCAGGTTCGGCGGGCAACAGGTGAAACGCGAGTTCACCGGCTCCGCGGTCGGTCGGCTTGGTTGGTTCGGCTCCCATCGGGTGAACGTGGGCGATGCTTTTGAGGTCCTCGCCGAAGCCGACGATGTGCGCGTAGGCGCCCATGACGGGTTCGAGCGCGTTGAAGGGCGTGCCATCGGGCTTGGTGATGGTGAGTTTGCCCAGCGCGGCCTCGCCCGCTTTCAGGGCCGGGTTCTCGAAGGTGATGGTGTATTTGAGGCCATCGACTTCGGCCACGGTCGAGGGTGTGCGATTGGAGATGGGCTCCGGCTTGGTGGCGGCGGCGAGGTCGGCGATGGCGTATTCCTGGGCGTTGGTCGCGACGGGCAGGAGGTCCGCCCAGACGCGATAGGGACCGGGTTTCGATGGCGTAAACGTGAAGGCGTATTCACCGGGCGTCGCGGTCGTGGTGGGGTGTTCGTGGTGGTAGTCGCTCAGGCTCATGTCGTTGATGAGCAGGTGGATTTTTTCCGTGTGGGCTTCCACCAGATCGCTGAGGAGAACGGGCGAACCGTCGGGCTTCGTGAGCCGGACGGTGACGTTTGCTTCGCGTCCGACGGTGAGCGGTTCGGGCGAGGTGACCGCGAGCTTGAGTGTAGGATCGGCGGCGGATGCCGGATGGCCGTGATCCATATCCGCCATGTCGCCGGACGGGGCGGCCAACGCTTCCGCAGGATACTGGACTTCGACGAGCTTCATCGCGCCTTGGAGCTTCTTGAGGGCGGCGGCTGATTTGTCGGCATTTCCGGCATCGGCGGAGGCATGGAGTTCGGCGCTCAATGTGAGCATCTGCTTGAGGGCGGCTTCGGCCCGCATTTGCTTGTCGGGATCGGCGATGCCACCCGCGGTCTGGAGATACCGCAGAGCGCCATCCAGGGTCTCCGTCGCTCCGTGGATGGGCGCAAGATTGCCTGCCGCGAGGGCGGATGACGCCTCTTCGACCGATTTGGTCACGGCGAGCCATGCCTGGCCGGTGGTTTTGAAAACGCCGGCCTTGCCTCCGTGGGAGTGCTCCGCGGCGGGCGGGCGGGGGGCGGCGTGCCTGGCGTCGGCTCGAGCCGGGGAAATTGGCAGAAATCCCACCAGACTGACGAAGGCGGCGATGGTCGTTGAAGCGGTGATCGGTTTCATGTCCACGGTGCAACGAGCCGTTCCAAAAAATCCCTCAAAGAAATCCGGGCGGGGACGCAGGCAAAAAGAAAGCCGCCCCGGCTGAACGCACGGGGCGGCTCGTGGGCAAGGGTGTGTCGTTATCCGACGATCCTGGCGTAGAACATGCAGGGCTCGCCCTTCTCGTTCACGATCACGACCTTGGTTTGAGGGCCGGGACCTTTGCCGGTGGGATTTACCCAGGTCGTCTTGTATTCCTTTTTGCAGACCGGGCAGTGGACCATGCGACCTTCCTGGCAGAGTTCCAGCGCGGCCTTTTCATCCTTGATGTCGATGACGGTCACGGAGTCGGAGACCTTGCAAACGAGGGCGATCTTATCGCCAGCCTTCAGGCCGTCGAAGTCGCTTTTCTTCATGGCGGGTTCCGGTGGTCCGCCCTTCCAGGCCGGAAGCGCGAAGGCTGCCGAGGAGAGAGCGATGAGGGCTGCGGTGGTGGTGAGGAGTGATTTGAGGGTTTTCATAGGTTGGATTGGGTTACAGGAGGTGAAACGGGAGGCCGGCGGGAATCCCTCGAAGTTTTTTTCAAACGGCGTGGTTCTTTCGCAGCGTGCGGGAACGCCAGAGGAAGAAGATGGCGGGGTAGACGAGCAGTTCCATGAGGGTGGAGGTGATGACGCCGCCGACCATGGGGGTGGCGATGCGTTTCATGACGTCGGCTCCAGCGCCGTGGCTCCAGAGGATGGGGGTGAGGCCGCCGATGATGACGGCGGCGGTCATGGCCTTGGGGCGCACGCGCTTGACGGCGCCGTGGTAGATGGCGTCGCGGAGGTCGGCGGCGGTGAGCATTTTGCCTTCCTTGGTCCACTTCTCGTAGGCGAGGTCGAGGTAGAGGAGCATGACGACGCCGGTCTCGGCGTCGAGTCCGGCGAGGGCGATGATGCCGACCCAGACCGCGACGCTGAGATTGAAGTCGAAGAGGTAAAGCGCCCAGAAGGCTCCGACGAGGGAGAAGGGCACGGCGAGGAGGACGATGGCGGTTTTGACGGCGGATTTCGTGTTGAGATAGATGATGAAGATGATGAGAAGGAGGGTGACGGGGACGACAAGGAGAAGCCGCTGCTGGGCGCGGAGCATGTATTCGTATTGGCCGCTCCAAAGGATGTTGTAGCCGCTGGGCATGGTGACGGAGCCTTGGGCGAGGGCGGCGTCCACGGCGCGGCGGGCCATGCCGACGAAGGTGCCGATGTCCACGCCTTTGACGTCCACGTAGATCCACGCGTTGGGCACGGCGTCTTCGCTTTTGATGCCCATGGGCGCGCGGACAACCTTGAGATCGGCAAGCTGCCCGAGCGGGATGTGGGCTCCGGTGGGCGTGGGGATGACGATCTCGCGGAGGGCGTCGAGGTTTTCGCGGAAGTCGCGGTCGTAGCGGAGGTTGATGGCGTAGCGTTCGAGCCCCTCGACGGTGGTGGTGAGCGGCATTCCGCCGAGGGCAACTTCGAGCACTTCCTGGACGTCGCCGATGGTGAGGCCGTAGCGGGCGATCTCCTCGCGGCGAATCGTGAACTCGATGTAGTTGCCGCCCATGACGCGCTCGGCGAAGACGCTGGAGGTGCCGGGCACCTGACGGACGACGGCCTCGCTCTCGGCGGCGATGCGCTCGAGGGTGGCGAGGTCGGGGCCGGCGACCTTGATGCCGACGGGGGTCTTGATGCCCGTCGCCAGCATGTCGATGCGAGTCTTGATGGGCATGGTCCAGGCGTTGCTCAGGCCGGGGATCTGAATGGCGGCGTTGAGGGCCTCGATCAATTCGTCCACGCTGCGGCGGCGGTGGGCGACGACGTTTCCGGCGGAGTCCTTGATGTCCACCGCGGGCCAGTCTTTCTCGTCCCGGAGCATGATGGTGGTCTCGACCATGTCGAAGGGCGCGGGATCGGTCGCCGTCTCGGCGCGGCCGATCTTGCCGAAGACGTGATGGACCTCGGGAAAGCTCTTGATGATGCGGTCGGTCACCTGGATCAGCTCGCGCGCCTTGGTGGGCGAGATGCCGGGGAAGGTGGTCGGCATGTAGAGGAGGTCGCCCTCGTAGAGCGGGGGCATGAACTCGGAGCCGAGATGCTGGAAAGGAAAGGCCTTGCCGAGGGTGGCGGAGGCGGTGCGGAGCGGTCCCTCGGGGAGCCGGTCGGTGACGAGGAAGTTCCACGGGAGGAACACGCCGATGACGATCACGGCCGCGGCCCCGATGACGGCCCAGCGGAAGCCGATGACGAAATCGATGCACGGGTGGTAGAGCCAGATGAGGAAACGGTTGACCGGGTTTTTTTCCTCGGGCGGGATGCGTCCGCGGATGAAGTAGCCCATGAGCACGGGCGCGAGGGTGACGGAGAGGATCGCGGCGGCGGCCATCGAATAGGTCTTCGTGAAGGCGAGCGGATGGAAGAGCCGGCCCTCCTGCGCCTGGAGGGCGAAGATGGGGATGAAGGAAACCGTGATGACGAGGAGGGAGTAGAAGAGGGTGGGGCCGACCTCGATGGAGGCGTCGCGGATGATCTGCCAGTGGGGTTTCTTTCCGGCGTCGTGTTCGAGGTGCTTGTGAGCGTTCTCGATCATGATGATGACGGCATCGACCATCGCGCCGATGGCGATGGCGATGCCGCCGAGGGACATGATATTGGCGCTGAGTCCCTGCGCGCGCATGACGACGAAGGCGGCGAGCACGGCGATGGGCAGGATGACGATGGCGACGAGGGCGCTGCGGAAATGGAGGAGGAAGGCGATGCAGACGAGGGCGACGACGATGCTCTCTTCGATGAGTTTTTCTTCGAGGGTCTTGACGGCGCGGTCGATGAGGGCCGTGCGGTCGTAGGCGACGGTGTAGGTGACATCCTTGGGCAGGCCCTTCATGGCTTCGTCGAGCCTTGCCTTCACGTCCCGGATGACCTGCCGGGCGTTCGCGCCGTAGCGCACGACGACGATTCCGCCGACGGTTTCGCCTTCGCCGTTAAGCTCGGCGATGCCGCGGCGCATGTCGGGGCCGAGCTGGACGGTGGCAATGTCGCGCAAAAGGATGGGCACGCCATTGTCGCCCACGCCGACGGCGACTTTTTCGAGATCGGCAAGGTTTTCGACGTAGCCTTTCACGCGGAGGATGAATTCTTTCTCCGCCATCTCGATGGAGCGCCCGCCGACTTCGCCGTTGCTCATGCGGATGGCCTCGCTGACGTCCCGGATGGAGAGGTCGTAGGCGCGAAGTTTCACCGGATCGACGGTGACCTGGTATTGCTTGACGAAGCCACCGATGGAAGTGACCTCGGAGACGCCGTCCACGGAAGTGAGTTGGTATTTGAGATACCAGTCCTGCATGGAGCGGAGTTCGGCGAGGCTGCGCTCCTTGGAATGCAGCGCATACATGAAGGCCCAGCCGACGCCGGTGGCGTCGGGGCCGAGCGTGGGGGCGACGCCCTGCGGCAGGCGGGAGGTGAGGCCGCTGAGATATTCCAGCACACGGCTGCGCGCCCAGTAGGGGTCGGTGCCGTCGTCGAAGATGACGTAGACAAACGAGAAACCGTAGAAGGAGTAGCCGCGGACGACCTTGGCATTCGGCACCGAGAGCATTTTCGTGCTGATCGGGTAGGTGACCTGATCTTGGACGAGCTGCGGGGCCTGCCCGGGCCACTCGGTGTAGATGATGACCTGGGTGTCGGAGAGATCGGGGATGGCGTCGAGCGGGATGGTGCGCAGGGCAAGGATGCCCGCCACGATCAGCACGGCCGACCCGAGGAGGACGAGGAAACGATTCCGCAGCGAAAAATCAATGATTGCCGGGAGCATGGGCGGGCGGAGTGGCGGCGGGCGGCGCGACCGGGTCAACCGGCGCGGAGCTGGCCGTGCCGGGAATGAGCGTCATCCCGCAGACGGGGCATTTCCCCGGGTGGTCATACTGCACGTTGCCGTGCTCGGGCATGGGGCAGATGAACGCCGCGGCGGGCAGCGGGCTCGGCTCGGCGGCGGGGGTGCTCATGGCCGCGTGTTCGGCCGCGCCCGAGGGCTTCGGTGGGCCTTTCGGGTCGAGCATTTTTTGGATGGCCTCGCGAAGCTGGCTTTCGGAGTCGAGCATGAACTGCGCGGAGGTCACCACGCGGTCGCCGGGGGCGAGCCCGTGGAGCACCTGATAGGAACCGGAGGTGTCGCGCGAGCCGAGGGAGACCTCGCGGGGATCGAACTTGCCTCCCGCGAGCGCGAGGAAAACAGTGGTCTTGTCGCCACTGCGCAGGACGGCGCTCTCCGGCACGAGCGTGGCGGAAGCCGCAAGTTCGCTCTCGATCTCGACGGTGGCGAACATCCCGGGCTTGAGGCGCAAGCCGGGGTTGTGAAACTCCATGCGGATCTGGGCGGTGCGGGTCTTCGGATCGAGGGTGGGATAGACGTAGGTGACCCGGCCGAGGAAGGTTTGTCCGGGCAGCGAGGGAATGGTGGCCTTGGCCTCCTGTCCGAGGCGCACGAAGGGCATGTCCTGCTCGAAAATCTGGGCCTTAATCCAGACGATGGACAGGTCCGCGAGGCGAAAGAGGGTCATGCCAGGCTCGAACATCATGCCCTGCACGGCGTTTTTCTCGATGACGACGCCGTTCGCGGGCGAGCGCATGGTGATAAGCTTGGATGCTTGGCCGGAGCGGGTGAGCGCCTGGAGCTGGTCGGCGGGGAGATCGAGCAGGTCGAGGCGTTCGAGCGTCGTCTTCGCCAGGGGAAGGTTGCCGCTGCGGACGAGCGAGGCGTATTCGAGTTGGGCGTTGTAAACTTCCGGGGAATACACGTCGAAAAGCGGCTCGTCTTTGCGCACCTCGCGTCCGGTGGCATCGACGTGGAGCTTTTCGATCCAGCCCCGGAATTTTGTGGTGATGTCGGCGAGAGCCGTCTCGTCGAAATCCACAACGCCAACGGTGCGAACGCGGCGCCGAAGCGGCCCGGAGGCCACCTCGCCCAGCCGCACGCCCATCGTCTGGATGGTGACTGGATCAATGGCGATGGTGGCCGATTCCGCCGAGTCGCCCTCGTAAACGGGCACCATGTCCATGCCCATGCTGTCCTTGCGCGGGGTCTGGCTGATCTCCCCGAGCATCATGGTGGATTTGTAGTATTGGATTTTTCGCTCGCCGGTCGGCGCGGGGGAATCGACCGCTTCGGGCGGCTTGCGCACCGGCTGGAGTTTCATGCCGCAGATCGGGCAGTCGCCCGGTTGGTCCTGCACGACCTGCGGGTGCATGCCGCAGGTGTAGAGTTGCGCGGGGGCGGTGGCCGTGGGTTTGGGACCGGGCGAGAGAGCGCGAAAGCCCGGCCAGACGGAACGAAAGATGGCCAACGTGACGAGCACCATCGCCGCAAGACCAAGCACGATGAGGACGGTTTTTTTCATGGCGTAAATCGATGGTCGTCGAGCAGCCCGGCGGACCATGCCTGCAGCTTGGCCTCGAAGCGGGCGCGATCAGCATTGAAGGTGTCGAGGCAGAGCGGGCAGCAGAGTGCGATCATCAACTCGTCGATCTTGAGGCGGCAAAAGCCGCGACCCTGTTCGACGGATTTCCCGCAGACGAGGCAGTGGGCGTCGGACGGTTCGGACGGGACATTGGTCGGCATGGCATCAGCATTCGGCGGCGAGGGCGGCTTCCCGGACTTCGAGAATCTCTTCCGCCAGCACCACGCAGCGGGACCGGTGAAATGAGACCGACGAGTTTTTGAGTCGGAAGTAGCGCTCCTTGTTTCCTACCCGCAGGACGAGACACCCGGTCTGGCCGATGCTGAGGAATTGGGGATGCCGTCCGGACATTTCGATGATCGCCCCGGTCTCCGCGCGAATTTCGAGCCCCTGCACCAATCCGCTAAAGATCGGCCTATTCACATGCCGAAGCTCGACACGAAGGGGGTATCGGGAAGGGTGCACCGGCGTGGGGAGGGGCGACGACCGGCCGGGGGCGAAGCTCCTCGACCGGCCGCCGCGGCGCGGACTCAATGTTCGGCGCAAATGTAGGCCGAGGCGTTCCCGCACATGGTGCAGGAATGGGTGAACTTCGTGCCGCTTGTGCTTTTGCCGGGCGCGCCGACCCAGGTCACTTTGCCGCCGCATCCGGGGCACTCGTGCTTTTTGTCCGGCGTGAACCAGGCGAGGAGGCCCTTCGGCTTCACGGTCTGGATCGTCTGGCAGCCGCCGCAGGCCATCATGGCCGTTTTGTCCGGGGGCACAGCCTTGGCCTGTTCGACAGTCCGCAGGACGGCGAGGGCTCCGGTGGACGGGCCAGCCGTAGCGGTGAAGAGGCTGAGGGTCATGGTGAGGGCGGCGGCAAGCACCGCCGGGATTTTCGTGGCGATTTTCATCGTGTTATCCTTTGGGTTGATTTCGTTCGACGGCGTGGTGTCGTCGATGGGGACAGGATGCCGCGCGGGCGGAGCGGCGGCTACGCATCCAGCCGGAATGAATGGGCATTTTTCCGGGATGAATCTGCGTCGCGAGCCTCGGCGGGATCACCCTCGCGAAAGGTCGTCGGCGACTGCCCGGTGAATTTCAGGAAGGAGCGGTTGAACTGGGAGAGCGACTGGAAGCCGACTTCGAAGGCGATTTCGCTGATCCGTCGGCTGGGATCCGCGAGCAGGTGCTTGGCCTTTTCGACGCGCACGCGCCCGACGTATTCGACGAACGCGATGCCGGTCGCCCGTTTGAACACTTCGCTGAAGTGCTTCGCACTGACGTTGACGAGCCTGGCCACCTCGGCGAGCGAGACTTCTTCGGCGCTGTTCTCTTCGATCCACCGGCGGGCCTTGGCGACGGAACCCGGCTCGGGGTGGCCGGAACGCAGGATCAACTGCTCGGCGCACGCGGCGAGATGCTCGGCGAAGATCGCCGCGAGCCGCACGATGGATTGGTATTGCGCTTCGGAGAGAACGCGGGAATTGAAGTAAGCTTCCTCGGCGCGTTTGAGGTCCACCTCCGATCCCCACCGGATCAACTCGCTGGCGATCCGCCGGAACTTGCGTTCGCTGGGGCGGGCGAGGAGCACATGGCCGGTTTCGAGAAAGGCGACGAGCTCTGGTCCGACCCGGACGGGAATCGCCGTTTCGCACAGCCCGGCGAAACATTTGAGGGTCTTGGGTTCGAGCTTCGCCTCCTCCTCCAACTCACGCTGCATGGCCAGACATGCCTGGCAGGAGGCATTCGTGCGCGCCAGCAGGGCGCAGAGCGGCGACTCTTTGGCGGTGACCCGCGATTGGCGCCAGGGGCCGCCCACGCCGAAGAGCCGGAGGGGCAGCCCGGTGGCCTCGGTGAAAGCGCGCTGATAGTCCAGAAAGATGCGCGACACGGCCAGGCGGGATGCCAGTTCCGCGGAGGAGTTGGAGGTGTCGCTGGGTGCCATGGCTCGCCGCCACCCCGGGACGAGGCCGCGTGAAGGGTGAAACGAAGCGGCTCCGAATTTCCCTCGGAAATCAGCGGGGCGGGGCGACACCTAGTCGGTCGAGCGCGGAAGCGCGCGGACCGATATTCTACAGAATCCGCGCAAGAAGGAGTCCGCTGCCGATGGAATACACCAGCCAGAATCCGAGGTAGATCGTGGTCAAGCGAATGCCGATGAGCCTGGGCAGCATCATGAGCGTCGGCAGGCAGGTGCCCACCGCTGCCTGCATGAAGGTGAACGCCGGCCCGGCGCCCACCCCCATCGCCACCAAGGCGGCCGTGAGGGGGACCTCCCCTCCCTCGCACACGTAGGCGGGAATGCCCGCGCCGGCGGCGACGGCATACGCGAGGAGGCCGCCGGTCATCCACCGGGCGATGTCTTCCTTGCCAATCAGCACGGAGACCGTTGCGGCGGCGAGCAGGCCGAGCAGGAAGAGCGGCACGAGGGTCTGAGCCATGCGCAGGAGGAGCCGCCCGAAGCCGGAACTCTGGCCGGAAGAACCACACCCGCAGGCGGACGCGCAGACTGGGTGATCGCCGACGGTCTCGATGGCGGGCTCGCGGGCATTCAACGCCCACCCGAGCAGGCAAACGGCGGCAAACGGCAGCACGATGCGGAGAATCCCCCACACCGGGCCGAAAAGCGCGAAGGTCAGAATGATCGAGGCCGGCCCGAGGAGGGCCGAGGTGATGATGAAGGCCAGCAAGGCGCCGTCCCGCGCCCCCTGGCGCTTGAGCGGGATGGCCAGCGGCACGGTCGTCATCGCGCAGCCGGGCAACACGGCTCCGGCCAAAGCCGCGCCGGGGACGGACCGCGCCACCCAGGTGAGCGCGCGCGCCGTCCAGCGGCTCCGCGCCCCGAGCGCCTGGACGGCCGCGGAAAGCACCAGCCCTATCCCGAGCGCGGGAGCGGAATCGGCCAGCGAGTGAACGAACGATTCCCAAATGGCGGCCGTCATTGGCAGGAGGGCTCCTTCCACCGCATCATGCGGCGCGCCGGCGGGCCGGGCGCGCGGCGGACGCCTCCTCCAGCAGGCACAGGCCGCGCTCGACGAGATCGATCACGCAGGGATCGACGATGCGGTAGAAGACGTGGTTTCCCTCCCGCCGGGCCTGCACCACGCCGCGGTCGGTCAGGCGGAGGAGTTGGTTGCTGACGGCCTGCGGTTTCATGGCGAGGCGGTCCGCCAAGGTGCTCGGGGTGAGCGCGCCCTCCCGCGCCAGGGCGTGGAGCAGCCGCAGCCGGGTGTCGTTTGCCAGCGTCTCGTAGAGCCCGGCCAGCTCTGCCGCCTCGTCCAGGGCAAGAAGGGGGCGTTTTCTCAGGGCGGGCTTGGGACGGCAGGCGGACAGTCCGTGGCGGGCGGTTGAAATCACATGATTACACTAATCCGTGTATTCGTGGACGCAAGGGATTCCTCCGCGCAGAATTCGACGATGGTCCTTTCTTCCGCGCCCGATCTGGCGCTGCGTCGCGCCGTGGCGGTCGTCGCGCCTGGGGTGAATCTCGGTTTCCGGCATCATAGCGGGAGCCTCACCGGGGCGGCGTTTCTCTCCGCGCCAAACGACGTGCTGGCGAACGCGGCGATCATCGCACCGGGACTGCTCACCCTGGGGTGGCCGACCGGCTGGCCGGCCCTCATCGTCGGCCTCGACCTGATGCTCATCGACGGGGATGCGGCGCGCGCGGAACATCGCGGGGCGTCGGCTTGAATTGTGCCGTGAAGGCCCTGCCGGACGAAATTTTTCGATTGCCACTTCGCTCCAACTGGCACAACTTCCTGACATCCGCCCCTTGAGAGTAGGACCACTCGTCGATCCTGAGTGTGCGCCGAAATCTAGGGGCTTTTTTTGTGACTTGATGTTTGTTCCAGCGATCAAGCTGGCGGGTGCGAGAGAGTGGATTTCGCGGCCGGGTCAATCGTGGAGGACGAGTTCTGGGATTGCTGTCGAAAAATCAACGTTGTTTTCCTACTCATATAACGCCCAAGCCGCGTCCGGTCGGTAGTTGTGTCGAAGCGTCGTCGCACAGCCAACGTCGGATCTGAGCATTTCGGTTCTCCGAGGAAACACCAACCTTGCTTGGTCAGCACGGCCGATTTCTTTTTTCAGAAGTTTTTTCTGATTTTCTGGCTGGATTTTGCGAAATCGCCGCTCTAAAATTCATTCTCGCATGGCGAACTCCCACAAACGCAAAAAGAGCCCGACCGGACTGGCCGGCCGTCTGCGCATTTTGTCGGATCGCTGCGGCGGACCTTCGCGGCTTGCGGAAAAGGCGGGAGTTAGCGCGAGCATTGTCAGTCGATGTCTTTCCGACGAAAGCGCCCCCAATCTCGCTTCGGCGGCAGCCATCGCCCGAGCGGGCGGTGTTACCCTCGACTGGCTGGCGACCGGACAGGGTTCGCCGGACCGACTGGAGTCGGAAATTGACTCCAGCGTTCAGTTTTTCGACCTCCAGGCAAGTGCTGGCCCCGGACTGATCGCTCCAGAACACGACTCAGCCAGCGAGCGAATCGCGCTTCCGATCTCCCAGATTCGACGGCAGAGCGGCGTGACATCCACCAACCTTTGCGCTTTGCTCGCTCGGGGCGACAGCATGGAGCCGACGATCCGCAATGGCGCACTGCTGCTGCTTGATCGATCCGTCCAGCACCCTCGCGAAGGTATTCACGTGATTAAGCGTGGCGACGATGTTTTGGTGAAACGTATTCAGCTTATTGGAACGCGCAGTGTCCGACTCATAAGCGACAATACTCGCTATATCCCGGAGGACATGCCGTTGGATGATCCTTCTCTCCCCGTGCGTTTTGTTGGACTGGTGATCTGGATCGGCCAGGTATTGTAGCTGCTCGTCATGAATCTCGCGCGCACCCACACGGAGCTCGGCTGGCCGACTCCCGAGAAGATTTCTTCGCCGACCGGAGCTGGCCCTCGCGTCTTTGCGGAACTGGCTGCCGCACGCATTGGGCGCAACTTACGCTCCACGTTTGGGGCAAACAGCCAAGACGCAGTCACTACGGGCGTGCTCTTTCCCGACTCGTCGGCTGATCGCACGGAAACACCGGTCGCTGTCGTCTGCGATTTTCTGACTCACGCAAGCAAGGCTGCGTTGCTCGAAGCGCATCGATTGGCATGGAATTTCTCGCATGCGCCATTGCTAATAACCATCGAGCCGACCCGCGTGCTGGCATGGTCGTGTTGCGTTCCTCCGGGAGCCGAAGATCCGAACGACGGCGAAACATTCGGAGGCCGGGTCATCGCGTCCTTCCCGCTGCGGGACCGCGCTGCCAGGAATTCCACTTTGGGACAAGTTGAGGAAGCCGCTCTGAGTTCGTTGCACTGGATCAATTTGCTGGCCGGACAGCACTTTGCGCAGAATCCCAAAATGTTCCAGCCCGAAGGTCGGTTGGACTGGGTGCTCCTCAACAATCTTCTTGCCGTTCGGGACGAACTGACGAAGTCGATGGGAATGCCCGAGGACACGTGCCACGATCTGTTGGCCCGGCTCATTTTCATTCAATTTCTCTTCCAGCGAAAAGACTCGGCTGGCCGACCGGCTTTGCACGCGGAGAAACTCCGCCAACTCGCAGCGGACGGGGTGCTGCAAGAACAGCATCCGACGTTCGAGTCCCTCCTTGAGCACTATGAAGATACCTACGCATTCTTTTTATGGCTCAATGATCGTTTCAACGGCGATCTCTTTCCGGGCAAAGCGGATAGCGAGGAGGATCGTGCACGCGAGTGGGAGGCGGAAAAGAAACTCGTCCAGCCGGAGCATCTCAAAAAGCTGGCCAGCTTTATTTCCGGCAAAGAAGACGTGTCGAGCAGGCAACAGTTCCTCTGGAGTCAGTATTCTTTCGATGCCATCCCTTTGGAGTTGGTCAGCAGTATCTACGAGATTTTTGTCGGCCCTCCGGAAAAGGATAAAGCTTATTACACAAAAGGGCATCTCGTGGATTTCATGCTCGATGCCGTGCTACCCTGGGAAGGAGACTGCGCTCCGCTGCGTATTCTCGATCCATCCTGCGGTTCCGGGATTTTCCTGGTAAAGAGTTTTCAGCGTCTGATCCATCGTTGGAAAAACCGGAACGGAAATGATCCGAAACCCACCGATCTGCGGGACATTCTTCAAAAGCAACTTTTCGGGGTGGATATCAATCCCCACGCCGTTCGGGTCGCCTCGTTTAGTCTTTACCTGGCGATGTGCGACGCCCTCGACCCCAAACATTACTGGAACTCCCGACGCATCTTCCCTCCTCTCCGGGGTGCCAACCTGATTGCCAGTGATTTTTTCCGTGAAGGGCAGTCTCCTTTTTGCACCGCCTCTGACGCCGCGACATTCGACTTGGTGATCGGAAACGCACCTTGGGGAAAGAGTTCTGCCGATAACGGACGCAGCGGCGCGCAGGAGTGGGCGCGCGCGCATGGATGGACCGCTCCCGGCAAGGATCACGGCCCGGTCTTTCTTGCGAAAGCTGCGCGGCTGGCCAAACCCGATGGCCGGGTCAGCATGATTCAGCCGGGAGGCCTGCTTCTCAATGGCACTCGACCAACGCGTGAGTTTCGGAAAAAGCTTTTTCATAATTTTCGATTTCAGGAAGTCATCAACCTCTCCGCCATTCGTCGGGAACTTTTTTCCGCAGCGATTGGCCCGGCGTGCATCGTGACTTTTCAACCAAAATCAACGCGTCCCACAACGGAACTTGCCTATGTCGTTCCGAAACCTCTGGGAACTCCTGAGGATCGACTAAGGACGGTCATAGCCTCGCACGACATTCATTTCGTCCAACATGAAGAAGCCGCGATTGATCCTTTGGTGTGGACGGCTCTTATGTGGGGTGGGAGAAGAGACCTTGAGTTAATCCGTCGTCTCTCCAAGCGGCGTTCGCTCGATGACCTTAAGAAAGCAGGACTGTTGGTAGCAAAGGAAGGGCTCATCAGGGGCAAAAAAGACCACGTTGAGCATCCCGAGATTGTTGGAAGAAAAATATTGTCGAGCCCGCGATTTCCAGAGGGCATTCTTCTTCGGTTAGAAGCGGAAGCCTTGGATACAAACGACAACCCCTTGGTTCATCGTCGACAGGAGCTTTCTGCGTTCGATCCTCCGCAACTGATCTTTAAGCAGAGTTGGCGTGCCGGTTTGAATCGCCTCCAAGCGGTGCTTGTAGAGCCGGATGAGCAAGGGCGCGGTGCATTGTGTTCGGATAGCTACGTCAGTGTCAGAGCTCTAAATGGAGACGAGAATGCGTTGGCGGGACTTTGGCTGTTGCTGAACAGCCGGTTTGCGCCTTACTGGTTTGCTCTCAGCGCAGGGCAGTTTTCGGGATTTATTCCGAAGGCCACGGAGACAGAGCTTCGACGAATGCCGGTGATTGCTTTCAACGCGGCAGAACTGCCGGGTATCGTGAAAGCAGGTTACAAAGCAATAGACGACAAGGTTGAAACTCTCCTGGGTATCAGCCGGGCTGAAAAAATTCTCATTCAAGACCTTCACGAAATTGTCTTCCCGGACGCCCAGCGCATCTCCGGCGATCCTCCGGGTCATCATTCCGTTAAACCGGCGGAGTTGATTTCCTACTGCGAGACATTTTGTCAGTCACTGAAAGCCACATTTGGCGCGGACAAACGCGTTTGTGCCACTATTTTTGAAGCTACTGACGAAAGAAATGCGACAGTTCAGTTGGTGGCTATTCACCTCGATTGGGCGCGTGATCAAACCATTGCCCATCACCAGATCGCCTCACCTGAGTTAATTGCTCTCCTCGGTCGATGCTATGAATCAATCATGCGCCCCGCCGATAGTGGGGTGACGTTTCAACGGGTTATTGAGGCTATTCAGTCTTTTGATTCCGAAGACGGACCGGTGCCCACGCTTTACCTCGTTCGCCCGCGTCAACGCCGGTATTGGACCCGCTCGCTCGCATTATCAACCGCAGATGGGTTGTCGTCCGCCATTGCGTCATTTGGGCTGTCGCGCGAGAACGATGGCAAGCGACCCGCGGCGCGGTCAACTTGACAAGTTGCTGTGAGCCGATTTCGACAATCCCTCCCTCATGCGCTTGCGGCTCTTCCGTCGGCGCAAAACCTTATTCGCCTCTGGCCTCAAGAGGTCGTTCCGCAACTACTGGCGCTGCTCTGGGAAGGATATGATCGACTGCATTCCGCAAAGCTTTCACAAGTCAACGTGAAGGATGCTGATATTCAATTGGAACGTAGCGTTACGGCGTTGCTTCACGATGAAATCCAGATGATTATCGCCGAGCGGGGCGGATTTGCCGGCTTCCTGCTCCGCCACGAAAGTTGGGAACTAGAGACCTGTGAGCTTCGTCCGAGTCGGCCGCCGCAATACGATCTCGCGTTTGTGTGGTTTGAAAACCCGTTGGTCCAATGGCCATGTGAGGCGAAGGTTTTGCGGACGGCAGGAGCGGTATCGGAATACGTGGCCGATGTCAGGAATGCGTTTCTAACCTGCATTTATGCGCCATTTTCAAATTCTGGAGCAATGTTGGGGTTTTTATTCCAGGGGGAAGTGTCCGTGACTTTGGAGCGGGTCAGCGCGACTCTTCCAGCCCCTTTGGTTCCTTGTCCCCAGCATGCGACGCGCAGTCACAGGATTTCCCGGCACGTTCGCGAGGTTCCGCACGGGAAGACGTATCCAAGCCAGTTTGAGTGCCATCATCTCATTCTGCCACTCATCGTTGTGCGGGCTCGATAGCTTGCGGGTGGCGAGCGGTCTGCATGGAACATCTCGCGGCCTTGGCTTGAGTCACGCCGCTACGGCCTGGGGGAGGAGTTTGGCGACGCTCTTGCGGCCGAAGCGCCAGAAGACGAGTGGGGTGACGATGAAGTCGAGGATCGTGCTGGAGAAGATGCCGCTGAAGATGACGACGGCGACGGGGTGCAGGATTTCGCGGCCCGGCTGACCGGCGGCGATGACGAGGGGGATGAGGGCGAGGGCGGCGGTGAGCGCGGTCATGAGCACGGGCACGAGGCGTTCCTGGGTGCCGCGAACGATCATCTTGAGGTCGAATTTTTCGCCTTCGTGTTCCATGAGGTGAAGGTAGTGGGAGATCATCATGATGCCGTTGCGGGCGGCGATGCCGGTGAGGGTGATGAAGCCGACCATGGTGGCAATGGACATCGTGCCACCCATGAGGAAGACGCCGATGACGGATCCGATGAAGGCCATCGGAATATTGAGCATGATCTGCGCGGCGAACATGACGCTGCGAAAATGCGCGTAGAGGACGATGAACATGCCAGCGAGCGAGAACAGACTGAGCACGGCGATGAGGCGGGAGGCCGTCGCCTGGCTCTCGAACTGTCCGCCGTAGGTGACGAAGTAGCCTTCGGGGAGTTTTACGTCTTCGCCGATGCGCCTCTGGATGTCGGAGACCGCGCTCACGAGGTCGCGGCCGGAGACGTTGGCTTGAATCACGATGCGGCGGCGGACGTTTTCGCGGTTGATGATGTTTGGACCCTTCGCCTCTTCCACGTTGGCGAGAAGCCCGAGGGGCAGAACCCGGCCGGCAAGCGTGTCGATGGGGATGCGCCTGATGGCTTCGGGGTCGTTGCGGGCGGCATCGGTGAGCCGCAGGACGAGATCGTAGGTGCGTTGTTCCTCGAGGATTTGGCCGACGGTGCGCCCGTTCATGGCGAGTTCGCCGTATTCGGCCACCTCTCCGGCCATGACGCCGTATTTTTTGGCCTGCTGTCGGTCGATGCGGACGTGGAGCTGCGGAATGAGAACCTGTTTTTCGACTTGAAGGTCCACCACGCCAGGCACGGCGCTCATGACGGCGCGGATTTCCTCGGCCTTTTCGCGCAGGGTGGTGAGGTCGTCGCCGAAGAGTTTGACGGCGATCTGGGCGCGCACGCCGGAGAGGAGATGATCGATGCGGTGCGAAATGGGCTGGCCGAGATTGACCCCGATGCCGGGAATGGTGTCGAGACGGGAGCGGATGTCGTCGAGAATGACGGCGCGGCTGCGGGAAGATGGTTTGAGCTCGACCTCGATCTCGGTGGCGTGAACGCCCTCGGCGTGGTCGTCGAGTTCGGCGCGACCGGTGCGGCGACCGGTCATCGAGACTTCGGGCACTTCGAGGATGAGTTTCTCGGCGAGGGCGCCGATGCGGTTGGATTCCTTGAGGGAGATTCCCGGCGCGGAGACGAGATTGATGGTCACGCTGCCTTCGTTGAAGGGCGGCAGGAACTCCCGGCCGAAGAAGGGCACCACGGCCAACGCCGCCAGGAAGCCGAGGGCAACGAGGAGGAGGATGGGCGTGGTGCGCGGCACGGCCCAGCCGAGCAGGCGAGCCTCCGCGCCTTTGATTTTTCGAACGAGCCATGAATCGCGCTCGTGTTCCATGCGCTTCATTCGGGGAAGAAGGTAGGAGCACAGGGCGGGAGTGACGGTGACCGCGACGAACAGCGACGAGATGATGCTCGTGATGTAAGCGATGCCGAGCGGGGCGAAGATGCGGCCTTCGATGCCGCCAAGGGCGAAGAGCGGGATAAAGACGAGGACGACGATGATGGTGGCGAAGACGATGGAGTTTCGCACCTCGCTGGAGGCGCGGTAGATGACCTCGAGGGCGGGCTTGGGCGCGGCGGCGTGGCGATTTTCGCGGAGGCGGCGGAAGACGTTCTCCACGTCCACGATGGCGTCGTCGACGAGTTCGCCGATGGCGACGGCGAGGCCGCCGAGGGTCATCGTGTTGATGCTCATCCCGAAGGCGTGGAAGACGATGGCCGTGATGAGCATCGAAAGCGGGATGGCGGTGAGGGTGATGAACGTCGTGCGGAAGTTCAGAAGGAAGAGGAAGAGGACGATGACGACGAGAATGGAGCCGTCGCGCAGGGCCTCTTCGACGTTGTTGATCGCGCGGTGAATGAATTCGCTCTGGCGGAAGATCTCGGCGTGGATTTTCACGCCTTCGGGCAGGGTGGTCTGAATTCTCTCCAGCTCGGCCTGGATCAAGTCCGTGAGCTGGGTCGTGCTGGCACCGGGCTGTTTCTGGATCGAAAGAATGACGGCGGGCTTGCCATTGACGCCGGCGTCGCCGCGTTTGGCGAGCGGACCACCGAGGCGCACGTCGGCCACATCGCCGATGGTGAGGGGAAGCGCCCGGTCGCCGGGCAGGACGGATTGCGCGAGGTCGTCGACGGACTTGACGCGGGCGAGGTTGCGGATGAGGCCTTCGGTCGCGTCGCGAAGGAGGAAGCCTCCCGTGGCGTTGACGTTCGCATTCTGCGCGGCCTCTTCGACGTGGTGGAGGCTCACGCCGTAGTGTTGGAGTTTATAGGGATCGACGAGGATTTGGTATTGTTTGAGGTCGCCGCCGATGACGGTGATCTGGGCGATGCCGGAGATGGAGAGCAGGCGTTGGCGGATTTGCCAGTCGGCGATGGAGCGGAGTTCCATCGAGGTGACCTTCGGATTTTCGCTGGTGAGGCCTACGAGCATGATCTCGCCCATGATGGAGGAGATGGGGCCGAGGACGGGCTTGGCGTTGGCCGGCAGTTGCGCGGCGACCTGCTGGAGTTTTTCGGTGACGATCTGGCGGGCGAGATAGATGTCGGTGTTCCAGTCGAATTCGACGAAGACGAGCGAGAGGCCGATGGTCGAGTTCGACCGCACGCGCTGCACGCCGGTCGCGCCGTTCATGGCCGTCTCGATGGGAAAGGTGACGAGTGTTTCGATTTCTTCGGGCGCGAGCCCCTCCGCCTCGGTGAAGATGGTGACGGTCGGGCGATTCAGGTCCGGGAAAACGTCGACCGGCAACTTCGTGAGGATGTAGCCGCCGTAGGCCATGACAAGCGCCGCGAAGGCGACGACGAAGAGCCGGTTGCGAAGGGAAAACTGGATGAGGCGGTCGAACATCGGTTCACGCCGCGCGGCGGCGCGGCATCAGCAGGGCGAGCACGAGGGTGAGGGCGATTCCGATGGCCACGCCGAGAGCGAGGCTTCGGTTGAGGAAGCCCGGCTTGTCGGGCTTGCCGGCGGGTGCGGCGGCCTCCGGTTTCTTCGCTGCGGCGCTGGTCGCGAACTGGAGTTGGTAGTTGCCCCGGGTGACCACGTGCTCACCGGGGAAGACGCCTTCGAGAATTTCAACCTGACCGCCGGAGCGAATGCCCAGGCGCACGGGGCGTTTCTCGAAGACTTTGCCGTCGCGCACAAAAACAAAGAGATTTCCCAAGTCGCCGAGGATCGCCTTATCCGGCACCGCCAGCACGGACTGGGCCTTGCCCACGCCCACGGAAAGCCGGCCGAGAAGATTCGGGCGTAGCCTCCCGTCGTGGTTGTCGATCAAGGCATAAACTTCGAACGTCTTGGATTCGGATTCGAGCCCGACATCCGAGCGTTGGATCGCGCCGTCGAACCGATGGCCGGGAAAGACATCGACGGTGAGGGTGGCGGGGTCGCCAATCTTGAGCGCGAGGACTTCGGGGTTTTCGTAGGCGGTGCCCCGGGCGAGAACCTTGGAATAGTCTCCGACGACCATCAGCACCGCGTCGGGAGAGAACGCCTGTCCCAGGGTCACGTTGACGGCGGTGACCGCGCCGTCGAGCGGCGACTTCAATACGACATCGGGGTTGCCGATCGTGCGCGGAACAACGCGAAGCAGGGGCTGGCCGGCCTTCACGGTCTCGCCCAGCTTGACGAGGATCTCCCCGACCGTTCCTTCGAAGCGCGGGGTGATTTGGGCGACGTTCTCGGGGAGCGGTTCGACCTGCGCGACCAACTGAACGCTCGGGCGAAGTTCGACGATTTCGGCCTCGACGGTCTCGACGCCGAGGTTGGAAATTGCGGTGTCGGTGAGTTCGACCGGTCCGCCGGTGAATGCACCGGCATCGCCGGGCTGCGGGGCGTGCTCGTGCCCCTCGTGGGCAGGTGCAGTCGCGAGCGAGAGGAAGCCCGCGGCAACGAGAACGAAGAGGTTAGCGGTTCCGACGGCTCGCGGCGTTTTCATGCAGAGTGTTGGTGAAGATGTCGCGGTTGAGAAACGTGTTCGCGCCGAGGGCTCCCTCGACCGTGCTGAGGGCCGTGGCCTCCGTGGCGAGCGCTTCGACGTGGAAAAGACGCTGCTCGATTTCCTGATTCGTGAGGGTGATCGCCTCGGTCGTGTCGGCTTGCCCGGTCTGGATCGCGCTTTCCAGGACGCCGCGCGTTTCGTCGAGCAGGGGCAGCGAGTCCTTGCGGATGAGGGCGGCGACGGCGGCGGACGTTACCGCGCGCACCCGGGCGGCATTGATCTCTGCCTCGATGGCGACCTGCCGGGCGATCAGACTTTGGCGGGCTCGCTGTTGCGCGGCGGATTTCTCGGCGAGAGTGCCCTGATTGCGATTCCAGATCGGGAGGGGGATCGCGACACGGAAGCCGAGGAAGTTTTCGTTCATCAGCGCGTCCTCCTCGAGCGTGCGCTCGAATTCGTATTCGACGCCGACCGTGATGTCCTCCCACACCTCGGCCCGAGCCAGAGCGGCTTCCGCCGCCGCGGCGTCCACCTCGAGCGAAGTGCGGACCAGATCGGGGCGGTAGAGTTTTCGTGAGCCAGTGCTCCGCCGAAGGGACGCGATGACCTCGCTCAGCGAGCCCTTCACGGACAGCGCTGCATCAGGCCCCATCCCAAGCAACCCCTTCAACGTGGCGAGGGCGGCTTCCTCGTCCGCCTCCAAGGCCACCAGGCGTTGACGCAAACCCTCCTTTTCGACCTTGCCGAGATTGACTGCGATGGCGGAGGCCTGTCCCGCTTGTCGCCGGGCCTCGTTGAGCGAGATCAGGCCGTCAACCGAGCGGATCAGCCGCTGGAGCGCGTTGGCCTTCTCGGCGGCGGCAAGGATTTCGATGAAGGTCGCCTGCACCTCTTGGATGAGCCGGCGTTCCTCGTCGCGCACCTCTGCGAGGGCCATCGCGACCTCGACGCGGGTGACGGTCTGCGCCCGGGCGAGTCGGCCGCTCCATGGCAGTCGCTGCGTGAGGCCGGCCGCGATGCGATCCTGCCCATCGCCGCCAAAAAAAATGTCGGACCGGTAGGCGAGGTCGATTTCCGGGTTCGGCCATAACCCGGCTTGCAAGAGCCGGCCCCGCGCCTGCGCGATGGCGTGATACGCGGCCCTGATCGAGGGATTGTTGAAAAGCGCGTATTTTTGCGCCTGCGAAAAATCCATTGTCTCGGCCGCCAGCCATCCCGGCCAAAACAGAACGGCGCAAAGAAATCCTCTCATGTGACCAAGTGGAACGACGAGCCCGCGCGAATCCCTCGGGAAAGTGTCCGCTACTCGCTCACTCGAAACCCGAGTCGCCTCAACCGTTCGCCCAGCAGGCGGCGCGCGCGATAGATGCGAACCTCGACGGCCTTGGCGGAAAGCCCGAGCGCGGCGGCGACTTCCTTGTAGGGCTGGTGCTCGACCGCGCCGAGCACAAACGAGGATCGAAGCTCGTCGGGCAAGGCACGGATCTCGGCTTCCAAAGCGTCGATGGCTTCGCGCGTTTCCGCGTCCTCGGCCGGGGAAAGCTCCGGCGAGGCGAACTCGCGGTCTTCGGCGCGTTCGTCGTCGGACCGGCGGGCGAACGATTCCGTGTTGCGCGCATTGCGGGTCGCCTTGGACTTCGCATGGTCGCGGCACCGGTTGATGGCGATTTGGAAGAGCCAGGTGGAAAATTGCGCCTTCGCACGCACCCGCGTCAGCGCGAACCACGCGCGCACGAAAACCTCCTGGGCCAGATCGCGGGCCGTTTCCACGTCGCCCACCGAACGGAAGATGAATCCGTGGATCGGCGCCTGGTATCGCTGGACGAGCCGCGCGTAGGCGGATTCGTCGCCCTGCTTCGCGCGCTCGGCGAGGTCCCAATCGGCTTCCGCGCCTGGCTCACTCGGCCCCATGGCCGGAGTCCAGATTGTAGAGCGCGTTGGCAGTGAGATTGAGGAGCTTTTGATACTGTTCGGCGGAGAGCACCGGCTGCATTTCAAAAACGTGGCCAATCGTCAGGGTTTGCAGCGCACCCATGTGGACGTGGATTTTCCCGATGGCCGCATGCACGCGCTCCGAGTCCCGCCCATCGGCCAGGATCGCTTCGGCCAGTTCGCGATTGGCGAGGACGAGTTGCTGCTCGAGATCGTGCCGCGCCGCCCGGTAGCGTTTTTCGATGGGTTCGAGCTGTCGCTCTTGCTCTGCCGTGAGGCCGAGTTGCGTATGAATCCAGTCGTGAGCGTTTTGGTAGGCTGGTTTGTGCCACTTTGAGTAGACCGCGATGGAGACGCAGGCGGCGCAGGCCGCGACGAGAAAAACGACGGCAAGGAGGAGAAGCGCGGAGGGGAGCTTCTTCATGGCCATTTCGCCAGCAAGCCCGAAGGCGCATTTGGGGCAGAACTCGAGAAGACGTTCAGGTCGAGGCTCGCGGCGGCCTGGGAGCCACTGTCGCTCTTCCAGGTGATCGGCAGGGCCGCCCCGAAGACCACCGCCGCGGTGACGGCCAGCGCGAAGCTTCTCGGCTGAAGCCAGGACTGGAGCAGGCGAACCATCCACGGCACCGATTCGTTCGAGCGGCTTCCGCGGAGGCGAATCTCCCGGAGCACATCCTGCGAAAACGAACCGGGGAGGTCCGGGGCCTTCCGCCGAGCCAACTCGGCCAGGAGATCGTCAAGTTTCGAGTCATTCATGGTGAATGAAACGAGAGTTTACGCGAGTTCCCTCCAAGACGAGGGAAAATCCGTGGGCCGTCGTTTCACCTATCATGAAACACCTCGTTCCCGCCTTCGCTGCTGTCACCCTTTTCATTGTCCCCGCCTGGGCTGGCGCGTCCGCTGGGGCGAGCCTTGGGGCCGTTCCGATCGAGGTCATGGCCGGGACCCCCACCCTCACCATCAAGAATCCGCGGATCGACGCCCGCGATGGAAAGATTCGCGGCACCGCCTACGTGAACTTCGGCTACGCGGCGCCGGGTGCCGCCCATGTTCACGCCTACGGGCTGAATTCGCGCGGCCAACTCGTGGCTGAGGGCTGCGACCGTTTGAGCGGCAATCTCCTCTCACCGCATCCGCGCCTGGCGGGGAAAGGCCGTGCCGCCTTCGGAATCTTACTTGGTGGCAAGCCCGGCGAGGTCCGCCTCATTCGTCTCGTCTCCCACGTCGGCAAGGGCGACTGCTGAGTGGTCGAGGGCGCAAAAATTCCATTTGACCCTGTAGTATGGTCCAAGGGTTAGGGTTTCGCCATGGTGATTTCAAAACGACTAACCCGCGGAAGCTTGGCCCGGGAGGCGGGCGTCCATGGCGAAACGATTCGGTTCTATGAAAAGCGCGGCTTGCTCCCGGAGCCAGCGCGGAGTGCGGCGGGGTATCGCGAGTATCCCCCGGAAATCATTCAACGGGTCCGTTTCATCAAGCGGGCGCAGGAGCTTGGGTTCACGCTTTTCGAGGTGCAAGAGTTACTGGCCTTGAAGGCGAACCGCCGCGGCGGGAGCGGTGCGGTGAAGGCACTGGCGCACGAAAAACTGACGCTTATCGAGCAAAAGATCCGCGACTTGAAGCGCATGAAGGCCGCGCTCGGATGCCTGGTGGAGGCCTGCGACGGCAAAGGACCGGTCGCCGAATGCCCAATCATTGCCGCCATGGAGGATGAGTCGAAATGAAAAAGCCCGATTGCTGCGCCCACCACGAACCGCCTCACGGGGAGATTCGCCCGACAAAAGAATGGTTTTGTCCGATGTGCCCGGGAGTCGAGTCCGACCGGCCGGGTTCCTGCCCGAAATGCGGCATGGCGTTGGAGCGCAATCCCACGTTCCGCGCGGCGACGAAGACGATCTTCACGTGCCCGATGCACCCGGAGGTGCGGCAAGAGCAACCCGGGGTGTGCCCGATTTGCGGAATGGCGCTCGAGCCGCTCGATCCCGCGCCGGAAGAAGACGGTGAACTCCGCGATATGACCCGGCGATTTTGGGTTGGAGCCGTGCTCAGCATCCCCGTGGTGGTCCTGGCGATGGGCGCACACCTGCCGCTGCTCGACCGAATTCCGGGCCTCGCCTCGGCGTGGATTCAGTTTCTTCTCAGCACGCCGGTCGTGCTGTGGGCCGGCTGGCCGTTCTTCGAGCGTGGGGTGTGCTCGGTGGTTACCCGGCACCTGAACATGTTCAGTCTCATCGCGCTGGGAACCGGCGCGGCTTACGCATTCAGCGTCGTGGCGCTGCTTGCGCCCGGCATTCTGCCCCACTCTCTGCGGCATGGCGGCACGCTGCCCGTCTATTTCGAGGCGGCGGCGGCGATCATCACGCTCGTCCTCCTCGGTCAGGTGTTGGAACTCCGCGCCCGGGCGGGAACCGGCGAGGCCATCCGCGCTCTGCTCGGTCTGGCCCCGAAGATCGCCCACCGGCTGCGCGACGGCGGGGAACAGGATGTCGCCCTCGACGCCGTGGAAACGGGCGACCTCCTCCGGGTGAAGCCGGGCGAGAAAATCCCCGTCGATGGCGTCGTCGTCGAGGGACGCAGCGCCGTGGACGAATCCATGCTCACCGGGGAACCCATCCCGGTGGAAAAGACCGCGGAGTCAAAGGTCGTTGCCGGCACCCTCAACGGCACCGGCAGCTTCGTGATGCGGGCCGAGCGCGTCGGCGCGGAGACGCTGCTCGCGCAGATCGTCGAGATGGTCGCCCAGGCCCAGCGCAGCCGCGCTCCGATCCAGAGGCTCGCCGATGTGGTGTCGGGATGGTTCGTGCCTGCCGTGGTCGTGGTCGCCGTCGTGACGTTTGTCATCTGGCTCATCCTCGGCCCCGAGCCCGCGCTCATCTATGCCCTCGTCAACGCCGTGGCCGTGCTCATCATCGCCTGCCCCTGCGCGCTCGGCCTCGCCACCCCCATGTCGATCATGGTCGCGGTCGGACGCGGCGCGTCCCTCGGCGTGCTGGTGAAGGATGCCGAGGCCTTGGAGACTCTGGGCAAAGTCAACCTGCTCGTCGTGGACAAAACCGGAACCCTCACCGAAGGCCGCCCGAAAGTGACCAAGATCGTGACCGCGGCGGAGTTTTCGGAGGCGGACGTGCTGGCCGCGGCGGCGGCGCTGGAAGCGCAGAGCGAACACCCTCTCGCCGGAGCCGTGGTCGAAGCGGCCCGCTCCAAGAATCTCGCCCTGCCAAAGGTCGATGCCTTCGAGGCGGTCACCGGGAAGGGCGTCACCGGTCAAGTCGGCGGGCGTTCCGTCGCGGTCGGCAAGCCCGACCTCCTCGCCCCGGAAGCCCGGGAAACTTCGCTGGCCCCGGAAGCCGCCCGGCTGCAAGCCGGGGGTCAGACCGTGATCTGGGTCGCCATCGACGACCGCCCGGCCGGGGTGCTCGCCCTTTCGGACCCCATCAAGGCCTCCACGCCCGAGGCCATCGCAAAGATCCATTCGCTCGGAATCAAACTTCTCATGCTCACGGGCGACAACGCCCACACCGCCCAACGCATCGGAGCCGAGTTGGGCATCGACGAGATCGTTGCCGAGGTCAGCCCGCAGGACAAACAGCGGCACGTCGCGGAGCGGAAATCCGGCGGCGCCGTTGTTGCCATGGCCGGCGACGGCGTCAACGACGCCCCGGCGCTCGCCGCCGCCGATGTCGGCATCGCCATGGGCACCGGCACGGATGTCGCCATGCACAGCGCGGGGGTCACCTTGGTGAAGGGCGACCTTCGCGGCATCGTCCACGCCATCGCCCTGAGCCGCGCCACCATGCGCAACATCCGCCAGAACCTCGTCTTCGCCTTCCTCTACAACACGCTCGGCATCCCCATCGCCGCGGGGGTCCTTTACCCGTTTTTCGGCGTTCTGCTCAGCCCCATCATTGCGAGCGCCGCCATGGCGCTCAGCAGCGTGTCGGTCATCGGGAATGCCCTGCGATTGAAACGGAGCCGGCTCTAACGTCGGCCAGAATCCCAAGCCGCGGTGCGCACTATCGTGGAACTCGCCGGGGGTGTGCCTCCCTCGCTTTTGGCTTGACGGCGTGGTTCCACCGATCGCTAAAATTTAATAGCGCGCCTGACCGGATGCGTGCCGCACCGGTCAGCTTGGCATTCCACGGAAAGCTTCGCTTCCGCGGAATCGCGTGTTCGAGCGAAACGCTGCGCGTTCGCTCACCGATAAGGGCTGCGACGCGTGGAGACATTGCCCAAGAAGCTACCCGACACAGGAAACGGATATTTTCGTGTCCAGACTCAGAGTTGCGCCGCGACCAGACGCAACGCTTCGTCCAACGAAAGATCGACGCGACTTTCCCGCGCCATGGCGGGAAACCTCTCCCGCCAAAACTCAGGTGGCGTCGGCAGCCTCGTGGGAACCGCGTGCGTGCCGCGCACCGCGAAGGTCGCTTCGATGGCCCGCTGGAGAATGGTGCGATCCAAAGCATCCATTTGGATGAGAAGCACCAAATCCACCAAGTCCTTCACGCGGGTGTTCGGCGCATCGGTTCTTGGCCGGGTGAGGGCGTGGAGTTTTTCCGCGAACTGCTGTTCCTTCGAGATGGCAATGAGGCGCGGCGGCGCGATGCCCGCAAATCCGAGCCAGTCGGGCGCGACGATCAACTCCGTCGGCGGCACCACGGCATCGCCGATGCCGACATCGAGGTGAAATCGCGTAAAAATCCGGCCCGCGAGGGACGCCGCGGCCGGATAGCGGGCGCCTCCCTGCGGAGCGGCCGTCAAATCCATCTGGGGCGCGCCGATGGTGAACGCAAAGAAGTCCCCGAGGTCGGTTTGCGCGCTCTCCTGAAGTCGCTCCAAAACGTTTCCGCCGAAGTCCGTCGCGCGGTCGCCCGGAAGCGAGAGGTCGATGTCCTTCGTCGTGCGGGCGGAGCGCAGTCGCAGTTCCATCGCGTAGCCGCCCTTGAGCAACCACGGGGTCTGCGGCTCGGCGAAAAATCGGGCGAGGAGCCGATCAAAGGAAACCTGCCGACGCAGGCGCTGCAAGTCGGCGTTCTCGGAGGCGGAAACCGCCATGAGGCGCGCTTCCAACGCCGCCCGGAACGCAGCGGCGCTGGCGTAATGACGGGGCTGGTCGTTCATGCGGCCACCGGACGCCCGGCAAAGAGATAAGCCGGAAGCCGATCCCGGTGGCGGGCGACATCTCCTCCGGTGATGAGACCGCGCTCCTTGGCCTCGTCGAAGGCCTGGGTGACGGATTCCTCGGATACTTCGGGACAGCCGCTCACGTCGATCAGCGTGCGGATGACCCGGGTGACGCGATACCCCTCCCGCTCTTCGATTTCGGTCGCGGGAAGGTCTTCGTAGTGCAGAACGAGCGCGGGCGGAATGGCCGCCTGGCGGCGGAATGCCCGGGGGACCGTGAGATGGAGCCTCGCGGGCATCAGGTCCGACAGGTCGTAGAGGCTCAGGGCCGTCTGGTGGGAATAGACGCCCTGCGGATCGCCGTCGCGATTGCGGGACCACAGCGACCAGAGAATGAGATCGGACCGCTCGGGAAGCGGGAAGCGCACGAGCCGGTAGATTCCCCGATGGGCTCGCTGCCAGTTCCCCGCGCGAACGTGGTAGGCATGATGCGTGCGGTCAAAACCTGCTGCTTCCGCCTGCTTCGCGGTAAAGAATCCCCCCTGCGTCTCCGCGACGGAGAAGAGCCGGGCTTGGGACTCCTTGGGCGATTTCATCACGGGTGAAGCATACGGCGGGAAAGGACAACGACAACACAAATAACGCATGTTTTGCGCTATTTGTGCTCAGTCGTCGCGGGGAGGACGACAGCCAGACGATCCGCCGTCGGGGCCGGAACGAGGGTGCCCTCGGGAGCGGAGCCAGACTTCAAGGCGTGACGAATGGCGTCCCCAAGGCACTTCCGCACGGTGGTCCTCATGGGTCGGGCACCGAGCGTGCGTTGCATGCCGCGACGAACTAGAAACTCGAAGGCCTCGTCGGAAACCGAAAGGGAGAATCCACGCTCCCGCAAACGAGCCAGTTCGTCCGCGATAACGACCCTCCCGATCTCGCGCTGGGTGTCCGGCGACAGCGGCTTGAACACAATCTTCTCGTCGAACCGGCCGATGAGTTCGGGACGGAAGACGCGGTGGAGTTCGCCCAGCACGGCGCGTTCGAGCGTGGCGAACGGGAGTCGGGTGGGACGGAGGAGCTGCTGGGCGCCGACGTTGCTCGTGCAGACGATGAAGAACTCGGAGAGGTCGTAGGTGCGGTGATCGGCAAGCGTGATGCGGGCGGCGTCGGTCATTTGAAGGAAGAGATCCCAAATCAGGCGGTGTGCTTTTTCGATTTCGTCGAAGAGCAGGACGCCCGCGCGGTGCTCAGCGAGCACGCGGCCAAGGCGACCGACCGCGCCGGTTTCCTCCCCGAGCAGCAACTTCACCGCGTCCGCGTGCTGGAACTCCGACATGTCGAAGCGGAAGAGAGCGTCTTCGCCGAACAGGTAGCGGGCGAAGGTCAGAGTCAGCTCAGTTTTCCCCACCCCGGTCGGGCCAAGAAAGAGGAACGACCCGAGCGGGCGGGAGTCCGGTTGCAGCCCGAGTTGCGCGCGTTCCAGCACGGAACACACGCGCGGAATGGCGTGCTCCTGGCCTTTGATGCGGGAGGCGAGATGGTCTTCGAGACCGGTGAGACTTTGAACGATGGCGGGGTAGTCGAGGGTCACAAGGAAACGGCGGTTGTCTTTCGTGATCGGCTGAGCCACTGGCGCAGCGCGAAATCCGGGCGTGCCGCGGTGAACCACGCGGGATAGGTGCCGTCGGGATGGATCGGCGGAATGAGGCGTTTGCGGAACGGTTTTTCGCAGTGCCGGATAACGGCGGTGAACTTCGGCAGTTTGCGCAGTTGGTAGGGCTCGAAGAACGGTTTGATCTTTCGTTGGTAGTTGTATGACCGTTTTCCTCCTGCCCAGCCCCACGATTTCTCCACGACTTCCCGCTCGCCGATGTTCTTCGAGGCGATGACGGCGGAGTCGTGGTTCGCGACGGTGAAGATGAGTTCGTTGCTGAGGTTCAGCATGAGAACGTCGGCGTAGCGTTTATCGAGCGCGCCGTGGATCGAGGTGTAGGCTTGCGTGGCGAGCACGATGGTGGCGCGGGCCTCGCGGATGACACCCGCCGCGCGGTGATCGGCGAACGCGGACTCTGCGCCCGTGATGATCTCCTGGCCCTCGTCGGCGAAGAGGATGATGAGGTTGTCCTTGGCGCGCTCCGCGGCCGGTTTGTCGAAGCGGCTGAGGGCGTGAAAGTAGTAGGAGAGCTTGAGGATCGTGTTGATGTAGAGCCGCTCGGACTGAAACTTCTGCGGCATGGCGAGACAGACGATCTTGCCGGCGTCGATGGCGGAGACGGAGAACGTCGGCTCGTTCGCGCAGAAGACTTCGCAGATTTCCGGGTTGAGGAAAAATTCGAGATACGTGCTGAGCGTGCCCTGCACGCCGCCGAGCTGCTCCGGCGGCTGGTCGAGGTAACTGCGAAAGGTAGCGAGCAGTTCGTGTGACCGCTGGTCGCCGCGGTTCATGAGCGTTTCGATCGTGGCGTCTGAATCCTCCGGGCTGAGGAGGAGGCGATGGATATTCGGAATCGTCACGTAAGCCTCGATGTGGCGCAAAATCTCGAACGCGGTCTGAATCGCGAGCTGGGCCTTCGTCGGAAAGAACGGATTGTTGCCGCGCCCGCCGGTGAGCGACATCGCGGTATCCACGATGACCTTCGCATAAGTCGATGCGGGCACGCTTGGGTTCCCGGTGATGTTGATCGTGTGGGGCGGGCGCCAGAGCGCGTCTTCGCTGGGCGGCCGGGTTTGGAGCAAAACGAGGTCGTCTTCCCGGCCGAAGTGCGCGGCCATGCGGACGAGGATTTCCCAATAGAGTCCTTTCTGGTCGAGGCAGATGCCGCCCCAGTTTTTGACGTTCTGGAAAATCTGAAACGTGATCGCGTTGATCGCGCTCTGGGTCTTCCCCGAGCCCGTGCGCCCGGTGATGAGCCAGCCGCGCACGAAATCATCCATCGACCACGAAACGCCTCCGAGGCGGAGAACCGGCGCGCTTTCCGTCGCGTCGGCGAAGAAACTCCACGCAGCGAACAACGCGCAAACGGCGACGACAAGATAGGAAAGCGGCGGTGCGAGCAAGAAGTAGCCGGCGAGCGCTCCCGCCACGCCCAGACCGAACGTGAGCGCGTCAAGCGGCTTCATCGGACGTGCTCCGTGGGTGGAATTTTTCGACGAGGAAATCGAACAGACGGCGCTCGGGATCGGGAACGCTCTGCGTGTAGGATTTGAAGTTCACGGTGGTGACCGCCGAGCCGTCTTCATAGGTCCGGTGCAAAAATCCGTCCACGTTCGTGGGCCGAAAGACGAAGTTTTCGCAGAGAACGAATTCAGAGACCGTTCTGCTGGCGGTGGGTGGGCGCGTGGGTGTTTCGATGGGCATAGGAGTCGAATCCGTGGGTGTGGGAGTAGCGTTTGTGCGCGGCGCGGTAGTCGCGTTTGATGCGGAAGAGGAGCGTCTGCATTTCGCGGAGGGAGCGGCGGTCCACGACGGCGGCAAGTTTCTCCGTTGCACGCTCGCCCTTGGATTTGCGACGGCCAAGCAGGCGCAGGATGAAGTGCGCGTTCCGCTGCGCGGCCAGAACCTGGCGCCTGGCGGCGATGGCCGTTTCGAGATTGCGGATGCTCTCGAAAGATTGGTGGAGGTGGATCGCCTCGGCGGTCTGCGCGCTCCGCAGCGCGGCGAGATGGGTGTCCTTCAAGCGCGGCGCGAAGACGATCTTGTCGGCGTCGAGGCGGCGGGAGAGGAACGTCTGAAGTTTCTCCGGGTCGTCGAGGAGTTCGGTCCAGCGCGCATTCTCCCGCTCGAAGCAGCGCATGAGAAACGTCATCTGGTTCTTGTTCCCCGACACGTTCGAGCGCGACATGCTGCAGCCGACGTAAGCGCCCTTTGCGGTGCGCGGGCACAGCGCGACGTGGACGTGGAGGTTATCCGTGTCGTGGTGAATGCCGTAGGCGTAGCCGATGGCGTCGTGCGGGTGAAAACGCTCCGCGAATTTCCGCATCACCCTCTTCATCGTGGACTGGAGCACGCGATCGGGATTGATCCCGGCGGCAACGAGCCGGTCGTGAAACGGCTGCGACATCGTGAAAACGAGCCGGTGCTGGAGCACGGGGTTTTCCGACGCCGTGGGAAACTTCCGCACGTGCGCGAACCACGCGTCGGAAAGGCGGCGCTTGCGTTCCTCATTGGTGAGCTGCGAAGGCGCGCAACGCGTGCCGTCCGGGTTCGCAAGGATGCGGTGATGGAAGAATCCGCCGGCGTGGACCTGGCCGAGCGTTTCCTTCGAGGCGTAGTCGGCGAACTGGCGGAGCTTGCGCCGGGCGTCGGTTCCCTCGAGGTCGTTGCCCTGCCGCGCGGTGCGCTTCCGCGCGGAGTTCTCGTCGAGATAGTCGAGATCAAGGCGGGAGCGCCACGTCCGCTTGAATGGGAAGATCATTCCGTTCTTCACGCGAAGTCCTCCAGATGTTCGGCAAGGTGGTCGAGCTTGCGCTCGATGCGTTCCAGCGTGTGCGGGTCGATCTTTCCTTCGGTTGAGACCGCATAGACGATGGCCTCGAACGTTTCGGTCTTCGTTTTGAAGCCGAGAGCTTCGTGAATCTGCGCGAACCGCATTCTTGCGGTGACCGAGACGTCGAGATCGATGCGGGTTGTGCCAGGTTTGGAGTTGCGGGGCATTTACTTAATGACATTAAGGATTTGGAAGCCGGATGGGCTTCGGAGCGGGCCTGACCCGCGGAGAACGGAGCATTTTCGCCCGGCGAAAACGCCATGGTGATTTCCCCCGGGGAAATCACTTTGCCCTATTGCTTTGAGAAGGCGCGGAATGCCCAAGGGTGCCGAAGCTGCGGCGATTTCGGAGGCGGGCGAAACGTTGAGTCCGCTGGAGCGGGTGAGTCCCACCTTGAAAGAAGAGACGGTCGCGCGTGGCTGATTTTCTCGGGATGAGGACGAGTCACCGCCGCCGATTCGATCCCCCCGCAGCCCGACCGAAGGGAGGCGCGAGGACGGATCGAATGGGCGGACGCCATCAAGCGAGTCGGCCGAGGTAAGCTGATTGGCCGGAGACGGTAGGCCCGCGGGGCAAGCCTGCGCCGCCCCCGGGGCCGTCAGCGGCTCCGGCCAATGAGCGCCGAAACCGCGACTGCGGAATCGTGCCCGGGATGGAAACGTGGAACGGCGCGGAGCGAATGAATGACGGCGGGAAGGGATCGACTCGGTGCAGCCGCCGGTTTGAAGGAAGCCGTCGAGCGCAGCGGGCGGTTCCTTCAATCGGGCGGCCGGGGCGCTCGTCGCCGGGAGGGTGGCGCTGATTCGGCCGGGCGAGGAGTCCGGCCGAATGAGCGCGTATCCGCCGCGGATGCGGAATCGTGGTCCGATGCCGGGCTTTCCCTTCACAGTGCGAGCCTCCCTTGGTGGGTGACCGGATTCGCCGTTCGCCTCGGGCGATTCCACCGGGGAGGAGCGTCTTCCGCGATCCTCGCGGTGGGGACAGATTCCGATGTTGGCGCAAAGCGGGTTTCCTCGATGGCGAACACCGGCTCTTGCTCGGACACGCTCTCGGCGTGCTGGATGCCGCGAATGAAATCGCTGCCGCGCTGTGCCTGTGCGGCGGCGGAGACGATGAGGCGCGGGTCGTTTTCCAGCTTTTGAATCCAGGAACCGAGGTAGGCGGCGGAGTTTTGGAACTGCACCTCGCTCAAAATTCCGGCCTCGTTCGAGAGAAAGGCCGCGCCGAGTTCGGCGATGAGTTCCTCTCGGGAGTAGCGGTCGGAGCCGAACTTGACGGGCTGAGTGACGCCTTCGCGGTCGAGGCGTGAACCGTGACCGGTGGCATGGATCATCTCGTGAAAGAGCGTGTGGTGGTAGTCCTCGGGTGTGCGGAACGTGCCGGGCGCCGGCATCTGGATCACGTCCCGCTCCGGGGAGTAGAGGGCCGCAAAGCCGACGTGATGAATGGGGCAGAGCTTCGCTTCGGCGACGATGGCGGCGGCTTTGTCGCAGGGGCGAGGTTCGTCGGGCGTGACGGTGAGAGCCGGGGCTTGGATGTCCGCCGTCTGGTCGAGGTTGAAGACATTCGACCAGCGGATGAAGGGAACGCGGGCCGGCGTGCCGTCCGCGCGGATGACGATCTGGCCGGCTTCGTCTCGTTTTTCGAGAAACTTATAGTAGATGACGGGCGTGGATTTCTCGCCCTTGCGGACGTGCCCGCCGAGATCAAGAGCCTGTTTGAACGACACCCAGAACGGCGAACCAAACGGCGCGGAACCGAGGAGCAGGGCGTTGATTCCGCGGTAGGGTTTTCGCGAGACGATGTTCTGCGCGGAGAGCCACGGCCGCTGCCACGGCACGGTGCCGCGTTTCAACTGCTCGATGAAGCGGTCGGTGATGGCCTCGTAGATGTCCCGGCTCATAGCGCGACCTCGATGCGGGCCAGGTCGATGGCGGCTTCCGCGTAGGAAATCGGAAGGTCAAACTTGCGCGCGATGACGGCGGCGAGCGGCTCGCCGTCGAGCTCGAGGGTGAAGAGCGGCGTCTCGTCGGCGCCGACGCGGCGGTCGATGTAAGCGAAGAAGTAGGTTTCAAGGAGGGTCGCGTGAAGGTCGGGAATGGCGGCGGGCATGGGGAGATAAAGGGGTTGGCTCAAAGGCGCTGCCCTTGAGCGATGGTGTTGATGATCCGGCCCAGGTCTTCCTTGCGGACCGGGATTGGCGAAACGTTCAGGCCGGGATCGATGCGCCCGAAGGCGTCGCAAACCCAGCAATCGGCCACGTAGGCGCGCGGCAGGATGTCCGGCGAGGCTGGCGTGTAGCAGTTGAAGCGCGCGGCGGCGGCCGAGGCATCGGCCCGCCCGGATTTGGTGCGATAGATCGCGCCAAAGATGAAATTGGGCGGTTGCTCACGCATGGAAGTGGGCCTGTTGCGGGCGAGCGACCTCCCGCCTGGGGCGGAGGGCCAGAAGGTCGGCGTTCCAGTCCTTGCCTCGCGGAAGTTCGGACGAGATGGCGAAACCGGTCCAATCCGCGGTTTCGTTCCACGCGTTGCGCCACCCGCGCTCGCCCGTGGCATCGCGGTCCAACGCCACGATGAACGGTTGTCTCCGCTCGTAAGCTTGCGCCATCAATGGCACGGGCACGCTCGATCCGCTACAACTCACCACGGCAAGCAGGTCGGAACGACCGGCGAAGAGGGTGTAATAACTCAGGGCGTCGATGGGTGATTCCACGGCCACGACGGAGCGGGCGTCGCGGAGGCCGCAGCCGACGGCGAACCACGCCGAGAGCTTTTCTCCGAGGCAGGGACGAAAGGTGGAGTCGTGCCGGGTATCGCGGAGGGTCGCGCCAGTTACCTTGCCGCCCTCGGTCCGGTGCAGGAAAACGAGACTGGGGTTGGGGCGATGGGTGTTCGCGTAGATCGAACCGACCGCATGGAGTTCGTCCACCAGCGCGGCTTCGATGCGTCGTGCTTCCACCAGGTAGGCGCGGGCTGCCGGCCAGTTTGCGTCGTCCCTCGCGGCGTATTTTGCCATCAGGGCCGCGAACGGCAGTCGTTCGGAACGGCTTCGAGGAGGGGTGGCAATCTCTCCGCCGCGAACACCGACGCCCGGTCGAAACCGGGAGGCGAGCGTTTGGCAGGCGGAAGAAAAATCCTCCCTGCCGAGATGCATCTGAAGGTCGATCGCTCCGGCTCCGCCGAGGCCGACTTTATTGTCGAACCATCGGTCGCCCGTTACGACGATGTTGTGTTGGTCCGACTTCGCTCGAACGCTGCGGCCTTCGGTCCTTACCACAAGTCCATGCCAGACGAGTAAATCTTCGAGCGAAATAGCGCGGAGCTGGTCTGTCGGCACGCCAAGAACCCGCTCATCGGAGGGGAGCGACGATTTCATTCCCACCCGATGCTGTGGCAAAAGTCGGAGACGAGTTCGTCCACCACGGCCTGCGGCGTGCCGACCGTTGCACCGAGTTCCTCGAGCGTCGCCGCGCCCAGCAAGTCGGCGCGGACGCAATAAAGAACGACCGAGGCTCGGAGGCCCTTCTGCTCGACGGTGGTCGCCTGCGCGACCCAGCCGAAGGTCCGACTCAGAACCTCGCAGATGCGGTGAAGCTGGTCGTCCGGCGGCGGAAGGGGCTCGATGAAGTCAACGGGGTGACGGTGATCGGCGAAGTGGAGGTCGTTTTCGAGGGAGCGGAGTGTTTCCATGCCCACGACGGTGGCAGAATCTCCCGCCCCAGTTGCTCCCGGCTGGGAGCGACTTTCCCGGACTGGGTCTTGTCGAGCAGACTCGAAATCTGCCCGTCCTTCAGGTAGAAGCTACCCATGAGCGCGAAAATCGATTTGCTTCATCTCACGCTTTGCGGCCCGGGAAGTCAGCTTTCAGCCGGAAAACCTGTATCGCTTCCACGGAATCCGTCTCGGATTCACGGATGCAAGGAAGCGGGAAATGTCCCTCCTGCCGAAGTAGGTGAATCCTCTCGATCTTTGGGCGGCCAGCACGACAGGCATTCCGGGGAAGTATGTGGAAAAGGATGCGATGGCGTTATTCGCATCCGCGTTCGAGTTCAGCACATGGGGCTTCACCACAACGCATGCGAATGTGATGCCCTGTTCGCGGATGACCGCGCCGTCGAAGGTGGTGCTCACCGCGCCACCCCCGCCGTCGCTCCCGCAGGGACCAAGCTGGCACCCGCGCGATACAGCACCGTGCCTTCGGGCGGCTTCGGGCTGTAGCTGGCCTCGTCATCCTGACGCCACTTCCCATCCTTGTCTTTATACCAGACGGCGAGTGTGTCCCCGCAGGTATTGTTCAGGACGAAGTTTCCCTTCTCGGCATAGGCGTGATAATGGACGCCGCTCTTGTCTTCCGAACGCATGGATGCGACATCGGCGCTCTTCCCGGTATGAACGCGGACAATCTCGCCCGGTTTCAGCGTCGTATATTGTGAGCCATTCCAATAAATGGTGGGTTGCTTCGCCCCACACCCGGGTTCGAAATCGGTGTCCGAAAGGTGAAGCATCGAGAGCGTGACGTTCGCGTCACCGATGTTTTTCAGGTCCACCCACTCTCCCAGCAACTGCTGAGGGATTGGATAGCTTCCGGATTTGTCTTTTCCTGTCGGGTTGGGTTTCGCGCGGTTGATTTGGATTTGCCAGGCCATGGCTTTTGGTGGGATGCGCAGCCTGCAGAGCCTCGGTATGTGCTGTATCTGGCGCGAAGTAGCTGCTTCTTCGCGGAAGGTCCGCGTATGTGCGGTTTCACAAGAAGCTCGGAGCCGAAGCCGTCCCGGAACAAAAAATTTGTTCCTCCCGACGATTTCTTGCGAGCCACCTATGAAATGAGTTTACTGAACGCGTGCTCCCCCAAGTCAGCGACGAGATGGATCTCGACCTGGAGGCTCAACTGGGCCTGCTCGGCGATGACTCCGAAAAGCGAGACGCGATCCGCGTCCTCTACCTCCGTTACAGGGAGCGCTTGATGTGCTTCCTCGAATCCAGAATCGCCTATCTCCCTTCGGACGAGGCGGCCAACGCGGTGAACGACACGTTCAAAATCATCTATGAGAAGGCGTGCGCCGGAACATTGGATGTCAACAGGCCGCTCCGCCCATTGCTTTTCAATATCTCCTATTGCCGTGCTGTCGATGCGGTCCGAAAGCGCTCCGCCCGGCAGAAGCAGGACGACGAATTCGCCGCGGATATCGGCGAAGCTCTCTCGGGAACTGACACCGGAAGCGCCTGGAAAATCTTCTGTGGAGAGGGTGATCTTGCCGAAAACATCTTCGCGGAATTTCGTGCGTTCGTTCCGACTCTGCCTCCCAAACAGAAGATGGTGGCGGAGATAATGGCTGATGGAGTCGGCTGGGGACCGCAGGAAATCGCGAAAGAAATCTATAATCGCAGGCGCGTCGTGGTTTCCGCCGTCGAAGTCAAAGGAGCAAAACAAGCTCTGCTCAATAAATTCCGTGATATTCTCAAACAGAAGGGGGTGCGTTGATGAATCCCAACTCTGAGCGTGAAGAGTGCGCACTCGAAGCACTGGTGTCCGGGGCGCTGCATACCTATTCAGCGGAATTTTCCGAGGAGGAGGTCGAACAGTTTCTGGCCTCAGACTGCAAGCTCTCCACCGAGGGGCAGGCAGCCTTGGAAAGACTCGGGGACGACCCGCTTGCTGGGGTCGAGCGCCAGGCCGAGGAATCACATGTTCCGGAGTTGGCGGGTGAATTTGAGGCGATGCACCGTTCTCTCTCCACCGATGACATGGACGAGGAAATAAAAGCTGAACTCGCCCGCAAGCGTGAGGAAGTCCTGCGTCGTATCCAGGAACGGCGTGATCGGCGGGGTGAATGAGATTGCCATCGAGTCGCTTGCTGCCGCAGTAGCCAAGACCTTCAAACTCACTCTCCCGGTGGACTTGGAACTTGTCTGCCGGGAGGAAGGTATCGAGTTGGCCGCCGGGGATTTTTCGCGGCGATTCCATGGCCGCCTCGAGTTTCATCCATCGGAGGGAGTCTTCATTCTTTTCCATCCAATCCCGGATCGGAACCTTTCGCTTGGTCGCATCAGATTCTCCATCTGTCACGAACTGGGTCATTTCTATATCGAAGAACATCGCGACCTCATTGTGAGCGGTCGGGTTCACAATTCGGTAGAGCCCTTTCGGTGCGTGAAGGATCGCATCGAACGTCAAGCAGACCTGTTTGCGGCTGCTCTTTTGATTCCCGAGGATGCCCTTCGCAAATTCACAGGAAACCGCTCGTTCCTTTCTCTCAGCGCCATTCTTCAGCTAGCGGACCTTGCCAAGGCGAGCATCCAGGCCACTGCCTTCCGGTATGTGATGACCACCGACGACGCATGTGTGGCAGTTTTCTCAAAGGGAAAAGCTATCATCCGAGCGCGTTCATCGCGTTGGGCAGACGACATGGGATTTGGAATTCTCGCCAATCGGTTTGTGCCCGACAACAGCACGGCGTTGTCATGTCTTGCCAAGGAATCCTATGAAGTCATCGAGGGAGCGTCTCACACCTCGGAATGGTTTTCCTCCCGCAACTACGGCGGGAGGCTGTGGACGGAAAGCGCTCGGCTCGGCAGAACCGATTACGCCGTAACCATTCTTTCCTGGCCAGAGGCAAAGGCGGAGTAGGGGCGCTTGGGGTCAAATCCCACCCAAAGTGTCCAGTAAGCCAATGGTTGACAGTGATTGAGTTGATTTACCAGATGCACGTTAAAGCTCCAATGCACATCCAGCTTCGCGAAACCCTTTCGCCCGTGCCAAACGTCCGACACGGATCACGGCTGAAAAATACTCTTTCGTGCTCTCTCACCAACATCCGATCGTAACCGGGCAGGGTAACAAAAGGTAACAAAAATGTCGCGCAAACGTGCCGGAACCGCCCCACTCCGAAAATCGCTTCGATCGCCCGCTACGCCTGTATTCATCAGCCTCTACAGCCGGTTTGTCACTCGGGATTAGTGGCGACCCTAACGGGATTCGAACCCGTGTTACCGCCGTGAAAGGGCGGTGTC
>CAZEYT010000020.1:0-40279 GCA_964516295.1 uncultured Chthoniobacterales bacterium | reverse complement strand
CGGTGATCGTGCCCGAGACCATCACCGGAAGGGTCGGGTGCGTCTCAAAAAATCCCGAGATCGCAAAAAGCGCGGCCTTCGCGTTCAGCGTGTCAAAGATCGTCTCGACGAGAAGGATATCCACGCCCCCCGCAACGAGGTTTTCGATTTGTTCGGTGTAGGCGGCGACGACTTGCTCGAAGGTGACATCGCGTTTCCCGGGATCATTGACATCGCGCGAGATCGAAAGCGTGCGGTTTAGGGGACCGATGGCTCCGGCAACAAAAACTTTACGATCCCTACACGCATCGGCCGCCGCGCGGGCGACGCGGGCGGCTTCGCGATTCATCTCCGGAACAATATCCTCCAGCCCGTAGTCCGCCTGCGCGATGGTCGTCGAGCTGAAGGTATTCGTCTCGATAATGTCGGCTCCGGCCTCGATGTAACGCGAATGGATTTCTTGGATAACCTCCGGCTTGGTCAGGACGAGCAGATCGTTGTTGCCTTTCAGATCCTGACCGGTCCAATCCGCATACCGTGCTCCGCGATAGTCCTCCTCCTGCAGTTTGTACTGCTGGATCATGGTCCCCATGGCTCCGTCGATAATGAGAATGCGTTGAGCCAGAAGCTCGCGGAGGTGTTTTTCGGTCGGTGAAATCATCGGTCTTGCAAGTGGGAAAACTAACCGCGCGGGCTCTTTCCTGCCAACAGGTTAATGTTATATTCGAACCATGAGCCAAATCCGATTCCGCATTGTTCCCCCGGTGGATCGGCCGGAGGAGCCGGTTTTTGTCACAGGAAATCATCCAGCGTTGGGAAATTGGGACCCGGCGGCCGGGTTGCGATTGCGGTGGAACCGGCCGTATCAGGAGGGCGAGATCGAAATCGAGACGGGCGTGGCTTTGGAATACAAATTCACCCGCGGATCGTGGGAATCCGAAGCCGTCGACGCCTATGGCCATGTGCCCTTCAATCAGGCGCACGAGGTCTGGTTCGACCACACCGTTCACCACACCATTGCGGACTGGAAGGATCGGTATCGCGGACGCCTTGCGAGGGATCAGGTTCGTTCACGGGTGCTTGCCGGGTCCCGCGACCTTCGGATCTGGCTTCCGCCGGCCTACGCGACCGAGCCCGGACGTCGTTTTCCGCTCATGGTATTTCATGATGGCGACAATGTCTTCGACCCGGCCACCAGCGCGGTGACCGGGATCGATCTGGCGGCCGATGAGTGGAACGGACTCCTCTCCAGCGAAGGCGTATTACCGGATGCGATCCTTGTCGGGGTTTGCCATCCGGAGGGATTTTCGGAGGAAAATGACACGATGCGCGACTTCGATCTTTCTCCCGAATTGGGCGGGGCCGGCTATGCCCAATTTGTGACGACCGAGCTCGTGGCGTACCTGGATGCCCATTATCGAACGTTGGCCCATCCGTCGGCCCGGGTCCTCGGCGGTGTTTCGCTGGGGGCATTGAATACCTTTTACACAGCGTTGCGCCACCCGGGGGTGTTTGGTGGATTTGTTTGCCTGTCGACGTCGTTTCAGGATGTCTCCGGCGCGCCGCCGCCACACAGCGGACAGTTGCTGGCGCTGGCGAATGAGCCCGCGCTGCCGGAAAATGTGCGCATGTATTTTGACTATGGCAGCGAGGGGCTCGACGAATGCTTCGAACCCTATCACCGCGATCTTGGTTCCCTCCTGCGGATGAAAGGCTGGCGGGATGGTGAGCAGTTCCGGATCCTCCGTGTGACCGGCGGCACCCATGACGAACTCTCCTGGCGGCAGCGGCTGGGCGACGCGCTGCGCTTTATCGCGCCGTAGGTTCGAGGGACATCGGCCGATCGTGGGCGAGGGCGGCCGCGCAGATGGTGAAAAACCCCGCCTTGGTCTCGGCGCGGCGGATGTCGTGGAGGAAAGCCGCCCCGACGCCCTCACCGAGGTAGTTCATGTATTTTTTCATCCGCTGAACCTGCGCGCGTTCTGGAACGTGGTCGTCGCAGGCGGAGTCGTAGAGTTCTTCAATGTATTGCAGAACCTCGCGACCGGAGGGAAGGCGCGGTTCGCTCCCGGCAAGGTGGGCGCGGATTTGCGAGAAGATCCACGGATTCCGAATGGCCCCGCGTCCGATCATCAGGCCCCGAACCCCTGTCTCCTGCACAATGCGTGCGGCTTCGGCCGGGGAGTCCACATTGCCATTGGCGAGCACTGGAATGGAAAGGCAACGCACCGCTTGGGAAATGCGGTCGTAGTGAACCAAGGGACCGTACTTTTCGGTCACCGTGCGGCCGTGAACCGTGAGCAAATCCAGACGATGCCGCGCAAAAATCTCCAACAGGCGATCAAATTCCCCCGGGTCGGAAAAGCCGATCCGCGTCTTCACGGTAAATGCCCCGCGAATCGTGGCTCGAAGCGCCGCAAGCAGGGCGTCGATGCGCTCGGGGTCGCGGAGAAGGCCGCCGCCGGCGCATTTCCGGTAAACGACCGGAGCAGGGCACCCGAGATTGAGATCCACGGCCGCGGCGGGATGGCTTTCCAATTCGGAGGCAGTCCGACACATCCACTCCGTTTCATTGCCGATGATCTGGGCGATGGCGGGCTGACCGGTGGGATTCTCGGTGATCGAGCGCAGGATATACTTTTCCGGGCGGTAGCCAGCCGTCACGCGGAAGTATTCGGTGAAGTAAAGATCGGCCCCTCCGTAACGCGTCATCAGTTTCCAAAACGCCCAATCGGTCACGTCCTGCATGGGCGCGAGGGCGAGGATCGGGTCCGGTTTTTGGAGGAGGTCGGCGAGTGTCTTCATTTGGAAAACTCTGCCGCAGCGCGTCCGGCGCGGGTTCCGGTGCTGAAACACCCCTGCATCAAAAAACCGCCGGTCGGAGCTTCCCAATCGATCATCTCGCCAGCGAGAAAAAGGCCCGGAGCGCTGCGAAGCATGAGGCGGTCGTCGAGATCGCCCCAACACACGCCGCCTGCCGTGGAGATCGCCTCGGCAATGGGGCGCGGCCCGCGGAGACGGAGCGGACACGCTTTGACCGCAGCGGCCAGCGCCGGAATCGAGGACCATGATTCCCGCTCCGGGTGATGTTCCAGCAAGGTCCGGGTGACGGGATCGATCCGCCAGCGTTCCATGGCTTCGTGCCAGTGAAACGTCCGCGCGTGGGCCAGGCGCGCGAGAAGGTCCGGGAGGTCGAAAGCCGGCTTGAGATCGATTTCGAGAACGGGCGTCTCCATCCGTCGAAGTGCACGCGTGAGAGCATAGAGAACGCCTCCTTCCAAGCCGTCGCGGGTGATGAGCAATTCCCCACCCGACGTCTCACCGGCAGCCGTTGCGCGGATGTTTTTGAGGGGCTTGCCTTCCGCCTTTTCGAGCATCGCCCGGGACCACTCAACATTCCATCCGCAATTCGCCGGTTGGAATTCCACCGGGCGCACGCCCAGCGTTTCCAGAAGCGGGAACCAGCGTCCGTCCGAGCCGGTTTGCGGCCAGGATGCTCCGCCCAGCGCGAGAACGACTGCGGAAGACTCCACATGCTGCCGCCCGGCCGGTGTTTCGAATTCCATATCCCATCCCGTCCGACGACGGATTCCCACAAGTCGGTGGCGGGGATGAAAAACCACTCCGTCTGTCCGCAACCGCGTGATCCAGCGGCGGAGGAGCGGCGCGGACTTCATGCCGTCCGGGTAAATGCGCTTTCCCGAACCGACAAACGTCGAAATCCCGAATCCTTCCACCCACGCCCGCAGATCGGTGGGTCCAAAATCGCCGAGCAGAGACTCCCAAGTGGCGGCGTCGGGTGCGGAGTAGCGGCGGACAAAGTCCCCGGGCGGTTCCGCGTTCGTGATGTTCAGACCACCCCGACCGGCCACGAGGAACTTCCGGCCGACCGAAGGCATGGAATCATAGACCGCCACGTTGGCCCCGCTTGCAACGGACACCTCGGCCGCCCGGAGTCCGGCGGGACCTCCTCCGACCACGCAGACAGCGGGCGTCATTTCTTGAGTTGGAAATCCCGGACGACCGCCATGTGCTGCATGCCCTGCACGCCGCTGTCCCCGATTTGAACCGGTGCCACAGCCTCGAGGGGTTCGAAAATCCGGCTGTCAAAAACAAGCCCGCCCTCGTAGGACGTGCCACCGATGGTCACGGGAATTTCCTTCGCATTGGTCTCCGAATCCACAAGGACCCAGTCGTATGGGGCTTTCCTCGGGCCGTTGGTGCCCGTGTTGCCCAGAATGTCAGCGGGAAGGGAATCGGGGATGTGAAGGACCCCGGTCAGCTCGGCGATACAGCTTTCGTCTTCGTGGCGCGTATTCAAGTCCCCACCGAAGATCACGCGTTCGCCCGCCCGCCGGTTTTCCGCGATCAATTTTGCGAGAGTGCGACACTGGTCCACGCGGCCGGAGGCTTTACGCGCAAAAAGGTGGACGCTGACTACCAGGGCGCGAGATCCATCCGGGAGGGCGATGCGGGCCCAAGCAAAGTCACGGTTGGGAACCACGGTGTCGTCCCACTCTCCGGATTCGAGGATGGGAAAGCGGCTGATGATCCCGTTTGGAATTTCGTCGCCCTCTTCGACCATGAACTGAAATTCTTCGCCGAGGGTCTGGTTGACCCATTGGCGTCGGGGCATGCCGGTCGAGAATTCCTGGATGAGGACGATGTCGGGTTGGAGCCCCTTGAGGATGCGTGCGCCGGCTCCTTCGATGTTCGAGTGATTGCTATTGTCCACCGAGTAGGACTGGCGGGTGCCCGAGGTGAGATTCGCGGCGACGACCCGGATCGTGAGATCGTCGGCGGCCGCGAGGGAGCCGGCGATCAAGAGAAAAATGGCGAGCCAACGGAACATCAGATGATGCGGTTGACGAAGTCTTCACGGTCAAACGGCGCAAAGTCCTCCGGCTTCTCCCCGGTGCCGATGAAGCGTGTCGGAATGCCGAGTTCGTGCTGGATCGCGACGGCGACGCCGCCCTTTCCACTGCCGTCGAGTTTGGTGACGATGAGTCCGGTGAGTCCGATGGCCTGGTGAAATTCCCGGGCTTGGACGAGGGCGTTCGAGCCGGTCGTGGCGTCGACGACGAGCCATTTCTCGTGCGGTGCGTCCGGGTCGTGTTTGCCGAGGGTGCGGCTGACCTTTGTGAGTTCCTGCATGAGATTGCTCTTCGTGTGCAGGCGGCCTGCCGTGTCGCAAAGGACGAATTCGATGTTCTTGCGGTGGGCGCTTGTCCAGGCGTCGTAACACAGCGCGGCCGGATCTCCCTGATACTGGCTTTTGACCACTTCGATGCCGAGACGTCCGCCCCAGATGCCGAGTTGCTCGATGGCCGCGGCGCGGAAGGTATCGGCAGCGACGAGGATGCAGGTATGACGCTTGGCCATGAGCCACGCAGCCAGCTTGGCCGATGACGTAGTTTTGCCCGTGCCATTCACGCCCACCACCAGAATCGCCTTCGGCTTGTTCGGCAGCGGACGCAGCGGCGGGTTCACCATGGGAAGCACGCGAAGGATTTCTTCGCGGGTCACTGCGGCAGCGGTTTCGCCGTTGACTTCCTTCCCGCGCGCCCGCAGCGCCTCCAGGATCTTCAGCGTCATCGGCACGCCGAGGTCGGCGCGGATGAGTGTTTCCTCGAGTTCATCCCAATCTACCGGTCGGCCGGTGAATTTCGCGACGAAATTTTTGAGAAATCCAAACGCCATCGCTCAGGCCTGCGCGGGCGGGGCCGCTTTGCGCACGTTGTCGAGGATGCCATTTACAAACTTCCCGGATTCCTCGGCGCTGAACTTTTTGGCGATCTCGATGGCTTCATTGATCGCCACAGCGGGCGGAACCTCCGGACAGAAGAGAATCTCATAGCAGGCGATGCGCAAAATGTTTCTGTCCACGGCGGAAAGACGTCCGAAATCATAATTCCGGGTGTGGTTTTGAATGGCGTCATCAATCGCCGATCGGTGAGCCATCCACCCCCGCAGAAGGCCGTCGCAAAAGCGGCGAGCGCTGGGGCTCAGGCCGCGGAGGCGATAAAAACTTTCGAGTTCGGAGTCATTGTCCTCCGATCGGATGTCGCGCTGGTAGAGATATTGAACCGCGGCTTCGCGGGCGTCACGTCGAACTCCCATGATCAATTCAGCGGATTTCGTGCAGGGCACGGGCGGCGGCGACGGCGGCGCGGGCGGCTTCCACACCGCGGTTGAGCTCGGTCTCGATGCATCGGGCGCGGGCTTGTTCCTCGTTTTTGAGGAGAAGGACGGCGTGGACGACCGGGACTTTGAATTTCAGCGAGAGGTCCATGAGCGAGTTTGTCACGCTCTGGGCGATGAGTTGTGCGTGGGCGGTCTCGCCTTCGAAAACAACGCCGAGGGCGAGAACGGCTTGGTAACGATTCAATTCCGCCACGGCCTGGACCAGAAGCGGAATCTCGAAGGAACCCGGCGCGGAGACGAGGGCGATATTGGCCCCGGGCTCGAGACTGCTGAGCTCACGGTAGGCATTGTCCGCCAGCGGCTGGACGAAGGGCGAGTTGTATTGGCTGGCGACGATCGCGAACGAAAGCGAGGCTTTCGGCGCAAGACGCGGCCGCATGGGGACCGATTTGGACATGATCCCGGGATGTTCGCGAATTTCCGCCACGGCGCAATCCCTAACCTTGCGAGTCCCCGCCAAGCCGCCCTTTTCAATGTCTTGACCGCTCCGCAACGGGCGTGCGATTCTGATTTTTACCTCAAATTACCTACGCCCGTGGACATTAAAGAAATTCGCACACTGATCGACCTGATGAAGAAGAACGGTATCGCCGTCTTCAAAATGGAGCGCGAGGGCTTCGCCATCACTCTCAAAACGGCCGAGGCCACGAGCCACAGTCAGGTGGTCACCTCCGGGCCATCCTACCCGGCTCCGGCAGCCACTCCGGCGGTGTCCGCGGCCCCTGTCGCCGAAAGCACGCCGGCCGCCCCGGCTCCGGTTGTTGCGGGGATCGAGATCAAATCGCCGATGGTGGGCACGTTCTACTCCGCCCCGTCGCCCGAGTCGGCCCCGTTTGTCTCGGTCGGCCAGGAAGTGACGCCGGACACCGTGGTCTGCATCATTGAGGCCATGAAGGTGATGAACGAGATCAAGGCCGAGGTCGCCGGAACGGTCGTCGAAGTCTGCGCGGATAATGGAAAGCCGGTCCAGTTCGGACAGCCGCTTTTCCGCCTGAAGTAATTTTTCCCGGCCGCACATGTTCAAAAAAATCCTGATTGCCAACCGGGGCGAGATCGCGCTCCGCATCATCCGGGCCTGCAAAGAACTTGGTGTCCAATCGGTCGCCGTTTACTCGGAACCCGACATCGACAGTCTCCACGTGCAATTGGCCGATGAGGCGATCTGCATCGGCCCGGCGGCCAGTTCGGACAGCTATCTGAAAATCGACCGCATCATCAGTGCGGCCGAGATTGCAGATGTGGATGCGATCCATCCGGGCTATGGATTTTTGGCGGAAAACGCCCACTTCGCCGACGTGTGCAAGAGCTGCAATATCAAGTTCATCGGCCCCTCCGCGCAGGCGATCCGGTTGATGGGCGACAAAAACTCCGCCCGGGAATGTGCGCGGACGTCGGGTGTGCCAATCTCGCCCGGCAGCGACGGCACGGTGGATTCGGAAGCCGAAGCGATAAAAATCGCCCGCAAAATTGGTTACCCGGTGATGATCAAGGCGGTTGCCGGTGGCGGCGGGCGCGGCATGCGCATCGCCAGCAACGAAGGCAGTCTGGTGCAGGGTTACCACTCCGCCCGGTTGGAAGCCGAGAAGGCTTTTGGAAACGCGGCGGTTTACATCGAAAAGTTCATCGTCAATCCCCACCATATCGAGTTCCAGGTTTTCGGAGATGAGCACGGCCGGGTCGTCCATCTCGGCGAGCGCGATTGTTCTCTGCAACGGCGGAACCAAAAGATTGTCGAGGAATGTCCTTCACCGCTCATGTCTCCCGAACTCCGCCAGCGGATGGGCGAGGCCTCGGTGAAGCTTTGCCAGGATGTCGGCTACGCCAATGCCGGCACGATCGAGTATCTGGTCGATGACGACGGGAATTTCTATTTCATGGAAATGAACACCCGGATCCAGGTCGAGCACCCGATCACGGAAGAAGTTTATGGCTGCGATTTGGTGAAACAGCAGATCCAAGTGGCGGCCGGTGAGCACCTCAGCGATTATGTCGTGAATGCCAAGCCCCGGCATCACGCGATCGAGTGCCGGATCAACGCCGAGGATCCGGAGAAAAAATTCCAACCCTGCCCGGGCAATATCGATCTCTACTACGCGCCGGGTGGGCGGGGCGTTCGGATCGATTCTCATGCGTATGCGGGCTATCCGATTCCGCCGCATTACGACTCGATGATCGCCAAAGTCATCGCGACGGCCTCGAGCCGCGAAGCTTGTATTCGGCGGATGTCGCGGGCTTTGGGCGAATACATGATCACGGGCATCAAGACCACGATTCCGTTTCAACAGGCGATCATGCGCAACGCGGATTTCCGCCGCGGCAAATATCACACGGGTTTTGTGGAGCAAATGCTCCGCGACGGCGTCCCGGTCGTTCGCTGACGCCGACTTAGTAGAATCGCGCCGGTTGGCCGGTGGATTCCAGGACCGAGAGCCAGATATCCTTGCCCGGATCGACCGTGCGCCGGGCGGAGGTCGCGATGGAAATCGGCACGTGAACGTAAACGCTGTGCCATCTGGCCACGATGATGCCGGTCTTACCGGCCATCCCGGCATGAACGGCGGCCTGCCCTAGGCGCATGCAATAGATGCGATCCTGCGGGGAGGCGGGGACACTCCGGATCATGTAGCTGGGATCGATGTATTTGAGCGTGATCGCGGTCTGGCACTTTTTGAAGTGCTCATTGAGTTTGTCGCGGAGAAACGTGCCAATGTCGCCGAGTTTGGTATTTCCCGAGGCATCGGTCTGGCCGGACCCGCCCACATATTCCTGCCCGGCACCCTCGGCCACGATGACGACCGCATGGCCCCGAGACACGACCCGTTGGCGCATGACCTCGAGAAAGCCATGGTCTCCCTCCAGAGCGAACGGGAGCTCCGGGATCAGAACACAATTCACCTCGCCACTCGCGATGGCCGCCGCGCAGGCGATAAAGCCCGAGTGGCGCCCCATGAGCTTCACGAGTCCAACGCCACCGCGCGCGCTGCGGGCTTCGACGTGGGCGGCATGGACGGCGTGCACGGCTTCGGCCGCGGCGGTCTCGTAACCGAAACTCTTGTCCATGAAGATCATGTCGTTGTCGATGGTCTTCGGAACGCCCACGACGGCGAGGCGGGCGCCGCGGCGGCGGGCTTCCTGCTCGATGGCGAGAGCGCCGCGCTGGCTGCCGTCGCCGCCGATGACGAACAAAATATTAACCTCGAGCTCCTGGAGCCGATCCACCATGCGGGCGGTATCCTGAGGACCGCGTGAGGTGCCAAGCCAAGTGCCGCCAAACTGGTGGATCGTCGTGATGAGATCCGGCGTGAGATTGATGATCGGGTGCCCGTATTCCGGAACGAGGCCCTCGTAGCCGTAGGGGATGCCGTAGATCCGTCGCACGCCGTAGCGGTAGTAGGCCTGCATGACGATGGCCCGGATGACGTCGTTGACGCCCGGACAAATCCCGCCGCAGGTGACGATCGCGCAGTTGGTCTGGGCGGGATCAAAGAAGATCTTGCGCCGGGGGCCTGCCACCTCGAAGCAGGGGAACTCCCCACCGGAGGCCATGACACGTGCGACGTCCGGAAGTTCGTGTTTGACAAGCACCCGGTGATCGTCGCTGTAAAACGTGTGATCCGGACCGGAATCCGCAACGAGTTTGTCGAGCGGCGAGAGAATTCTCCGTTCGCCCAGCGAGCGGATCGTCAGAGAAGCAGGATCTAGCTCGTCGGCCACGGCTTATTTTTTGGCGGCGTCGAGCGACTGAAGAACGGCGGCTTCGATTTCCGCGTAAAGGGCGGCGTCGTTCTTGAGCGCTTCTTTGGCGGCATCACGGCCTTGGGCGAGCTGGTTGCCTTTGTAGCTGAGCCACGATCCGCGCTTTTCGAGAACGTTTTTCTCGATCGCGAGATCGAGGAGCGATCCGGTGCTGGAGATGCCCTCGTTATACATGATGTCGAACTCCGCTTCGGCGAACGGCGGCGCGACCTTGTTTTTGACGACTTTGACTTTCGTGCGGTTGCCGATCATCGTGCCGTCGCTGTTCTTGATGGCCCCGATGCGTCGGATGTCCACACGAACGCTGGAGTAGAATTTGAGGGCCTTGCCGCCGGGGGTGGTCTCGGGATTGCCGAACATGACACCGATCTTCTCGCGGATCTGGTTGGTGAAAATGCAGACCGTGCGGGCTTTGGAGATGAAGGCGGTGAGTTTGCGGAGAGCGTTGCTCATCAGGCGGGCCTGCGCCCCGACGACCGCGTCTCCGATTTCTCCTTCGAGTTCCGACTTCGTCACAAGCGCTGCGACGGAGTCCAGCACGATCACGTCGAGCGCGTTGGAGCGAACAAGCGTTTCGCAAATCCGAAGGGCCTCTTCACCCGAGCTCGGCTGCGAGACGAGGAGTTCGTCGAGGTTTACACCGAGACGGCGGGCGTATTGCGGATCGAGGGCGTGCTCGACATCAATGAAACCGGCAAGACCGCCGAGTTTCTGTGCCTGGGCGATGGCCGTGAGGGTGAGGGTTGTTTTTCCGGAGGATTCCGGGCCGTAGATTTCCACGACGCGGCCTCGCGGAAAGCCGCCCACGCCGAGGGCGCGATCGATGAGGATGTTGCCGGTGGGAATGACTTCGACCGCAGAGATTGAGGCATCGCCGAGGCGGCGGATGGCTTCACTGCCATAATCCTTCTCAATTTGCTGGAGAGCGAGGTCGAGGTTTTTGTTGCGGGCGGCCGAGGCCTTGTCCGCGGCGGAGCTGTCGTCAGTTTTTGCCATGGTCGTCTTTTTATAATCGAATGGCGTGACTATGGACGGCCCGCCGGAATCGGAAAATCAAAAACCGCCGGAAGTCGGCGAAAAATCAAAGGCGGGGAGGGGGCCGGTCTGAATGTAGACGCGCGCGCCGACTCCGACCATGTCGTAAAGCGCGATGATGTCGCGGGATCGCATCCGGATGCAGCCGTAGCTGGCGGGCTGACCAATTGTCCGCTCTTCGGGAGTTCCGTGAATGTAGATGAAGCGGGGGTAGGCGCGGCGATTGCGTTCCTCCAAGCCGTCGAGCCAAAGGATGCGGGTCACAATCGGATCGCGCCCCGGCGCATCGACAGGCAGGACTTCCCCGGTCAGTCGCCGGGCTTTGAAGACAGCTCCCGGCGGGGCTCCGTCTCCGATTTTTTTGCGGACGCGAAGTTTGCCGAGCGGCGTGGCATTGCTGCCGGGACGGTCGCCGAGGCCGAATTTCGAGGTTGAGACCGGATAAAGGGCAATCGGCCGCCCGTCACGAAGGACAACCATTTTCTGGTCGTCGGTGCTGATCACCATTTTGTGCCGGGTATCGCCGGCGCATCCGGCGAGAACGAGGGCCACCAGAGCGAGCGCGACGGCACGGAACATGATTTTCTCAGGCCTCATTACCCACCGGGGCCGGGGGAGTGGGGGTGGCGATTGTTCCGAACTGTCGGAGCCAAAATCCGATGGACTTCACCGACACATAGGCGAACCCGACAAGGAAAAGCAGAAGGAACGGCACACTGGTCCACGCGCCGGAATCGACCGCATGCCAGGTACACCAGGCAAAATAGAACGCGAAAAGCACTTCGATCGCCGGCAACAGCGAGCGGATCGGCAAGTAGCGGAGCCGGCGGTGGGCGGTGCGCTGCTGGCCATCGCCGTATTTGGGCGTCCGGGTGAACTCCGACTGACGGCGGAAAATGGCCTCGATGACGCCACGGGCGTTGTTCACCGACATCCCGATGGCGAGGGCGAGGAGCATTGGCATGAGAAGCAGGTCGCGAAGCCAGTCACGGGGATTCAGGTGCCGCTGGGCGACCGTGTAAAACGTCGCAATCGAAACCGTCGTGGCGAGGAAGATCGGGATGTCGACCAGCAGCGTTTGTAGCATCCCGCGATGCGGCGCAAAGCTCTGTGGGAGGATCAAAATGCAAAGCAGGAGAAGGAGAAGGTAGCCGAAATTCGAGGTCAGGTGCGCGGTCGCCTCGAGCTTGGTCAGGAGCGGGAGATCTTTTTCGCGCCAGATCGCGGGGAGGAGTTTAAGGCACGTTTGGATCGAGCCCTTGGTCCAGCGGTGTTGCTGGGACTTGAAGCCGTTCATGTCCACCGGAAGCTCGGCTGGGACGACCACATCGGGCAGGAAGAGAAATTTCCACCCGCGGAGTTGGGCACGATAGCTGAGGTCGAGATCCTCGGTGAGTGTGTCGTGATGCCAGCCGCCGGCGTCTTCGATGCACGATTTGCGCCACATTCCGGCGGTGCCATTGAAATTGAAGAAGCGTCCGCTGCGGTTGCGTGCGGTTTGTTCGAGGAGGAGGTGACCGTCGAGAAACATGGCCTGCACGCGGGTAAGGAGCGAATGCTCGCGATTGCGGTGACCCCACCGCGTTTGCACCATGCCGATGACGGGATCGGAGAAATAGTGGATGCACTTTTTCAGAACATCCGGCGGAGGAACGAAGTCGGCGTCGAGGATGAAAACAAATTCGCCTCGGGCGTCGCGCAACCCCTCGGCGAGCGCCCCGGCTTTGAAGCCCTCGCGATTGACCCGGTGGATGAGCGTGGCATCAAGTCCGCGCACCCGGAGTTTTTCGACCTCTGCAGAAGCAATGTCGGTCGTCTCGTCGGTGGAGTCATCCAGCACCTGGATCTGCAGGCGGTCGGCCGGGTAGTCGAGCCGACCCACGGCCTCGAGGAGGCGGCGGACGACGTAGAACTCGTTGTAGACCGGCAATTGTACGGTGACCACCGGCAGCTCATCGAACGTCCCGAGCGGCTCGGGTCGGGTCTTCCGATGTTTCAGAAACAGGTAGATGATGGAATAGCGATGAATCCCATAAGCGGAGAGTCCGAGAAGGACCAGCAGATAGGAGACACTCCACAGCACATGATGAAAGACAGTGTCCAAAGAACCGGTAGGCACAGATTTTATCCCGTTCGGGAAAGCGGCGCAATCAATCCAACCCGCCTCCGGCCCGTCAAGACCAAAACGCCGCCCTTCGGCACGCCGCCACCGCGCCGTCATTTTCTCGGCTGGAGTTTTTGCCAGGACCGTAGCATGATTAAACAATGAGTTCTCCAGTCTCCGTCGCCGAGTTGCGCGACTTGGATCGTCGGCACCACCTCCACCCCTTCACCCATCACCGGGACATGCACGAACCCGGGACGCATCTCATCAAGGAGGGCGATGGCTGTTTTCTTGTCGACCAGGATGACCGGCGTCTTCTGGATGGTCTCGCCGGGCTTTGGTGCGTGAATGTCGGCTACAATTGCGTGGCCATTGTCGAGGCCGTGCACCGGCAAATGGAGCGCCTGCCGTACTATCCGTCGTTTTTCAATTCGACGACCGAAGCTCCGATCCACGTGGCGTCCTTCCTGGCCGAGCGGGCTCCCGAACGGTTGAACCGCGTGATTTTTTCGAACTCCGGATCGGAGGCGAACGAGACCGCGCTGAAAGTGATCCGCGCCTACCAGAAACTCCGCGGCAAGTCGGGGAAGAACAAAATCCTCTCGCGGACCTTCGCCTACCACGGTGTCACGCTGGCCACGACGAGCATGACGGGATTGCCGACCTGCTACGAGCCTTTCGATCTGCCATTGCCGGGTTTTGTGCACGTTCCGGGACCTCACCCCTATGGTGCGAAATCCCCGCTCGATCCGGTGGCCTATGGCAAGTGGTGTCTGGAGGAAACGGCGCGGATTATTCAGCGGGAGGGAGCGGAAACGATCGCGGCGATGTTTGTCGAACCGGTTCAGGGGGCCGGCGGGGTGATCCCTCCGCCGGATGGCTATCTCCTCGAATTGCGCGAGCTTCTTCGGAAAAACGACATCCTGTTCGTGGCCGACGAGGTGATCACCGCGTTTGGGCGTCTGGGCGATTGGTTTGCCAGCACGTTGTGGAATCTCGATCCGGACCTCATCACCCTCGCCAAAGGTCTCACCAGCGGCTACCTTCCGCTGGGGGGGACGATGGTCAGTGACGAAATCACGGAAGTGCTCTTCGGCGGTGGGTATTTTGCCCATGGGTTCACCTACTCGGGACACCCCACCTGCGCGGCAGCGGCGCTCGCGAACTTGGAGACGATCGACCGCCTCGGGCTCATTCCCCGTGTGCGCGACGATGTCGGTCCGTATTTTCAGGAAAAACTCCACTCGTTCCGCGACCACCCGGCGGTGTCCGAAATCCGGGGCACGGCACTCATCGGAGCCATGGAGCTTATCCCCCGCCCGGGAACCACGGCCGCGCCGAATTCGCTCGGCCTGCGGGCGTCGAATCTCATCCGGGACGAAGGCGCGATCGTGCGCGGAATCCGCGACCTCATCGCGATGGCCCCGCCGCTCATCGTTACTCGAACCGAAATCGATCAGCTTTTCGAGTCCGTCCGCCGGGGGCTTGACCGTCTCTGGGACTGAATCGCTGCCGACGAAAGATTTCCCGATTGAAGATTCGACTCCTTCCGGGACTTCGGGCATCTTCCTCCGCACCATGGAGACAACGGGCGAGCCAGTGACCGACATTCCCGCCGACGCTCCGCGTGCTGGCGGGCAGCGGCTTTGCTATCGTCTCGACGAAGAGGCTGGACGCCTCCTCCCGTGCGACCTCACCGAGGCGCAGGTGATTGTTTACAATGCGCCCACCATCGATGACGAGGCCGACCTTCTCGAGCTTCACAATATCGATTACCACACGCTCCAGTCCTCTCTGGATCCGGACGAGCTGTCCCGTTTGGAGTTCGAGAGCGACCACGCCGCGATCATTTTCAAACGCCCGAAAAGCTTCTGCGCGGACGATAATTTTTTGCTCAAGCTCACGTCCACCGGTGTTTTCGTTTACGAGGACTATCTGGTTGTCGTCATGCCCGACGATGCTCCGCTTTTTGAGGGGCGCGTGCCGTTTCGTGTCCACTCGATCCAGGACGTGATCCTCCGGCTCCTCTACCAAAGCATCTACCACTTCGAGGGGCATCTCCGGGCCATCAACATGCTCTCCGATTCGCTCGAGCGGCGCATCAATACCTCGATGGAGAACCGCTACCTCCTCAACATGTTCGCGCTCGAAAAAAGCCTCGTTTACATCCTGAATTCGATCAGTTCGAACGGGGCCCTCTTCGACAAAATGAAGCTCTCTGCGGAGAAACTCGGCCTCGACCACGATCAGACCGGGATCCTCGAGGACCTGATCATTGAGAACAACCAGTGTCTCCGTCGCTCCGAGATCTACGCGCAGGTCATTGCCGGCCTCATGGATGCCCGGGCCTCCATCGTCAGCAACAACCTGAACATCCTCATCAAAAAATTCACCATCTGGACCATCGCCATCATGCTGGCCAATCTGGTGGTCGGCATTTTCTCGATGAACGTAGCTCTGCCTATCCCGACGGAGACGGAATGGTGGCCGTTCTTTGTCATCAATTCCCTCGCCATCGCCTCGGCGGCGGTCGTTTTCTGGCTCTCCCGGATCCGAAAATGGTAACAACCCGTCCGCCAACGAGAGTCGGGTAAGGAGGACGTGGATCGGTGGCAGTGGATTTTGGGGGTTGCGTACGGGACGTTCCGTTGCATCCTTATTCGGGCGTGATGCCGTAACATTCCCGGTTCCGGGTCGAAATCCCCACCGGGCGATTACCAACGGACCTGAAAACTGTTTATTGGGAACATCGGAGACGACAAAAATTTATCGCATGGCTAACCTGACAAAACGAGATCTTGTAATGCAGATCAGCAAAAAAACCGGATACACTCAGGAGGAAATCTCCGATCTCCTCCAGAAAACGCTCGATCTCATCACGGAATCCCTCGCCAACGGAAAAAGCGTCGAACTCCGCAACTTTGGCGTCTTCGATGTCCGTCTCACCAGTCCGCGCGTCGGTCGGAACCCCCACTTTCCCGATAAAGAACTCGTCATTCCTGCCCGCGCGGCTGTTCGATTCCGGGCCGGAAAAGCCATGCGCCAGCGTGTTTTGTTGCGCACCGAAGACCTCCGGCGCGCCGCCCAGTAGGCTCGCTGCGCGGACCCTCCCGACCTTTCTCCGAGTGGAGATCCCGAGACCATCCGGGACGTTTCTTGCGAACCCTCCTCGCTATGAAACTGAAATTTCTCCATTGTCTCGCCGCCTCGGCTGTCTTGCCCGGCGTTCTTCTTGCCCAGACCGGCGTACCCTCCGGACCGGGCGGGGCCAACAGCACCTCGCCGGGCACAACCCTTGACCGCTCGGTCGCGCCGACCCCTTCCGCATCGCCCACCGCAAGCCCGAGTCCGATGGATCCCGGTCGACGGAATTCCCCGTCGGCTTCATCCGGCACAACCGATACCACCGGCACCCGCTCCGGAACAGGAACGATCTCCAGTCCCGGTACAACAACCGGAACAAATTCCGCCGGCAGGATCAACCCGAACGCTCCCTCGAACAATCCGTCTGGGACCACCGCCGGCTCCAATACCGCCATTGACGCCGGCAACACGACTGGAACAGGAACCACGACGGAAAGAAACACCGGCACGGGAACCAACACCGGGACGGGAACCAGCACTGGCACCGGAACGGGTCGCAGTTCCTCAGGAACTCGCTGAACCACGCTTCAGCTCATCACCAAAGGCCGGACAGATTTGCTGTCCGGCCTTTTTCCGTGTTCGAAGAGACCATTCGCCCGATGCGAATTTTTTTCGGTCCCGTGCCGAAAAATGCGGACGAAGTGTGCCAGGGTGTCGTAAGGTCCGGGGTGGATTGTATTTCTCTTCGTGGAGCCCGGCAGAACAACCTGCAGGGCGTGGATCTGGAGTTGCCGCTCGGGCAGCTGATCGTGGTCACCGGCCCCAGTGGCAGTGGGAAGTCGAGTCTGGCGTTTGATACCATCTACGCCGAGGGTCAGCGGCGGTATGTCGAGACGTTCAGTCCGTACACGCGGCAATTTCTGGACCGGATGGACAAGCCGCAGGTGGAAGCCATCGAGGGCATTCCTCCGGCCATCGCCATTGAGCAGGCCAACAATGTCCGCACAACGCGTTCCACGGTGGGGACGATCACGGAGATCAATGATTACCTGAAGCTCCTCTTTCCGCGGGTGGCGAAGGGGTATTGCCCGACGTGTTCGCGCGAGGTGCGACCGGAGTCGCCAGCCTCGATCGGGGCGGATGTGCTCCGCAAGTTTTCCGGGAAGACCGTTCTCGTCGCGTTTGGTGTGACCGTTCCCGAAGGGACGAAGCCGTCGGATTTTTTCGCCTTTCTCCAGCAACAGGCTTATCTGCGGGTGTGGCTGAACGGGGCGGTTGTGCGCACCGATGAAGCGCCGCCGTCGCGTCGCCTTCCGGCCGTGGTCTTGGTCGTTCAGGACCGAATCGAAGTCCGCCCGGCCCAGAAAAACCGGCTCTCGGAGGCCATCGAGACCGCACTCCGCCTCGGCAATGACCGTCTCACCATCATCGACCAGGAATCCGGCGAGACGCATCCGTATTCCTCCGGCTGGCATTGCGCGCATTGCGACGAGAACATCCGCCCACCCTCGCCGGGGCTTTTCAGCTTCAACAACCCGCTCGGAGCCTGTCCGGCATGCCGGGGATTCGGCCGCATTATCGGCATTGATTGGCATCGGGTGATGCCGGACCACTCGCTCTCGATCCAAGACGGCGTCGTCAAGGCCTTCCAGACCGGGCAGTCGCGCGAATGTCAGGACGACCTCGTCCGCCACGCCCTGCGAAACGACGTGGATATCCGCTGTCCGTTTGAAAAACTCCCGAAGTCGGATCGTGACTGGGTCATCAACGGCGAGGGCGATACCCGTGAAGCTTGGGAAAACGGACAGTGGTATGGCGTAAAGGGGTATTTTGACTGGCTGGAATCGAAGAGCTACAAAATGCACGTCCGCGTGCTTTTGAGCCGATACCGCAGCTATCAACCGTGTCCCTCGTGCCATGGCGGAAGGTTTCAGCCGGAGACGCTCAATTATCGGATCGATCCCGGTCTGACCATTGCCGACGTCGCGTCGAAGACGGTCTCCGATCTCGCTGCCATCATCGAGGCGCTGAAATTTCCGGAGTCCGATGCCAGCACGGCCCTCGTGCGTGATCAGGTTCTTTCGCGGTTGCGCTATCTGGAAGAGGTCGGCCTGGGCTATTTGTCGTTGGACCGGCCGACCCGCTCGCTCTCCGGCGGAGAGATCCAGCGGGTGAATCTCACGACGTGCCTCGGAGCGTCATTGGTGAACACACTTTTCGTCCTCGACGAGCCGAGTGTCGGTCTTCACCCACGCGATACCGCGCGCCTCCTCGATGTCCTCCGCGGGCTGCGCGACAAGGGAAATACGCTTCTCGTCGTCGAACATGAAGAAGCCGTCATCCGGGCCGCCGATCACCTCGTGGACATCGGCCCCGGCCGCGGCACGGCCGGCGGAAAGCTGCTCTACTCCGGACCGTCGGATGATTTCGAATCCACCAATTCCCTGACGGCGGATTATCTCGAGGGCCGGAAATCGATCCCGGTTCCCTCAAAACGGCGCAAGCCCAAGCGCTTTCTGGATCTCCGCGGGGTGCGTCATCACAACCTGCGCGACATGGACGTCAAGGTTCCGCTTGGCGTCTTGTGTGCCGTGACCGGTGTTTCCGGCTCGGGAAAAACCTCGCTCGTCCGCGATGTCATCCACCGGCATCTCGCCGGGGAAGATCCGGGTGAAGACGAGGCGGCGGGCTTTGTCAAAACGCTCCGCGGCGATGACGACATCGAAGAAGTCATCCTGGTCGATCAATCTCCCCTGGCACGCAGTCCGCGCTCGACCCCGGCCGTTTACCTCGGGGCCTACGATGGCATTCGCGAACTGTTTGGAACGTCCAAAGAAGCGTTGGCTGCCGGATTTTCGCCGGGTTCGTTTTCGTTCAACTCCGGCAGCGGGCGGTGTGAACGGTGTGGCGGACTGGGGTTTGAAAAGGTAGAGATGCAATTTCTCAGCGATCTCTTTCTGCGATGCCCGGAGTGTGATGGCAAGCGGTTCCGACCGGCTGTTCTCGCGATCCAGATCGCGGGGAAATCCATTCACGACGTGCTGGAAATGACCGCGGGCGACGCCTTGACATTCTTCGAGCCGCTCGATCCGCGCGGGGCGATCACGCGTCCGCTCAAATTGCTCGCGGAAGTCGGTCTCGATTATCTCCGCCTCGGCCAGCCGGTGAATGCGCTCAGCGGTGGGGAGTCCCAGCGCCTCAAGCTCGTCCACCATCTTGCCACGAAGCGCAACAGCGAGACGCTTCTCATTTTCGACGAGCCGACGACGGGGCTGCATTTCGACGACGTGGCGCTTCTGCTCAAAGTCTTCAACCGCCTGGTGCAAGAGGGCAACAGCCTGATCGTCATCGAGCACAACTTGGAGGTCATCAAATCCGCCGATTGGGTCGTTGACCTCGGGCCCGAAGCGGGCGAAGGCGGCGGGCGGGTCGTCGCGTCGGGAACGCCCGAAGCGGTCGCTGCCGTGGAGGAATCGCACACCGCCCGCTTTCTCGCCCCGCTCCTGCGCCCGAAATCCTCCCGCGTCCGCGAAAAAGCCGTCCGCCGTCCCGCGCGGCGCGAGGCTTCTCGCGAGATCTCCGTGCGCGGAGCCCGCGAGCACAACCTCAAGAACATCTCGGTCGACATTCCCCGCGATGGCATGGTCGTCGTGACCGGCCTCAGCGGCTCGGGGAAATCCACCCTGGCGTTCGACATCCTTTTTGCGGAGGGTCAGCGGCGGTTTTTGGACAGCATGTCGCCCTATGCACGGCAGTTCGTCGAGCAGATGGAAAAACCCGATGTCGATGGCATCGAGGGCCTGCCGCCCAGTGTGGCCATCGAGCAGCGGGTGACCCGCAGTGGCGGTAAATCGACCGTGGCCACCGTCACCGAGATCTACCATTTCCTCCGCCTCCTCTTCGCGAAGCTCGGCACCCAGTTCTGCCCGACCTGTGATGTTCCGGTCGAAAACCGGACGCCGGGGGCGATTGCCGCCGAGGTCCAACGCCTGGCGGCCAAAGGACCCGTGAAAATTTTTGCCAACATGGTTCGCGGCCGGAAAGGCTTCCACACGGATGTCGCCCGCGCCGCCGCCAGACAGGGAATCGAAACCCTCTTGGTGGATGGAAAACTGGTCGCCGTTGAGGGATTTCAAAAACTCGAGCGCTTCAAAGAACACACGATTGACGCTTTGGTCGGTGAGTTGCACAAATCCGACGCCAAAAAAACCGACGATATCGTCCGCCGCGCCCTGTCCATCGGCCGTGGCACCGCCCGGGTGGTCGATACGGCAGGGAAATCGACCGTTCTGAGCACGGAGATGAACTGCCCCTCGTGCAGCCGGGCCTTCGAACCGCTTGATCCGCGTCTTTTCTCATTCAACTCCCCGCACGGTTGGTGTCCCCATTGTCGCGGGTTCGGTGAAGTCTGGAGCTCGGCCAATGGATCGAAGGAATTCGACTCTCAGCTGGAGGCGGAACTCGACGAAGAGCGGCGTCACGAATCGCTCGAAGACGACGAGCCCCGCCCGTGTCCGGTTTGCCAAGGCACCCGACTCAATGAGACCGCTACCCATGTTCGCGTGCAGGATGTCTCCATCGCCGACTTCACCGGCGTACCCGCCTCGGAAGCGCTGACCCTCGCGGGAAAACTTCGCTTCACGGGACCGCGCGCGGACGTCGCGAAGGACATCGTGGCTGAGATCCGCCAGCGGTTGCAGTTTCTCTCCACGGTCGGGCTGGATTACCTCTCGCTCAATCGCGGAGCGAAAACCCTCAGCGGCGGCGAAGCCCAGCGCATCCGCTTGGCGGCCCAACTCGGATCGAATCTTCGCGGCGTTCTGTATGTTCTCGACGAGCCGACCATCGGTCTGCACCCCCGCGACAATGCGCAGCTCCTCGACGCTCTTTCGAGCCTCGCCAAAAAGGGAAACTCGCTTGTCATTGTCGAGCATGACGAAGAAACCATGCGACGGGCGGATCACATTCTCGACCTCGGCCCCGGGGCCGGACGCCGGGGCGGGGAGATCGTTGCGTCGGGAACACTCGAAGAGATTCTCGCCTCGCCCGCTTCGCTCACCGGGCGTTCCCTGCGTGAGCCGATGGCTCACCCTTCGCGTGGCTCGCGACGTCCGGCGGCGGATGAGTGGGTCACCGTCCGCGGGGCCAAGCTTCACAACCTGAAATCCATCGACGTCTCGATTCCCGTGAACCGTCTTTCGGTCATCACCGGTGTTTCCGGCTCCGGAAAAAGCACGCTCTTGCGCGGGGTCACCGTGCCGGCGGTGCGGGAGGCTCTGGCACGCTCGCGCGGCATCGTGGTTCACAGCAACTGCGACAAGGTCGAGGGCGTCGAACATCTCGGTGCCGTTCTCGAAGTGGACCAGTCGCCAATCGGAAAAACATCCCGGTCCACTCCGGCGACCTATGTGAAGGTCTTCGATGAAATCCGGGCGCTCTTCGCAACGCTTCCCGCCGCCCGCATGCGCGGCTACTCATCGAGCCGGTTTTCGTTCAACAACGAGGGCGGCCGCTGCGAGGCCTGCCTTGGTCAGGGTGTCATCAAACTGGAGATGAACTTCCTCCCGCCCAGCTACATGCCGTGTCAGGACTGTCTCGGCCGTCGTTACAATCCCGCCACGCTCGAGGTCGAATACAATGGAAAATCCATTGGCGATATCATGGACATGACCATCGAGCAGGCGGCGGAGTTTTTCTCGGCGCACCCCAAGATCCGGCGTCCGCTCGACCTTCTCGTTGAGACCGGCCTCGGTTACCTTCAACTCGGCCAGCCGAGCCCGACGCTCAGCGGCGGTGAGGCGCAGCGGATCAAATTGGTCACCCAGCTCGCGCGCCGCTCGACCTCTCGCGGCGAAGAAATCCGCACGACCCGCCGCGGAAAGTCGACGCTCTACGTTCTGGAGGAGCCCACGATCGGTCTCCATGCCCACGATGTCGCCCAATTGATCGCCGTGCTCCACCGCCTTGTCGATGAAGGCGGCACGGTCGTCGTGATTGAGCACCATCTTGACGTCATCGCCGAGGCAGACCATATCCTCGACATTGGACCCGAAGCCGGTGCTGCAGGCGGCCGACTGGTCGTGGAGGGAACGCCCGAAGAGGTTTCCCGCTCAAAGACCAGCCGCACGGCCCCGTTCCTCCGGGAGATGCTCCGGTAGCCGATGCCCTTCTCCCTCCCAAAGATCGGCGATAAGCATTCCCGGAAGGTCGCCGGTGGACGGGGTTGCACCCCGGCCGGGGTCTGCTAGACCTCAGAGCCCATGAAGTCGCGTCTTGTCTGGATCCTCGTCGGGACGGTGCTGGTCCTTTTGATTGCAGCACTGGTCGGAGGCTCGCTGGCTGTAAATTCCTACCTTCGCAGCGAGGGTTTTCGCCAGCGGATCGCGGAGGAAACCGGTCGGGCATTTCGCGCGGAGGCCGCGTATGAGCCGCTCGAGTGGAGCGGGCCGTCGGCCTACTCCGACAGCGCGGTTCTGCGTGGGAACACGGGCAGTGCATTGGGGCACGTGGAGGCGAATCAGATCCGGGCGACGGTGAATTGGCGGGCGATTTTCAGCGGGGCCTGGCGGATTGAGGATCTTCAAATGACGCGGCTGGAGGGCGTTTTCCAAGTGCCGTTCGAAATGCAGTCCTCGGAAATCCCGGCACCTGCGTCGGCACCGTCCGGGCTTCTCGCCTTTCTTCCGAAGCGCTTTGAGATCGGCTCGGTGCGCATCGCGGATGCGGATCTGACCTTTGGTCCGGTTCGCGCGACGAGTGTGCCGCTCACCATCACGCCCGATGGGAAGGGCTGGGTCTTTTCCGCCGATGGCGGCCGGCTTTTGGTGCCGCACCTGCCGGAGATGGAGATCGAGAGCCTGCGGGCCCGCGAGCAGGGCAGGGAGTTTTTCCTCAGCAACGCCTCGCTCCGTCTGGGGGCGACGGGAAAAATCACCGCTTCGGGCGATTCGTTGGCCGGGGGGTCTTTGCGCCTGCGGTGGAGCGCAGTCGATGTGGGGGATCTTCTCGGCGGCGAGTGGAAGACGCGGCTGTTTGGAATCGTCTCCGGCGAAGCCACCGTGTCCGGCACGCGAACGCTCAGCGGACGGATCCGGCTCGAAGAGGGGCGGCTCGAAGGTGTTCCGGTGTTGGACCGTATCGCATCGTTCACCGGAACGCCGTCGTTTCGCCGCATGCCGCTCCAGGAATGGAGCATGGAGTTTTCTCATTCGGATGGCGTCTGGACCTTGCAGAAGATCGTGCTGGAATCCCGCGGTCTGCTGCGGCTGGAAGGATCCGCCACGGTCGGTGTCGATGGAGCGCTGGCCGGCCGGTTTCAGGTCGGTGTGACACCCCAGACGCTCCAATGGCTGCCGGGATCACGCGAGCGGGTATTCACCGAGGCACGGAATGGCTACGTGTGGACCGGCCTCACGCTGGGCGGAACATTGGAAAAACCGACCGAAGATCTCTCCGGACGACTCGCCACGGCCATGGGTGAAGCCGTCCTCGAAACCGGCGGCGCTGTCATCGAGAAAGTCCCCGACACGGCGGTCGAGGGAGTTCGCAGCGTGCTCGACATCCTCCGCCCGCTGGTCCGCTGATGACCTCCGCGCGCTGGGTCGTTCGTTGTTGCTATCTGGGCATGTTTGTCCAGGCGATGGTGATCAATATCACGCCGCTGCTCTTTATTCCGCTGCGGAATCAATTCGACCTCACGTTTGAACAAATCGGGCGGTTGGTGCTGATCAATTTTCTCACGCAGATGCTGGTGGATCTCGTTTGCACGGCGGTGGCAGATCGTGTGCATCCGAAGCCGCTGGTGGCGGCCGCGAACTTTCTGGCGGCGGCCGGCTTGGTCGTCTTCGCCGTTTCGCCGTTTGTCCTTGCGGATCCGTATTCCGGTCTGGTTCTGGGGACGATCATCTTCTCGATTGGTTGCGGTCTTTTGGAGGTATTGCTCAGCCCGATCATCAACGCGCTTCCCTCGTCACGGAAGAGCGCCGACATGGCCTTGCTGCATGCGTTTTATCCCATCGGAAAAGTGGCGGTAATCGTCATCACGGGCTTCGCGTTGCATCTCGCCGGGGCGGTGGCGTGGCCGGTGATCCTTGTCGTGTGGGCGGTGATCCCGCTGGCGAACACGCTGGGCTTTGCCTTTGTGACGCTGCCGCCGTTGGCGGATCCCGGGCGGCGTCAGACGCTGCGCTCGATGTTTCCGAAGCCCGCCATTTTTTTCCTGCTGGCCGCGATGTTGCTCGCCGGAGCCAGCGAGGTGACCATAGCGCAATGGACCTCGGCGTATGCCGAAACGGCGCTGGGGTTTCCAAAGGTCATCGCGGACCTCGTCGGATTCTGTCTTTTCGGCGTCGGGATGATTATCGGCCGCCTGTGGTTTGGACTCCGGGGGGAGCATGGAAACCTTGCCCGGGTGATGACCCGGAGTGCGGCGCTCTCGGCGTTGATGTGTGCCCTCATGGCGCTGGTTCCTTCGCCGGTCATCGCGTTGGCGGCCTGTGCCGCGTCGGGACTTTTTGTGAGCATGCTTTGGCCGGGAACGATCTCGACGGCGGCGGCCCGTTACCCGCTCGCGGGAGCGTCGTTGTTTGCCTTGCTCGCCGCGGCGGGTGATGCGGGAGCCGGGCTCATGCCGTGGTTGGTCGGCGTGGTCGCGGATGTTTTCGGCTCGAGTGTTCCCTCATGGCCACAAGCGGTTCTTGGCACCGAACTGGACCCGCAGGCCTTCGGTCTTCGCATCGCATTTCTCGTGGCGGCGATCTGTCCGCTTTTGATGATTCCCGTGGTTCGGGCGCTGCACCGGGGCAGTCAGGAAACGGCCGGGGCCGGACGAACGAGCTGACGGACCGGCTTCGGGAGTTCGTCGAGATCCTCGGCAGTGAGGCGATCGATAAAAAGCACGCCTTGGAGGTGATCGAACTCATGCTGCACCGCCCGGGCGAGAAGGCCGTCGGCTTCGAATTGCACGACGTCGCCCTCGGGAGTCGTGGCCTTCACTTTCACCGAAAACGGCCGGGCCACGTCGCCCCGCAGGCCGGGAAAACTCAGGCAGCCTTCACTTTCGGCCCGGACTTTGCCGAAGGGGGTGACTTCCGGGTTGATGAGGACCATGGGCATCCATTCTTCGAAATCAACGGTCTCGCCGTTGATTCGCATGGCGCTTGGGCGGTCTTTCATCTGCGGCACATCGAGCACGAAAAGCTGAAGCGGGAGGCCGACCTGTTGGGCGGCGAGTCCGATGCCATCGGCGTCGCGCATGGTGTCGATCATATCGGCGACAAGTTCTTCCAAGTGGGCATCGAGTTTTTCGACTTTCCGTCCCTTGGTGCGGAGGGCGGGGTGTTCGTTTCGAGTGATTTCGAGAATCATGGAGCCGTTCCTTCGGGCTGGGTGAATGCGGGGATGTTCTTGATGCCGGCCTGCTTGAGGGCGTCGAGCACTTTGACGACGACCCCGAACGGGGCGTCGCGGTCGGCCTGCATCGCGATGGAACGGTCGGGCTGCGACGAGCGGGCGGCGGTGAGCGCGGCGGGGAGGGCCTCGATCGTGACGGCTTCGTCGCCGAGGGTGATCTCCTCGGCGCTTTTCACACGGAGAACGAGGGGTTCGCGATTTTCCGTGGTGGCATTTTCAGCTGTCTTTGATTCTGGCAGGTTGATCTGCAGGCGGGGTTGTTCCTTGCGGAACGTGGTGGTCACGATGAAAAAGATGAGCAGGATCGCGAGAATATCGATCAGCGAAACGATGATGATGACCGGGTTTCGCCGTTTGCGTGTGTGGAACCTCATCGCCGTTCAGACCACGTGCTTTTCGACCTGTGGGAGTTCACCGTGCGGGTAGCATTTGGCGAGAAGGTCGGCGGCGAGGGACTCCATTTCGATCGCCATGACCTCGATTTTTCGCTGGAAGTAATTGTGGGCAACAAGGCTGGCGGCCGCGATGGCCAGACCGACGATGGTGGTATTCAATGCCTCGGAAATTCCCCGGGCGATGATGATCGGGTCACCCGTGCTGCCAATCGCGGCGAAGATGCCGACGAGGCCGGAAAGCGTTCCCAAGAGTCCGAGGAGCGGGGCAACGCCGGTGGAAATTTCCAGAATCACCAATCCGCGTTCGAGGCGGGAGACTTCGTTGCGGGCGCGGGTCTGGACGGCTTCGAGGGTTTCGGCCTTTGGCCAGTTGAGATGGGCGATGAGGGTCGAAAGGATGCGGGCGAGGGCCGAGGGATTGTTGCGCATGGCCGCTTGGAGGCCGTCGAGATCATCGCCCGGCTGGAGTTTTTCCAAGGCAGCTGCGATGCCGTCCGGAACGACCGCCTGGGTGCGCAGCGCGCGCCCGCGGAGGAGAATGACGGCGAGCGTGATCACCGAGAGGACGAGCAGGAGAACCATGAATGGCCCGCCTTTCACAAAGAAGTCGGCGGTGGCGGAGAGGATGGAGGCAATAATCATCAGTTGCTCAGGATGGTGAAGGAGTAATCGATTTCGATCCGGCCATTTTCAAGAAGTTTGGCAACTTCTTCCGGAATCGGGGGAATTTCAGCTTCGACGATGGAGCTCACGCTCACGGATGCAAAGCTTTCATTCGAGGAATTCGACATCACACGCACATCGCGCACCTTGCCGTCGGGCATGACCACGAAACGCACATCGACCGTGCCGATATTCAGGAGGCCGATCTGATTGTTGACGTAGTAATACCAACGCGAGCCGATGGCGTCGGCGATGGCTTTTTTGTAGCGGCCGAGCGGGGTGGCATTCGCTTGGACGGATGCGCGGCCGCGGTTGGAAATGTTTCCCCGGATGCGCGTGATGCGGGTCTCGGGTTGGTAGCCGGGTGCGGCCGTAGGCTGGGCCGGGGCGGGGCGTGCGGGCTGCGCCTCGGGCTTGGGGTCCTGGCGGGGCTTGGGGTCCTGGCGGGGCTTGGGCGGCGGGGCTTGGCGGAGGGCGATTTGAACCGGGCGCTGGGGCTCTTCCTCGACGGGCGTTTCGGGTTCCGGCTTTGGAGCCGGCTGGGCCTCCTGTGCGGCGCTGGGCGGGGCGGCTTGCGCGGGGCGCATGCCCGCGGTGTAGTTGCGGTCTTCCAGTTCGATCGACGGTGCCTCGCGGCCCTCGGTCGATGGCATGGCGTCGGGTCCCGAGGGAGGCGCTTCGCTCGCGGCCCGCGTGGAATTGTCGGATTCAAAAGGCGCGTCTTTTTGTTCTTCCTCCACCGCATTTGCCGCCGAGGTGCGGACGTACTGCGGCGTCGCGGGCACGCTCGGCTCGGGTGGAACAATCGTCAGTTCCATCACCGGTTCCTCCTCGGGCGTCGGGGGAACGGGCGGGTCGGGAAGCGTGAGAACAAAGGCGATGCCGCCGATAAGCAGAAGGTGAAGGAGAATCGACGCGATGACGGCAATGGTCGTCTCGCGGCGGGATTCTTCACGCATCTGGGCGGCGGAGGTCATCGTCATGATTTTGGCGAAACCCTCGCGTGATGAAAGAGGTATTGTTGGACGTAACCCGCAAATGGTCCCAGCCGACGCCGGGCGTAGCGGGCGAGCTGCCCGGGCGTTCCGCGCCGCCCTTTGCGCATCGCGAGAAGAATTCGCCCGATCCAGACATCGATCGGAACCGCGTCCAGTCGCTCGTAGCCGAACAAAAGCACGCAATTTGCAACTTTCACCCCGACCCCGGGCAGGGACGTCAGTGCCTCGCGGAGGGCGTCGGTGTCCAGTGCGGCCCAGGCTTCGAGATCCACACCCCCGGCAATGGCTTTCGCGGTGCCCACAAGGTTTTTGGCGCGGTAACCCAGTCCGCATGCGCGCAGGTCCGACTCGGTGCAGCTTGCGAGAACATTCGGAGCGGGGTAAGCCGCCACCGGCAAGCCGTCAACCGCTCGGCCGAACCGCCGCCGGATTTCCAACGACATCGCCCGGATGTGGGAGACTTGTTTCATGGACGAGGTAATGAACGTCGCAAGGCATTCCCACCGCGGCTGGCGGATAATGCGCATGCCGTGGCACGACTCAAGTGCCGCGCGGGAAAGCGCGTCGTCCGGAAAATCGCGATAGATGTCCGCCAAGGGATGGTCGAGCGCAAAATAGCGGCGGACAATTTCCGGGTCGCCTTCGAGAACGTGGAGGCCATCCGGATGCTGGCGCACTTCGACCGGGTGATCGCCCACCAAACCGCTCCAATGCGCCGCGGCGTGTCGCGTCCAATGAAACACCTGCCCGCTCTCCAATGTGAGATCGAGCGAGAAGGGGGAGGCCTTCAGGAGCGTCATTCCAAAACAGCCGGATCGCCGTAGAGCGTGGAGGAACTCGCACGCTCGATGCGAACCGGGAAAATCTGCCCGATGTGCCGGGGAGCACCCTCGAAGACGACGATCTTGTTCGTCCGCGTGCGGCCGGTGAGTCGCTCCGTATTGTGACGGCTCCGGCCTTCGCAAAGAATCTCGACCTCGGTGCCGACCAGGGCTTTGAGACGTTCGGCCACGTGGTGATTGACCACTCCCAAGAGGTCCTGATTGCGCGCCTCCTTGACGTCCTCGGGCAGTTGTCCGTCCATCGTCGCCGCCGGGGTGTTCTGCCGCGGCGAGTAACGAAAGACAAAGGCATTGTCGAACCCGATCTCATCGGCGAGCTCGCGCGTTTTTGCATACTCCTCATCCGTCTCGCCCGGGAAGCCCACAATAATGTCGGTCGTAATCGCCACCCCCGGCCGCGCTGCCCGCAGGCTCGCAACCAACTCGCGGAACTTCCCCGCTGTGTAGCCGCGTCGCATCAGTTTTAAAATCCGGTCGCTCCCACTTTGCAGCGGCAAGTGAACATGCTCGGCCAGCTCCGGGATGCGCGAAAAGGCCTCAATGAGATCGGTGCGAAAACCGACCGGATGCGGTGAGGTGAATCGCACGCGCTTGATGCCATCCACCGCCGCGACCGCTTCCAACAATTGAACAAACGGACTGATCCCGTCGCGTTTCGGAAATTCATGCCGGCCGTAGAGATTCACAATCTGCCCGAGCAGGGTGACCTCCCGGACGCCGCGCGCTGCGAGTCCGCGAACTTCCGCGACGACATCCTCCAGGGTCCGTCCGCGCTCGGCACCCCGCGTCTGCGGAACAATGCAAAAGGCACAATGCATGTTGCAGCCCTGCATGATTGAGACAAAAGCCGTGCATTGACCGTCGCGGAGTTCCTGTTCGCGGATCGTGGCCTGCGAGCCCTCTTCCTCATCGACATCGACGACCGGCAGACGTTCGTCGTCCATTCGCGCCTCCAGACGGCGGCGGAGGAGGTCGTCGACATAATCCGCCACCCGGTGAAATTTTTGCGTGCCCGCCACGAGATCGACGTGCGGAGATGTTTCCAAAAGCTCCGCTCCACGTGCCTGCGCCATGCACCCGAGATACCCGAGCACGAGATGCGGACGGGCCCGACGCAACTTCCGCAACATGCCCATTTTCCCGATGGCCTTCTGCTCCGCCATGTCCCGAACACTGCACGTGTTCAGCAAAATGACATCCGCCTCGGTTTCATCCATGGTCATCCGATATCCGCGCGCGCCGAGCATCTTCGCGACCTGCTCGGAGTCGCGCTCGTTCATCTGACAGCCATAGGTTTTGATGTGGACGCTGGGCATGGGGTAAGCGGATCAAAATAGTCGGCCATTCCAAAATTTCCAGCTTGGATGCGGTCGAAGCGGGTCGCGTTCTTCCCTTTCGTTGCCGTCGTCCGGACGTGGCCAGCCTTCGGTTCGACCTCATGTCACGTCTGCGCGCGATGTCTGATGCCAACAAGCGGGAACGGTGCCGAACCTGTATGCGCTGACGGCGTGGGAATCAGAATGCAAATCCTCCGCAGACGGATGTGCGAAACATTTGACGGGAGCCAGTCAGGGGCTTCTTCGATCTTTTGGCACGGCGCTTCGGCGTTCCCGGCCGATTCGTTATGATGATTCTCCGTTTTCTGTCCATTTCTCTCGCAGCGCTTTTGTGCTCGGGGTGCGGCCCCTCGACGCCGGAGCGTTCCGGCCCACCGCCGGCCCCGGTTCAGGTGGCGGAAGTCCGGCAGGCGGATGTTCCGGTCGAGTTGACGGCGATTGGAACGGTCGACCCTGTGGCCACGGTTCAGCTCAAACCCAAGACCGGTGGTGAGATTTTGGAAGTCCTCTTTGCCGACGGGGCCGCGGTGCGGGAGGGCGATCTGCTTTTTCGCATCGATCTGCGCACGTATCAAAGCGCGCTGAACCGCGCCATCGCGAATCTGGAGATCACGCAATCCGGCGCCACAGTGGCCAATGAACAAGCCCAGCGCTACACGACGCTCAGTCGGCGGGGCGTGGCCTCGGAAGAGCAGTTCTCGCAGATCCAGTCCGCCGCCACAGCGCGCGAAGCCGAGCTCGATGCACGCCGGGCGGACGTCGAGGATGCGCGGCTTCGGTTGGAGTGGACCGAAGTTCGTTCGCCGGTGACCGGCCGCGCGGGCGTCGCGCTTCTCAAACCGGGCAACCTTGTCCAAGCCAACACCGACACCCTCGTCGTCATCAACCAAATGCAGCCGATCTATGTGACGTTTGCGCTTCCGGAATCAGCGCTCAACGAAGTCCGTCGCTGGATGAAGGAGGGCCGGCCACTCGTGACGGTTTTTGATCCCACCACACGTCGGGAACTGGGAACCGGCGAGTTGACGTTTGTGGACAATGCGGTCGACCGCACGTCGGGCATGGTGGCATTCAAGGCCACGTTTCCGAACGAAAACGAGTTCCTCTGGCCCGGACAATTTGTCGATGTCGTTCTCCGGCTTTATGAGGAAAAGAACGCCACGATTGTCCCGACCATTGCTGTGATGGAGGGGCAGTCGGGACCTCAGGTTTTCGTGGTGGAAAACGATGGGACCGCGCGTCTTCAGCGCGTGGACGTGACTCGCACCCGCGGCGACCAGACCGTGATCGCCTCGGGCGTCGAGCCAGGGCAAAAGGTCGTTACGGTCGGTCAGCTTCGCGTCTCCCCGGGCGGAAAAGTGGCGGTTCGCAACCCCGAGCCCGCCAAGCCATGAGCCTCACCGATCCTTTTGTCCGCCGGCCGGTCATGACGACCCTCGTCATGATCGCAATCCTCGGGGCGGGGTTGCTGGCGTATGTGCGGTTGCCCGTGAGCGATCTGCCGAGTGTGGATTTTCCGACAATCAATGTCTCGGCGGGTCTCCCGGGAGTGAGTCCGGAGACGATGGCGTCGTCCGTCGCGACTCCGCTCGAGAACGAATTCTCCGCCATTGCCGGGATTCAGTCGATGACGTCCAAAAGTGCGCTCGGCACGACGACGATCACGATCCAGTTTGACCTCTCGCGAAACATCGACGCCGCCGCGCAGGACGTGCAGGCCGCCATTTCGCAGGCGCTGGGCAACCTGCCGGTCGATATGCCGTCGCCGCCGTCCTTTCGAAAAGTGGATCCGGCGGAGCAGCCGATTTTGATTTTGACCGCTTGGTCGGAGTCGCTTCCGAACAGCAAGGTGGATGAATTTGCCGATACGCTCATCGGGCAGCGGTTGTCGATGGTGAGCGGCGTGGCCGAGGTGGATATCTACGGGTCGCAGCGTTTTGCGGTGCGCGTGAAGGTGGATCCGCGTGAGCTCGCGGTGGTTTTTCTCCCGGTCATTTTCATGGGCGGGATTCTGGGGCGCCTGCTCAACGAGTTTTCGGTGACGATTGCCGTGGCGATTTTGCTCTCGGGATTTGTGTCTCTCTCCCTGACGCCGATGTTGTGCCGGATCTTTTTGAAAAAGGCGCACGGCGAGAGCCGGCATCCGGTCTTCCTGTGGTCCGAGGCCCTGTTTGCGAAATGGCTCGCGCTTTATGAACGCACGCTCCGCGTGGCCATGCGGCACCATGTGTGGGTGTCCGCCATCGCTGTGGCCACCGCCATCGGCACGGTCTGGCTTTTTCTGGTGATTCCCAAGGGCTTTCTTCCGAACGAGGACACCGGCCGCATCATGATCTCGACAGAAGGCGAGCAGGGAGTCGCTTTCGACCAAATGATTGAACTCCAGCACCAGGTCTCGGCCATCGTGGCGGAAAATCCCCACGTCGAAAAATTTCTGTCGCGACTCGGCGGCGGTGGGGGCGCGCGGGCCTCGAATACCGGCCGTCTGTTCCTCACGCTCAAGCCCCGCAGCGATCGCCCTCCGGTCGATGATGTCGTGCGCGAACTCCGGCGCGATCTGGCCGGTATTCCCGGTTTGAAAGTCTTCCCGCAAAATCCGCCGACAATCCGCATCGGGGCACTCATGACGAAGAGTCTCTACCAGTTCACGTTGTTCGGCCTCGACCTCGAGGCGCTCTACGAAGCCGCTCCCCGTCTGGAAGAACGCCTGCGCACGATTCCCGGGTTGCTGGACGTTTCGAGCGATCTTCAAATCACCAGCCCGCAGGTGATCGTTGACATTCAGCGCGACCGGGCGGCGAGTCTGGGGGTGACCGCCGCCCGGATCGAGCGCGCGCTGGGAAGCGCTTACAGCGGAAGGCAGATTTCCACGATCTATACGCCGAACAATCAGTTCCGTGTCATTCTCGAAGCCGAGGAGGCGTTTACACAGGAGACCGAAGACCTGGAGCGTCTCTACGTGCGCTCGTCTTCCGGACGTCTTGTGCCACTCGGGGCCGTGGCCTCGTTTCAGAAGGTGGTCGGTCCGCTCACGGTTCAACACCTTGGTCAACTCCCCGCCGTCACACTTTCCTTCGATCTGGCCAAGGGATGTTCCCTCGGGCAGGTCGTGCCGGAAATCGAACGGGTCGCCGCAGAGGAACTCGACGACAGCATCAGCACCCGCTTCCAAGGGGCCGCGCAGGAATTCCAGTCCTCCATCGGCAATCTCGGACTCCTCCTGCTGATGGCGGTGATCGTCATCTACATCATTCTCGGGATTCTTTACGAAAGCTTCATTCACCCGCTGACGATTCTGTCGGGACTGCCGTCGGCTGCATTTGGCGCGCTGCTGACGTTGGTGGTCTTCGGGATGGAGCTGAACATCTATGGCTTTGTCGGCCTTCTCCTCCTCATCGGCATTGTGAAGAAAAATGCCATTATGATGATCGACTTCGCTCTGGAAGCGCAGAGGAACGATCATCTTCCGCCCGAGCGTGCGATCTTCGACGCCTGTCTCGTGCGGTTCCGAGCAATCATGATGACCACGCTGTCTGCCATGGCCGGAATTCTGCCCATCGCGCTTGGCATCGGAGCCGGCGGCGAGGTCCGGACCCCGCTCGGCGTCTCGGTCATTGGCGGTCTCTTTATCTCCCAATTGGTGACGCTTTTTCTCACCCCGGTGCTCTACGTCTACCTCGAGCGACTGAAAAAACGTTTCGCCCGCCGCAACGACATCCCCGCCCCGTCGCCGGCTTGAGAAAACGGTTACAATTTCCCGAACGCTGTCTCGAAGGCGAAGACTTCCTGCGAGATTTCCGCTCACCAGGTGTCGGACCATTTCGCCGACGTCGGGAAAATGGTCGATCTCGGCTCTGGCTTCCAGCACCAGATCGACGGTTGCGCTGGATCATGTGACACCATAAAGCGTCACGCCTCGTGCCTGGAACTCTGTTGGAGAATCGTGTTCTCTTGATCCAAGGAGGAATCTTTGAAGGATGCAGCGGATGAAGGTTGAGCATGCGGGCAGGGATTCGGACCGGACGCAGGTGGTCTTGACGCCAACGGGGGTGCTTGTCTGCATCGTTGGGGATGAGGAGATGCGAAGGGCCTTTGCCTTGGGCGAGGTCCCGGGGTTGATGGTCCTGTCGCGCAGATCGGATGACCGCACGGACGGGGAGTCAGTCAGATACTGGCGGAGCATTGCGCAGGAATTCATCCGTCGCCTTTGTCATATTCCCGACGGGGTCGGGGAGGATTTTGCGGTGCCGGAGCCCGACGCAGCGTGTCTTGGCCGGTGGGTGCTCGAAGCTCCCCCGATGGTGGGTGGCGAATACCTTTCGGCCGGGGTGCTTCTTGGTGTCTGGCAGCGACTGGAAAAATGGGCGCGCGAGGAGATTCGTGCTGAAGGAAGCATCGCCCGATTTTTGGATGTCCGGGCTCCCGAGTGGTCGCGGGTGGGGCGGGTGACGTTTCATCTTGCGGAAAATCGGGGCGACGAGGCGGCGCCTTTTGCGTTTCTTGCGACTTATGCCAGCGGATTGAATGCCGCCGGTCGGGTGCGACAGCTTCCGTTGGGAAAAGCGCTTAAAGAGTATGGCGGAGCCGGCGATCGCGCGGTTTTGCTCAAGCTGCTCGAGCCGCTCCATCGAGCGTCGCAGGCCAGCCGCTTTCTGGCAGAGTTGGTGGAGAGCGGGGACGTTTACCACCCGCTGGCGTGGTCTCCTCGGGAGGCTTACGCGTTTCTCCAGTCGGTCCCGCTGTATGAAGAGGCGGGGCTGCTGGTGAAACTTCCAAACTGGTGGAAAAAACGCGGACGGCGTCCGATGGTTACAGCTACCATCGGAGAAAAGCGGAAGAGTCAGCTGGGGCTGGAGGCCCTTTTGGATTTCAAGTTGGAAGTGGTGGTAGATGGTCAGGCGCTCGGGTGCCGCGAGGTGGCGCAGTTGTTGGCCTGCGAGGAGGGCTTGGTACTTTTCCGCGGAGAGTGGATTGAGGTGAACCGGGAAAAGCTTCGGGAGGCGTTGGAGCACTGGAAGGCTTTGGAGGCCGTCGGCGACGTGTCGCTTGCCGAGGGAATGAGACTTCTCGCTGGAGCGTCCGAACGGGAGATCGCTCCGGAGGATGAGGATGACGCGCGCGCGTGGGCCTTTGCCCGGCCGGGAAAATGGTTGGAGGAAACGCTTCGCGCGCTCACGGATCCGAAAGGCGGAGGCCCGCCGCCGACCGGACTCAAAGCCCGCCTTCGGCCGTACCAGGAGAAGGGGCTGGAGTGGCTGTGGTTTTGTGCCAGAGCCGGTCTGGGCGGGTGTCTTGCGGATGACATGGGGCTGGGGAAAACGATTCAGATTCTCGCCGCGCTCCAGAGGAAAAAGGAGGCATCGGCAGGAGGGGCGCCCTCGCTGCTTGTGGTTCCCGCGTCGCTGATTGGAAACTGGAAGCGTGAAGCGGCTCGATTTACGCCCGGGTTGCGCGTGTTTGTGGTGCACAGATCCGAGGAAAACGGCGAGGCGGAAAGGTTGGCTGAGGTCCCGCTCGATGGCAACGACCTGATTATAACGACCTATGGAGCACTAGCAAAGCTCGACTGGCTTTCGAAGGTGCGCTGGGGGTGGGTGGTGCTCGACGAGGCGCAGGCGATCAAAAACCATGGCACTCGCCAAAGCCGGGCTGTCCGTGAACTCCGAGCCGATGTGCGTTTCGCGCTGACAGGCACACCGGTGGAAAACCATCTTGGCGACCTCTGGGCGCTCTTTGATTTCCTCAATCCCGGACTCCTTGGCACCAAGAAAGAGTTCGGGGATTTTTGCAAACGACTTCGGGACAGGGATGGCGGGCACTACGGACCGCTTCGCCGATTGGTTGGCCCTTACATCCTGCGTCGGCTGAAGACGGACCGGGCGATTATTTCCGACCTTCCGGAGAAGACCGAGATGAAGGTTTTTTGCGGGCTCACCGCCGTGCAGGCCAAGGCATACCGACAGACGGCAGCGCACTTGAAGCGGGAGTTGGCGCAAAGTTCCGGCATCCAGCGGCGTGGCCTGGTTCTGGCTTATCTCATGCGGTTCAAGCAGATCTGCAATCACCCGGATCAACTGACAAAGGTCGGGGATTACGATCCTGGCGAGAGTGCGAAGTTCGGGAGGTTGGCGGAGCTTTGCGGTGAGATGGCGTCGCGTGGGGAAAAAGCTCTGGTCTTCACGCAGTTTCGCGAGCTCACCGAGCCGCTGGCGGGGCATTTGGAGAGTGTCTTCGGCCGAGAAGGGCTCGTCCTCCATGGCGGCACGGCCGTGCGGGCGCGTCAGGAAATGGTCGAGCGTTTCCAACGGGAAGACGGGCCGCCATTTTTTGTCCTGTCGCTCAAAGCGGGCGGCACGGGCCTCAACCTGACGGCGGCGTCGCATGTGATCCACTTTGACCGTTGGTGGAACCCGGCCGTCGAGAATCAGGCGACAGACCGTGCCTTTCGCATCGGGCAAAAGCGGAATGTCTTCGTTCATAAATTCATTACGTCCGGGACGCTTGAGGAGAAGATCGACGCGATGCTGGTCGAGAAGCAGGGCACGGCCGATGCCATTTTCGAGGGCGGGGCGGAGAAGGCGTTGACGGAAATGGGGAACTCCGAGTTGCTCGACTTTATCCGTCTGGATTTGCAACATGCGGAATCGATTCCATGAGTTGGTATTTCAAGCCCTACGTTTCCGTCGCCGACCGCCAGTCCCAAGGACAGAAAAAGCTCGCCGCTTTCCGGAAAGAGGGCCGGGTGCTCGAACCGGTCGGCCCCGCCGGGCCGCAAGGGAAGATCGCCGCGAGTTTCTGGGGAAAGGCCTGGTGTCTGCACCTCGAGTCATTCAGCGACTATGAGAACCGACTTCCGAGGGGGCGCTCGTATTTGCGCGGGGGGTCGGTATTGCATCTGGGGATCAAAAGCGGGGAGATCCGCGCGTTGGTCCAAGGGTCCCGGCTGTACGAGCAGGTGATCCGCATCGATCCCCTCCCGGCGGCGAAATGGGAGGTCGTGAAGAAAAAGTGTCGGGGAAAGATCGGCTCGTTGGTGGAACTCCTGCAGGGGCGACTTTCCGGGGAGATCATGGCGGTGGTGACAGACCGTGCGGGCGGACTTTTTCCCGCTCCGAAAGAGATCCACATGGAATGCAATTGTCCGGATTGGGCCTCGCTCTGCAAGCATCTCGCGGCGGTCTTGTATGGCGTCGGAGCCCGCCTTGATGCGGCCCCGGAACTGCTTTTCAAACTTCGCGGGGTGGATTCTGCCGAGCTCATTGACTCCGATCCATCGACACTGGTTGGGCAAAGAGGAAAAAGTCGTCGGCTCGCGCCGTCGGCTCTTGAGTCCGTCTTCGGCATTGAACTGGACGAGGAACCCCTGGTCGCCCCGGGGAAGGGGGAGCGACGAAACGAGAAGCCGGCGAGGAAACGAGCCGGAAGCAAAGCTCCAATCCAGCCGACAGCAGCCGGCCTGCGTCGTCTGCGGAAGCGCCTTGGGCTTACCCAACTTGCGATGGCCCGGAGGCTGGGAGTCTCCGCACCGACTATTGGCAACTGGGAAAAACGCTCAGGTCCGCTCCACCTCTCGCCGTCCGGTCTGCTGGCTTTTCAAACGCTGGACGCCTCCAGCCCTCAAGAAGACCGTCGGCGAGGCGTCGCGGCGGTTTTTAAGTCTTCGAAGGGAGAGGAACGGCCTTGATGCGCTCGGCCTGTTATGAGGACTTCTTGGGCTGGTAGGGGAGTGCGGACTTGTGGGCGATGATCTTGAAAGTCCCCTTGTCGTCAAAGCGGAACACGAAGGTCTTGTCGACCATGGTCTCATTGCCATCTTTGTCGGTGAGGTAAACATTACCCATGTAGATGCCGATGGGGCCTTCGACGATCACGCCGGCCGTGTCAAAGCGGGCCGTCGTCCAGTTTTTGAGAGCAAAACCGGAATCGTTCGGGAAGTTGGGGTTTCCACCGACGAAGTAAGCGAGCGCGCCTTCTTTGGTGAGTCGGAACGTCTGGTCACCGAAGGCCAGAGTTGGCTTGAAGAGGACCACGCCTTCATCGTAGTCGTAAGCGGTGGTCAGCACCTCCTGGGCGACCGCTTTGGCGTCGCCCCCATCCATGCCGGTCTTGCTGATCTTCAGGAGAGCGTCGCACCACGCCCTCACCGCATTCGTGACCATCTCCTTGGTCACTTTCGGGTCATCCTCTGACCAGACGGCCGGTCTTGAGATCATGAGGGCAATGGCTGTAAGAGCGATAAAGCGTTTCATGGCGAACAACCTTGTTGCACAGTCCGGAACGTCGCACAAGGGCTGGACCTCGAAAAACCTGACGATGGTATCGTTTGGGTGCGGGAAATCTTTTCCGGCGGCACCGGTTCTGCCGGCCTGGCAGACTGGAGCCTGACCACCCGCCCGGGCTTGGTGTTTCCAAGCGCGATGGCACGGCTTCCCATTCCTGAGGACGCGCGTCGGCTGAGGTTGTCGGCAATTTCTTGGGGTCCAGGCACCCCGTCCTTGGCCGCGCGTTTTACCGAGTTGTAGAAACTCAGGGCGGCGGTGAAGGACTCACTCCCGCCGGCAGAGTGCTCAGGGGGACAAGAAGAAATCCAATTGCCGCCACAACGCCAGATCGGCCTTGAGTTCGGCGATGTCCAGATACCGCGGCGCGAGGTCGGGGTGACGCTCGGCGGCGGCGAGGGCATCTTCGACGAAGTAGACCGACTGGTCGGAGATTTTCGGAAGCGTCTGTCGCTCCGCATTGGTCAGACCGATGCGAAACGGCAGCAGGGCTTCGATTTCCTGGATTTTGGTGACAATGGACGACATCGTGGCGTCATCCAACGTGGCGGTGAGATTGCTGTAGGGTATGGTGATTGGTTTTTCGTTGCTTTGCCGAAGAAAGGCCGGACGTTCCCCCAAAAAAGAAAACACCCCCCTTTCGACAGCATTTTCCGAAGTATCACGGCCTGAAGAGCCGTCAAGGGGCGGAGCGCATTGTGACGAAAATGCCACAAACCGGTCGCGCTCCACCGGTGGCCGGAAGAAACCGCCAATCAACTCCCAAGCCCAGCCACCCCGGCTCCCGCCCGGGCCGCCGCGCTCGTCCGCCTCCTCGGCGTGGATATAAAAAACAGGCGGAGGGAAATGCCCCTCCGCCTGTTGGATTCAAGTGGTTGTTGAAGCTTAGGATTGGGCCGAAAGCTTGCGTCGCATTTGCCACAGACCGAAGGCCGCACCGAGTCCGATGAGCGCCCACGTGCTGGGCTCAGGGACGGCGGTGACAACGATGTTGTCGATACCCATATGGGGCGACGTGCCACTTACATGATTGTAGGTCCAACGAAGAAAAATTTCGCTGTTCGCTGCAATCGAGGTGCTGATCGTAGCGGAACGCGATGTTGAAAGAACCGTCGCAAGGTTTCCGTCTGTTCCCGTTACGGCCGTAACAGCAGATCCACCCGTCACGCCCGTGGTCACGAATGCGCCCGTCGGCGAAACGGTTCCGTAATCGAATGTGAAGGTGCTTGCACTCGCTCCGCGTGAGTACTGCTCGACGTCATAGTTGATCGAAAAGGAATTCAGTTCTGATCCCGAGTTATTCTGGAGTCGTAGAACGAATCGTGCTGTGCCGCTGTCCTTTACTCCTAGTGAAAGATCTGATGTGGAAGCATCCCTAAGTGCGCGCCAGCTATTGGCCGAATTGTAGGTTCCAGTGTTTGAGTAGACTCCGCCCGGATCAAAATCATTGAACGCGGTCACAACCAATGCGGGGTTTGTCGACCCTGAATAGATCGTAAATGGAGTCGTCAGCGTCTGCGTGGTCGGAAACGCAGAACTCCCCCCGGTAGAATTGTATGCACCGCCAAAGTTGGTGTTTAAGTTGTCAAAGTTAACAGTGATCGGAACATTGCTGGTAATTTGTATCTGCCCTTGAGCCCCCGCCAGGGTGGCGGCGGCGATTCCGATGATGGTAATTAGCTTTTTCACGTGTTCCCTCCTTCGGTTTATTTGTTTTTGGATTCAGCCGAGGACCCGGGGTTGAGGCCGGAGTTTGTGTAAAGCTTTCCCTCTGTGGCGGGACTTACGTATTTGGCAGGGATTGGGCAACCGGGAGACTGTGACAATTTCGTCACAGTGCGTGCTGCCGAGGGCTTCGCCGACGCTGCGGAGGGCGGGGGTGCGGTGGCCAAGGCTTCGGTTTGTGAAATGGGGGCGAGCCGGGATGGTAGAGCGGAAAAGCTGGCGAACGGGCGTGGTGGCGCGAGCGGAGGAGCGTGGGGCGAGCCGGGGGCTCGGGAGGCTTCGGCTTGTGTCAGCCCGTGGGGTGGTCCGCGATGTTGAAATATCCCTCATTCCGATTTGCAACCTCGACAATCCATTCAGCAGGTTGCATGCCAGCACGGCGTCGTTTTGTTTAACAGAATCTGGGGGAACCGCCGATTTGTGGGATGGACACAGATTTTTTGGATCGTTGTTGGGGGGAGGGTGTT
>CAZEYT010000019.1:0-40331 GCA_964516295.1 uncultured Chthoniobacterales bacterium | reverse complement strand
CGCTTCGAGGGTGAATTCGGCTATCCAAAAGAGGCTTAGAAAGGCCTTAAGAAGACCGGATTGGTGGGGATGCGTGCGCATGTTTTTCTGCAATCCGGTCCAGAGTTCTGCCGCGACGATCACGGGGATGCCCGTAAGGGTGGGGTCGGGAAGTTTGTCGAGGCCGGGCTGGTTGCGCATAACCGGGATGCAGATGCTGGAATCCAGAAGGAAGACTGGCTTCACGAAGCGTTGGAATCAGAACTCAGGGATGGGACGCTCATGCCGGGCGGGCCTGGGCGGCGGTTCGGGAAAGTCACCGGCCTCAGGAAATCTCGCCGCAAGGTAGCCTGCGATCTCGGAGAATGTCTGGAACTTGGGAAGCGGCACGGGCTTGAGAACGACCTCATCATCCCGCTTTTCGATCAGAACTTCCGTGCCTTCGAAGCGAAACGCCTTCGGCAGGCGAACAGCCTGACTGCCTCCATGCTGGAAGATTTTTGCAGTAGTCATATCTACGTTTTGTATATACTTGTGTTCCGTGTCAAGGCGCGAGGGCCTCGTTGAGTTCATCGAGCAACTTGGGGAGTTGCTCGGCGAATGTTTGGTGGGCTTTGCCGAGTCCGCCCTTTTGTGAAAACGGGGCGTAGTCGAAATCATCCGACTCGATGATCTGGTCGGCCGCCTTCTGGATTTTCTTGAGGAGGTTGCGGAGGTCGGCGTTCCAGACGAATGAGACGGCCGGCGAGCGATTCGACGGCAGCAACCTCGGTCGTGCCGAGGGCGGCCACATCCAGGAGTTTCTCGAAACTGACGGAAGGCTTTTTCTTCAGCGGACGGGACTTTGTCTGCACGGGCTCGGTGACGCCGACCGCGTGGATGATCAGGTAGCGAGTCTTGCGTCTGACGCCGGGTTTGACCTGCTCCATCTCGGTGTCGGAAACCACGCGCATGCCCCGGCGTTTCATTTGCTCGAAAAAGTTCTTCGAGGCGACGCTGCGCATGAAGAAGACGATCTCGAGCAGCTTGATGTCGGTGCCGTCGTAGGCGAGGACTTCGTCGAGTTGCTCCCAGCGGACCTTGCGTCTCTGGCGCTCGCGTTTGTCCACCCAGAACCCGGCCTCCACTTTCGATCCGCTCTCTGTAATGACTGCTCGTGAGGTGCTGGACGATGTACTCCTCGGTGAACTTGTAACGGTTTACAGGCGACACAAACTGCTGGAATTCCTGCATGGTTTGCTCCCCAAGGTTCCCGCGACGAATGAGGAAGAGGAAACGCTTTGCGCCTGCGTATTCGACGAGGCGGTAGATGAACTTGACCGCCGTAAATGTTTTTCCCGAGCCGGCGGCCATCTGGATGAGAGCGCGCGGCCGCCCGTCGGCAAAGGATTTTTCCCAACTGCTCGATTGATTCGACCTGCGCAGGCCAAAGCTGTCAGTCGCCGGCGATGGGAGTTCGCGAAGCTTTTGGGCCCGGGGCTTCTCCTGCGGCAGCCAGGCGAACAGGTTTCCGGTCGATGAAATGCAAAAACCGGGCGGCTGTGGGATCGGGATCGAGCCGATTTGTGAAGCGGGTTTCGTCACCAGTGGATTCGTAAAAGAACGGCAGCGGGTCATGCCAAACAGGCAAACCGGCGGGAACGCCCTCGGTGTATTTGGCGGATTGTTCCTCGACGCTTACGAGGGAGTGACCCGCCGGCTTGGCCTCGACCATCCCAATTGCCTTTCCGTCTACAGACGGCGTGTAATCCGGTTCACCGGTCTTGAAGGAAAGCTCTTCCTCGGCGACGCCTTGTTGAGCGGAGAGATTGGCCGAGGTTTTCGATTGGACAGCCCAGCCGCACGCTGCAAGTTGCACATCAATAAGTCGACGGGCTGCCTGCTCTGGCGAATCAGATGGACGATGGTCGGGCGTCACAGCAAAGCGTTCTGAATAGCGCAAACAGAAGCTTTGAGCAAATGCGAAATGCGGGCGGAGAATGGATCTACAGGATGAACAGGATTTCTTGGGAAGAGGGGACAAAACCGGAGCAGAGCGGAGTAAGACTGCCGCGACTCCGCCGTGGCAGCCCCTAAGGAGTGAGGCACCGCCGAATCTATGAACAGGATGAAGAAAATTTGTGGAACCAGCAGAACCAACCATCCGCCACCTTTCGAAATCTTCTTGGTTTGCGCAATTTGAGATTTGGAATGAGGAACTCGGAATCATTTCGGGGCGCCCATTCTCGGGAAATTCGGAAGTCGGAATCTCTCTGTGCTCCCGGCGTCTGCATGTTCAGCCTGTTATGGGCAAATTCGGAATTCGAAATAGTTTTAGGCGCCCGGCGCGGGGTCTTCGGATTTCGTGGTTTGAAAACATCTGCTTTCGACGGACAACTTTTCTCAACGGGAGCACCCGCATCACCGACTGAAGCCGCCGGCTGCACATCGATCGAAATCCTGTCCAAGTCTCCGCCGCCTGCCGTGGCGTTTTTGGTTCCTTTGTGGTAAAAACCCTTCTCTCTCTTCGTGTTCGCAGTGTGCTCGGTGGCATGTGCCGGGGTGGGGGCGCGCGCGCGTTTGTGGGGGCTACGTGGTGGCTCAGGTTCGATTTGCTTTCGAAGGCGGGATGCGCTTGCTTCAGGTCTCCGACCAATGACCGTGCTGAACGCTGGGGCTGGTTTTTTCTCCGTCCGGCGTGGGGGGCGGGTTGGCGGGCCAACTTTTTTAAATGAGATGATGGGATTGCTGAACAACCTTTTGGGAAATGCGTCGGAGGTGGACGTGCAGAAGATCCAGGCGGAACTGGAGCCGGTGTTGGTGCCCGGGGAGACGGTGAGCCGGGGATTCAAGATTTTCCGCGATATGTTTGTCTTCACGGATCACCGCCTGATCATGATCGACCGTCAGGGGCTCACGGGCTCCCAGGCGAGCTATCACAGCATTCTTTACCGGAGTATCACGCAGTTCAGTGTGGAGACGGCGGGGGCGTTTGATGCGGACTCGGAATTGAAGATCTGGGTCTCCGGGGCGTCGATACCGATTTCCAAGCAGTTTAAGAAGGGCACGGATGTCGTGGGCATTCAAAAATATCTCGCCTACTGTGTTTTCGGTGGCGCTCTGGAAAGCCGGGGAGGTTGAGTGAAGGACGTCTTGGAGGGGAAATCCCGGCATGCGGCCCGGGGGGTGTCCGGGGTCCGAAAATTCTGCGCCGGTGAAGAAACCGGCCTCCAATCTCGCGGATGTTTTGGGCTTTCCGAAAATCCTTCCGGCAACTCGTCCACTCGGAGCGATCTGATTTCGACAGCAATATCATGAAAACCATTCCAAACCGGGCCGGGTGGGCCTTTGATCATTCTTACCTTCGGCTGCCGGAGATTTTCTTTCAGGAGGCGGAGCCCGAGGCCGTGGGAGGTCCGCGGGCGGTGGTGGTCAATCGACAGCTTGCGGCCGACATGGCACTCGATGCCGATGCGGTTGCGTCCGAGGTGGATGTGCTGGTCGGCAATGCGATTCCCGAGGGAGCCAAACCCATCGCGCAGGCTTATGCCGGACATCAGTTCGGGGGATTTACGATGCTTGGAGACGGGCGGGCGATCCTGATGGGAGAGCACCGGACGTCGGGCGGGCGTCTTTTGGATGTTCAGTGGAAAGGAACGGGACGCACGCCGTATTCGCGTCGCGGGGATGGCCGGGCGGCGTTGGGGCCGATGCTGAGGGAGTATGTTATCAGTGAGGCGATGGAGGGGTTGAGGATTCCCACGACGCGGAGTCTCGCGGTTGCGGCGACGGGCGAGACCGTTTATCGAGACGCGGCGTTGCCGGGTGCGGTTCTGACCCGCGTGGCGGCGAGTCACATCCGGGTCGGGACGTTTGAATTTGCGTCGGCGTGCCGACAGCCGGACGCGGTGCGTATTTTGGCCGATTATACGATGGCGCGGCATGATCCGGAGTTGGTGGGCGGGGCGGAGCCGTATCGGGATTTTCTCACCGCGGTTATTGCACGTCAGGCGGCTCTGGTCGCGCAATGGCTCTCTGTGGGATTCATCCACGGCGTGATGAACACGGACAACATGGCGGTCTCGGGAGAGACGATCGATTACGGGCCATGTGCTTTTTTGGACGTGTATGATCCGGAGACGGTGTTCAGTTCCATCGATCGCCACGGGCGCTATGCTTATGGAAATCAACCGACCATGGCGCACTGGAATCTGGCCAGGTTTGCGGAGACGCTCATCCCGCTCCTTGCGGATACGGAGGAAGCCGGCGCCGAGGTGGCGCGCGAGGTTTTGTCGACGTTTCCGGGTCTTTTCCGCGACGAATGGCATGCGCGCCTGCGGGCGAAGCTCGGGCTTTTCTCCGAAGAATCCGACGACGTGGGGCTGATCGAGCGGTTCCTTGAAGACCTGCGGGTCCGGAAGGCGGATTTTACGAATACCTTTCGCGCGCTGGATCCGGAGGGCGAGCCGGTCGGGAGTGTGGAATGGTGGGCGGAATGGAAGGCCCGCCTTGGCGGCCAGCCGCAAAGCCCGGACGATGTCCGCGCGCGGCTCCGCCAATCGAATCCGGCGGTGATCCCGAGAAATCACAAAGTCGAAGAAGCGCTGGCGGCGGCGGTTGGTGCGGGGGATTTGTCTCCGCTGCATCGCTTGGTCGGGGCGTTGCAAAACCCCTGGGTGGAGCCGGAGGACGAGACCTTTTGCCAGGCGGCCCCGGCGGGGAGTGAGGCTTATCAGACATTTTGCGGAACTTAGACATCATGCCCAAATCATCGTTGGATCAGAAAACCAGAGTGACCTTGCTGACGGGGTTTCTCGGTGCGGGGAAGACGACGACTTTGAAGCGTCTGCTGGGTGTCCTTTCCGCAGCGGAGGCGTGCGGGGCAATTGTGAACGACTTGAGCGGACTCGAAGTGGACGGTGAACTTGTCCGGCTCGGCGATCGCGTGTCCGAGCGGGATGGAAATCTGGCGAGTGTCTGCGGCGGGTCGATTTCTTCGGAGCGCCGGGAGGAATTTGTCGCGGCCTTGCGCGCGATGCGGGAGCGCGGTCTTTCGCACATTCTGGTGGAGGCCTCTGGAGCGTCGACGCCGGGACCGATTCTCGAGGTCATTCAGAACGAGGACGGTTTTTCTCTGGCTACGGTCATTGCATTGGTCGATGCCCGGGCGCTGGTGCAGGATTTCGGAGGCGGGCCGGATTTGGTCCGTCATCTGGCGGCCGGGGAGTCGAGCGGCATCGAGTGGCTGCTCGGGGCCCAGCTTCATGCTGCGAGCGTGATTGCTCTCAGCAAAGTCGACCTCGTCGCCGAGGAGGATCTCGAGCTTCTTCTGCGAAGCCTGCGGGTCATCAATCCCTCGGCAGGCCTGACTGTTTGTACGTTCGGTGGTCTGGACCCGTCGTGGGCTTTGGAGGCGGGGCCTTATTTGCAACGAGCGGCCGATTGGCTCGGCGACGTGGCGTCGGACCCGGCGGACTTTGATATCGGCAATACCGTTGTCCGCGATGCCCGGCCGTTTCATCCGGCGCGATTGTTTGCCCATTATCAGACCCGTCTCGGGCTCGGGATTTTTCGAAGCAAGGGGTTTATCTGGATGGCCAGCCGGCCGGATGATGTTCTTCTGTGGAATCAGGCGGGAGGGACGATGGGACTGGAGCTTCTCGGAACGTGGCGCGCGGCGGCGGTCGAGGATGAGCGGCTGCTTGATGAGGAACGGGAGGCGTTGCAGGCGGCGCTGGATCAAGCGCATCCCGTGTTTGGCGACCGTGGAAACGAGATCACCATCATCGGAACACGACGCGACCGGGAGATCTTTTGCCGCGAGCTCGCGGATTGTTTTTGCACGTCCGAAGAAGTCGAAGCCTGGCAGGATGGGGCCGTTTTCGATGACCCCTGGCCGAAGTCAGTGCGGGCGGTTCAGGGATAGGAGCGTCTTTAGCAAACAGCGCGCTCGCACGTCCGAACTCGGATAACAGCCTTGGGCAGATCGCGATCGCCGTTGAACTGCGGTCCGCGACAAGAGGTTGCGGAATGGGCGGTGAAAAGATAGGATTTTGCAGGTGATATGTCTCTCCTCCGAATCATTATGGCTGTATCGCTGATGTGCGGCCCGGCCTCGGCGCTGATTGTTTACGACGCGCCGGGGAGCTTGGATAACTCGCGCAACGTGATAGATCCCCAGAATGCGGTGACTTATCCGAGCGGGCCGACGGCGTCAGGCGTTCCGTGGCAGCACGTGGCCCGATATGGGATGGATAATGCCTCGGCGGTTTACATCGGAAACGGATTCCTGCTTACTGCGCGCCATGTCGGGATATCTGATGCGGATATTCTGATTCAGGGCACGGCGTATTTGCGGGACACGACCTATACGACCGTGCCGATTACGATTCCCGGGCCGTCTGGAAACACCGTGGTGGATTTGCGGGTGGACAAGATTTTGGGAGATCCGGGATTGCCGGTGTTGCCGATTTTGGGAACGGGAACCCAAGACACAAACTTGGATTCCGTGATGGTCGGGTGGGGCGTGGGCAAGGGCAGTCTGGCGGGATCCGGTTGGACGTGGGGAGGGGATGCAACGCGGGCATTGCGGTGGGGAACGAACCGGACTTTGACATCAGCGATTCCGATCACCTACACGCTCGGCCCGACGTTTTCCTACTCGTCTTTGGCCACGACTTTCGATTTTCCGCCGGGGGGAAATGAAGCGGCGGGAACCTTGGGAGATTCGGGGAGTGGGCTTCTTCAAAAAGTAGGCGGTGTCTGGAGGCTGGCCGGGATTACGACAACCGTCACGCAGGGGAATGTGAGCGCGACGGACGATGCGACGTTTTTTGTGCGCCTGCAGGAGTATTCGTGGGTGCTGCGCTATAGTGCGTGGAAGGCCAGGTATGGAATCTCCGCGAGTGCGGAGGATAGCAGTGATGCGGACGGGGATGGAGTTCCGCTGTTGACCGAATATGCGCTTGGTTTGGATCCGACCGTTTCGTCGGTCGACGGACTTCCGGTGGCGGCGGTGGAGGGCAGCCAACTGGCGCTGACCTTCCGACGCCTGGCGTCGGTGACCGATGTGAGAATCACGGTGGAGACGTGCACGGATCTTGTGGCGGGGAACTGGTCGACGGTGACGCCCGTGATCACGGTCTTGGATGGAACGACGGTTTTCCAGACGGTGAAAGCCACGGTGCCGTTTGCGGGGATCGCGCCGCTTTTTGCAAGGTTGCGGGTGACGCGGTTGTGAGGAAAGCCGGTGGATTTCCTGCGATTGACGACTTGTCGAGAGGCGGCGGAGGTTTCAGACTTCCGGGCTCGTCATGAAAAAAAGCAAAGTCGCGATTGTTGGAGCGAACGGATATTCCGGGGAGGAGTTGTGCGGCCTTTTGGCCAGACATCCCCAAGTGGAAATCGTCGCGGTGACGTCGCGGCAGCATGCCGGACGGCGGGTTGGCGAGGTTCTTCCCCGACTGGCGGGATGGGGTGATTTTGCGAGGCTGGAGTTCTCAAGCCCGGACGCTGCCGGCCTGTTGAAATCCGGGGCGGAGTATTTCTTTCTGGCGTTGCCGCACGGACTCGCCGCGGAGTATGCGATGCCGTTGGTTGAGGGTGGTGGACGGGTTATTGATCTCAGTGCGGATTTCCGCCTGCGGTCCGCCGATGTTTACAAGGAATTCTATGGCGATACCCATGCCGCGCCGCATTTGTTGAGCGAGGCGGTCTATGGAATCCCCGAGCTCCATCGCGAGAGCATTCGGTCCGCGCGGTTGGTGGCCTCGGCCGGATGTTATCCGACGAGCATTCTTCTGCCGCTGGTGCCGCTGCTGAAGGCGGGGATCGTGGCGCCGAGCGACATCATTGTATCCAGCGGCAGCGGGGTGAGCGGAGCAGGGCGGAAGGCCGATGTGACGCTTCTTTACGGCGAGTGCAACGAGAGTTTCCGGGCTTATGGAATTCCCAAGCACCGGCATCTTTCCGAGATCGAGCAGGAACTGTCGCTCGCGGCCGGCAGGTCGGTTGTTATCACATTTGTTCCGCATCTTGTGCCCATGACGCGCGGGATCCAGACGACCACCTTTGCGCATCTTGCCGACGGGCGGACGGAAGTCGTGGCGCGGGAGGCGCTCGAAAACGCCTATTCGCGCGAGCCCTTTGTGCGGATTTCCAAGAGCCTTCCCGATACCAAACACGTGACCGGCACAAATTTCTGCGACATTTCGCTGCGATGGGATGAGCGGTCGTCGCGGCTGATTTTGTTGAGTGCCGAGGACAATCTGGTGAAAGGCGCAGCGGGTCAGGCGGTGCAGAATTTCAACCTGATGGCCGGATGGGACGAGAGCACGGGACTTTTATGAACCAATCGAAGAAAATCAAAGGCGGCGTCTGCGCGTCGAAGGGATTCCTGGCGGCGGCGACCGGGTGTGGGATCAAGACCGGCGAAGTGACGCGCGACGATTTGGGCGTTGTTTTTTCGGAGTCGGATACGACATCGGCAGCGACCTTCACGACGAACAAAGTCAAGGCTGCGCCGGTGCGGATTTCGATGGATCACCTGCGGTCCGGACGGGTTCGGGCGGTAGTTTTGAACAGTGGCAATGCGAATGCCTGCACGGGAAATCAAGGGCTAGCCGATGCGCGCTCGATGGCCAAGGCCACGGCGAAACATCTCGGGCTGAAGGCCGAGCAGGTGCTTGTTTGCTCGACAGGACGGATCGGCGTACCGATGCCGATGGATCGCATCAAGGCCGGCATTGGCACATTGAGGCCGGCGACGGGCGGGAGCACGGCGGTAGCCAAAGCGATCATGACCAGCGATACCTTCGCCAAGGAAGTCGCGCTGCAAGTGAAAACGGAAGACGGGGTCTTTCGCATCGGTGGCATCGCCAAGGGAGCCGGGATGATCGATCCGAACATGGCGACCATGCTCTGCGTGGTGACCACGGATGCTGTTGTTCCGCGGGCAACCATTCGCCGGGTTCTGCGCGAGTCGGTCGAGGATTCGTTCAATCGGATCACGGTTGACGGCGACATGAGCACAAATGACACCGTCATCCTTCTCGCCAACGGGGCCAGCGGTGTCGAGCCGACGCCGGTGGTCTTCCGGGCGGCGCTTGACGAGGTAACCCGGACGCTGGCGCGGATGATTGTTTCGGACGGCGAGGGTGTGTCGCGTTTTGTGGAAGTCGAGGTGCAGAGGGCGGCCAGTCGGGCGCATGCGCGGCGTGCGGCCGAGGCGATCGCGAACTCGACGCTGGTGAAATGTGCGTGGGCCGGAGGCGACCCGAACTGGGGCCGGATCTTGGATGCGGTCGGCTACAGCGACGTGCGGATGAATGAGGCCAGAACGCAGATTTACTATGATGCCCTCCAAGCCGTGGAGAACGGTGTTGCGGCCAAAACGCCGTCTGCCAGGCTCCGGCAGGTGGCCGCCAAAAAAGCGTTCAAGGTCACGGTTGACCTTGGTGTAGGATCAGCGTCCTACATGGTTTGGACAACCGATTTGACGGAAGAATACGTTCGCCTCAATCTGGGGGAATAAATGCGAACCTCGCTCACACCCGAAGCCCGTTCTGAAAGCCTCATCGAGGCACTGCCCTACATTCAGGAATTTCGCGGGCAGACCTTCGTCATCAAATATGGCGGGGCGGCGATGGAAGATGAACAGATCGTCGAAAAGTTTTTGCGGGACGTGGTTTTTCTCGAAGCGGTCGGGATCAATCCGGTCCTCGTCCACGGGGGAGGAAAAGCGATCACGGCCCGCATGCGCGAAGCCGGCCTGAAAGCGCAGTTCGTGAACGGCCTTCGCGTGACCGACGAGACGGCGATTCGGATCGTCGAGAGCACGCTTGACGGGGAGATCAATCCTTCGATTGTGAAGACCATTTCCGACTTCGGTGGACAGGCAGCAGGATTTTCCGGGAAGACGGTGTTTCAAGCGCGACGGCTCCTGCCCCAGACCACGGACAATGGTGAGACGGTGGACATCGGCTTCGTCGGCGAGGCGGCCAAGATGTCGGTGAAGGAAGTCTCGACGGCGATTCGGAAAGAAATCGTGCCGGTGATCAGTCCGATTGGCGCAACTGAGGATGGCACGGTGTTGAATATCAACGCCGATGTGGCCGCTGCCGCGCTTGCGGCGGAGATCAAGGCTTCGAAACTCATTTTTGTGAGTGATGTGCCAGGCATCATGCGCGACCCTTCGTCGCCCGATTCCCTGATTCCGACCGTCACCGCCGGGCAGGTTGAAATTTTGATCAAATCGAAAGTGATCGCGGGCGGGATGATCCCGAAGGTCCAGTCGGCCGTGGCGGCGTTGGGCAAAGGCGTGAAAAAGATCCACCTCGTGGGTGGTCAGATTCAGCACTGTTTGTTGTTGGAGATCTTCACCAACGCCGGGATTGGGTCCGAGATCGTGCCCTGAGGCCGGGCTCGGGTTTGGCGGGCGACGAACAGGCTTGAGCGCGTCCGCCGGGTCGGGCAGAGTCCGGCCATGGGCAAACGTGTTCTTATCCTTTCAGCATCGGTCGGTTCGGGACACGTAAAGGCGGCGGATGCGCTGGCGCGGGCGATGCGTCGTCGGCCGGATGTCGAGGAAGTGCTCTCCGACGATTCGCTCGACCACACAAACGTTCTCCACAAACAGCTCTACTCCACGCTTTACGCCAAGCTTTCCGCGCTGCTTCCGGAGTTTCTGGGTTGGTGGTATGAGTCGAGCGACGATCCTTGGGTCTCGGACAAAAGCCGCCTTGCACTCGACATTCCGCAGGCGTTGCCCCTGATGAATTTGGTGAAGGAATTCCAGCCCGATATCATTCTCTGCACGCACTTCATGCCCGCCGGGGTCTTGTCGTGGTTGATCGGCAATGGGCGTCTGGACGCGCGCTTGGGGGTGGTCGTGACGGATTTCCATTTTCACGCGTTTTGGATCACCCGCGCCTTCGACTGGTATTTTGTTGCGCAGGAAGAGGACAAAATCCATATGGAGGCCCTCGGACTTCCGGGAGATCGAATCGAGGTGACGGGGATTCCGGTGGATGAGGCGTTTGAGGAACCGGTGGATCCCGCAGCGGTTCTTGGGCGACATGGATTGAATCCCGATCGTCCCACGTTGCTCGTGGCCGGAGGGGCCTTGGGACTGAGTCCGGCGACCGCTGTCGTGCGGCAATTGCTCCAAGTGGATCGTGATTTTCAAGCGATTGTCGTTTGCGGAAAGAACGACGAGCTCCGAGCCGAGGTCAGCCAATTGGTGCAGGATCGGGCGGAGGATTTTCGGGTTTTTGGCTATACCAAGGAGATGCCCGACCTGATGGGCGCGGCGACGTTGTTGCTTAGCAAACCGGGGGGACTGACCACTGCCGAGGCGCTGGCCAGGGGATTGCCCATGGTGATTCTTGATCCTATTGGCGGGCAGGAGGAGCGGAATTCGGATGTTTTGCTCGAAGCCGGAGCCGCGGTGAAATGCACGGAAGTTACGGTGGTCGCGCACAAATTGCGGCGGCTTCTGGATGACCCGGAGCGGGTCCGGGTGATGTCGGAGAATGCCAAAGCGCTCGGGAGGCCGCGTGCGGCCCGGGACATTGCACGGATTGCTCTCGAAACGCCGCCGCGCCGGCCGGTGATTATTTCCAAACTCCGCGAAAAAGCGCTCCGCAAAAAAATCGCGACGGAATCCGGCGGCTGAGCGCCAAGCGAACCGATACCATGGAATCGAATCCGAAGACCGGGACGTTTCTGGCCGGGGTGGCGACGTCGGGATACCAGAGCGAGGGCGGATACAATGGGACTTTTCAACCGCAGAACAATTGGACGTGGCACGAGGGGTCGCTGCGCGTGGCACGAACGGGCGGGGCGGTGGACTTTTGGAACCGCTATCGGGAAGACTTTGAGCTCGCCCGCGGGATCGGGCTGAACGCTTTTCGGTTGAGCATCGAATGGTCGCGGGTGCAGCCTTCCACGAGTCCCGACTCGCGGGATGTGCCGGACTTCGACCCGGCGGCTTTGGACGGCTATGCCGAACGCATCGCCGCCTGTCGGCAGGCCGGGATGGAGCCGGTGGTCACACTCCACCACTTCACCCACCCGGCGTGGCTCGGTGTGGATGCGTGGTTGGATGATGAAACGCCGGCAGCGTTCGAGCGTTTTGTTCGAAAAGCCGTCACGCATGTCAACGACCGCCTGGCGGAGCATTACTCCCAGCCGCCGGTGGCGTGGTATGTGACACTGAACGAGCCCAACATGCTGGTGCTGAATACCTATTTGAACCGGCATTTTCCCGGTGGGAATCACGCCGGGATAGCGGTCGGGGTGCGGGCTTACAACCGGCTGCTTGCCGCGCACGTGCGGGCCTACAATGCGATTCATGATCTCTACGAAGCGCGGGAATGGCGACGGCCGATGGTGACGATGAACACCTTCTGCAGCGATGTTTATTGGTCGGAAAACATGCTGCTGGATTTGCTAAGTGTTCGAGGCTTAGGGATCACGGGACCGGAATTGTCCGGATATTTCTTAAGCCGTGCACAGGCCTTGCGTGACGGGATCCGCGAGGCCGGGCTGGCCTTGCGAGGCGATTTTTTTGCCGTGGTGGGTCGGGGTGTTCATTGGCTGGCCGACTTCTTTGCCTCGCGAGCGGCGACGGAGGAGGGGTTCTCGTTTTTCCTCCGTGAGGCGGCCCAATCCAAGCGGGAACGGGTGCTGGATTTTCTCGGACTGGATTACTATGACCCCTTTATCGGGCATATTTTTCGCCCCCCGTCGTTTGCGGACTTGGAGTTTCCGAGCGGGAGTTTGCACGGGCATTTGATGGACGGTCTTTCGAGCAAGTGGTGGGACTGGCATTTTCTTCCCGAGGGGCTGCATGCGTTTTGCACCTACTACTCGCGTGCGTTTCCCGGGCTGGGGATTCTCGTGGCGGAGAATGGCATGGCACATCGAAGCAAGTCCGACAATTCCGTGGCGCACGCGCGGCGCGATCAGGTGACCCGGAGTGATTTTCTGAAGGCGCATTTTGGCGAGATCCGTCGGTTGATTGCTTCGGGAGTTCCGATGTTGGGCTACCTGCACTGGTCGCTGACGGACAATTTTGAGTGGGGGTCGTTCACGCCACGGTTCGGGCTTTTTCGGATCGATTATATGAACGGCCTGAAACGCCATGCGGTCGATCATCTCGGAGACAATCCGTCGGCGACCTATGCTGCGTTGCTTCGCGAGTTTCGACTCAGCTCCCCGGCGGCCTGATGGCGGAGTAGAGCGAGACGATTCCGAAACAAAGCGGCTCCGCCCGGGCCTGCTGAAAGCCGCAGGACTCGATGAGCCCGGTCATCGCCTTGCCGCGCGGGAAGGATTCGATGGACTCTCCCAAATACTCGTAAGCGACCGGCTGACCAGTTGTCCATCCGGCGATTTTTGGAAGAACGTGGTGAAGGTAAAATCGATAGGGGCCGCGAAAAACCACCGATTCCGGCAGGGAAAAATCGAGGACCAACAAAAGTCCGCCCGGCCGGAGAACGCGGTGCATGTTTCTCAAGGCGTCTGTCCACGAGGCCATATTCCGAAGACCGAAAGCGACGGTCAGGACGTCAAAGGCTTCGTCACAAAACGGCAGGGCGAGGCCGTCGGCGTGGATCAGGTCCGGGACGCCTTTAGCCTGGGCCTCTGTAAGCATCGGCAAACAGAAATCCGCTCCGACGATCCGAGCCCCGGGGCAGGTCTTCCGGATGGCTGCCGCCAGATCTCCGCTTCCGGTGGCGAGATCGAGCGCGCGCTGCGGGCGGTGCGCGGCCACCAAGCGGGCGACTTTGGTCCGCCAGACAAAATCCATGCCTCCGCTCAGGAGGTGATTGGCAAAATCATAACGTCGGGAGATCGACGAAAACGTTCGCCGGACAAACTCGGGATCTTGTTGCGGCAGCGAAGCGGGCATGCTTGGTGAAAGTGCTCACGAGAGGATTCGAACCTCCAAGGGTTACCCCATACGGTCCTGAGCCGTACGCGTCTGCCAGTTCCGCCACGTGAGCGTCGGAAAACGGAATATCTTCCGCTTCCGGGCCGGTGTAAATGGCAAAATCGGTTTCGGGCAATTGCGTCGAAAATTTTACATTTCGCCTCTTGGCCGACAGGTTAAATTGTGGAAAATAGAGTCGCTATGGCAAGTCGCATCGAAGAGATCTCAATGATCCGGGCGAAGGGCATGCTGCCACCCCGGAAGGCCCGCAAGACGGTCAAGGACCAAGCCGAAGCCGAAGCTGAGAAGTTCGTCACGAGTCGCCCTCCATCGAAGGAAAAGCGGGGCGAGCCAATGGACTTCTCGGCGCGTTGCGTGTCCGTTGTATCCACCGAGAACCCTTCTGAGACAGAAGAGATCAGTTTTCAGGAGCGTTTCCACGAGTTTTTTGGATGCCGTATTCACGGAGCATCGAGAAAGATGTTGTTCGGAGTCTTGCCGGTCGGATCTGCTCTTGCCGGCTTCCTTTTCTGGCTGGCCCGCTGAGCGGTCAGTTCTCTGTGGTCTTCGGTGGGGCTTCCAAAAAGACGTCCATTTGCTGGCCGATGAAAAGAGGCACCGACTGTTCCGTGGCCCGATAGATGCATTGAAGAACGCGGGTGTCGACGCGCTCGGTGGGGTCGCCGGTGAGGGAGCGTTTGGGAATGATGAAGGGTTCAAAGCGGACGAATTCGAGCGGAACTCTCGCTTCGGCGTGTCCGCGTGGTCTGGCATAGGCGGCGGCGGTAGGATCGACGCGCGAGGCGTCAATTTCATCGATATCAACCCGAACGTGCAGCGAGGTAAGGTCACCCAAAATCATCGGGGCGATCTGACTGGCTCCGGCCGCGACGAATTCGCCGCGGCGGATTTTCACCTGGAGGACGGTGGCATTGACCGGGGCTTTGATGGTGCTGCGCTCGATTTCGGTGGCGACGGCTTCGGACTGGGCGCGGGCTGAGGCGAGTTCGGCCTGGGCTTCGGCCACGCGGGCGAAGGCCACGGAGCGGGCAAACTCAATGCGTTTGCGCTCGTCGGTGCTGACCACCTTCTGAGCGTCGAGTTTCCGGATGCGCGAGAGCTGATCGTCGAGATCGGCCAGAAGTTCGCCCTGGGTGGTGGCCCGGGCTTGAGCGGCTTGCTCGGCGGCGCGGCGGACGGCGAGATCGGCCTCAAGGTGGCGTGTATCGAGGCGGAAAAGTGGCTGGCCGGCGGCCACTGTCTGCCCGACCTGGACATAAACTTTTTCGACCAAACCGCTGAGCGGTGTGCCGATGACGATGTTTTCCGAAGCGGCCTCGACCAAGCCGACGCCGGCCACGGTTTTGGTGAAGTCCTGCGCGGGCGGAGCGGCCGGCGGCTCATCATCGCGTTGTTCGGGCCGCATGGAGGCAATGCCGAGGGCCGCGAGGCCGAGAATGCCGAAGGAGGCCAGAAGCAGTTTTTGGCGGAGGAGGTGTTTCATGGTTTGATCGTGGTGTTTTCTTCAATGTGCCGGATGCGTCCGTCTTCCATGTGGGCGATCCGTCGGGCAAAATCAAAAATTCGGTGATCGTGGGTCACGACGATGACGGCGCGATCGGGATGAACGGCAACGGCGGAGAGCATTTCCATCACGGCGTGTCCGGTCCGCCCGTCCAGCGCGGCCGTCGGTTCATCGCAGAGGATCAAGCGCGGGTTGTGGATCAACGCCCGGGCAATGGCCACGCGTTGCTGTTGGCCGCCGGAGAGTTGGGAAGGGCGGGCATGGGCGCGCTTTCCGAGGTCGAGTCGCTCAAGAAGGCCCATCGCTTGGGAGACGGCCTCCTCGAGCTCCATGCCCGCCGCGAGCAGCGGCACGGCGGCATTCTCGGCTGCAGTAAGCGTCGGCAGGAGGTTGTATTGCTGGAAGATAAACCCGAGATTTTTCCGGCGGAACAAAACGGCGTTCGTTGACGACATCTCCGCCGGTTTCTCGCCGAGCACCTCGACATGACCTTCCGTAGGTTGGAGAAATCCCGCCATCAACGACAGAAGCGTGGTTTTGCCGCAACCGCTCTGACCGGCCAGCATGGTGATGCCGCCCAACGGGACTTCAAAATCCAGACTGTGCAGGACCCGGGTGCGCGTCTCCCCGGCCCCGAAATCCTTCGACAACGAGCAACAAACAACGGCTTGGGAAGAGGAGGGATTCATCCGCGAAAGACCGAGGCTGGTTCGAGGCGTCTGACCCGCTGAATGCTCAGCAGGCTGGCCGCGCCGATGATGAAAAGAATGACGAAAAACGTGCCGACGGCGATTTCTCCGTAAACGATGAATCCGCGCAGGTGGAGCACGTCTTTCGTCGCCGCGAAAAAGAGGGTCGTCATGCCGATGCCAACGGCGTAACCGATAAATCCGACCAACGCGGCCTGGAGCAAAATCATCCCCGTGAGCCGTCCATCCGTCACGCCAATGGCCTTCAAGGCCGCGAAGTGCTTCATGTTTTCAATCGCGAAAATGTAAAACGTCTGTCCGGAAACCACCGTGCCGACAATGAGGGCGACGATCACCGTGATGCCAAAGTTCACCGGAATCCCGGTATTGGTCATGTAGTAGCGGATCGTCGCTTGGCCAAAGTCCGCCGTGGTCTTCGCGCCCAATCCCGTTTCTGCGCGAATCCTCTCAGCGAGCACCTCCGGGGCCAGGCCGTCCACGGGCTCGGCGAGAACAAACGACATCATGTTCCGCTGCGGTCCGACATAGTTGAGCGCCGTCGAGAACCGGCTGAACATCACGGGAAAGGTCTGGAACGGGGCCGAGGCATTGCAGATGCCGACGATCTTCGCCCGCCGATCATTCAGCTCCAGAGTTTGGCCGAGTTTCAGCGGTCCGTCGGGAAAGAAAAACCGATATCCGGCGAGATCGATGATCACCGCATCCGGTTGGCGCAGGTCTTCGACCTTTCCGAGCAGCATGGTCCGCGGCGCCCCAGCGAGGGAAGCGTCGTCCAGCCCCATCAGAATAACTGCCCGGAAGCGTCCATCCTCCGCCCGGGCCGTGGGGAGTCCTTTGAAAAGAGGGACGGCCCATTTCACGCCCGGCACAGCCCGCACCCGGTAGAGATCGGTGCTGGGCAGCGCTTTGACCTCGTCAATGTATTGCACCGATGCGTCCATCACCCACACCGACGCATCCGTCACATCCTTGATCTGGCTCGTGGTCCGGCTCATCAGCCCCGCAAAAATCGAACACTGGTGCGAAATCAGAAATGCGGCGAACCCGATCGAGAAGATCAAACCGAGATACTTCGCCCGGTCCTCAGTCAGCATTTTCAACGCGATGTAGTTCATGGATGACGGTCGTAAAATGACGCAGAGTCAAATGTGGTTAAAAAAAGGGTCGGTCGGGGTTTTAGCTCCATTGATCGGCGAAGTATTCCTCCCGCTGGAGGGCTTCGACCCGGGCGTAATCGTGTTCGTGGGTGAGGGGCGCCCAGCCGACGCCATCGAGGAAGCGGTGGCGGTTGGGCTGAAGGGACTCCCGAACCAGTTGAACAAACTCGGAGGGAGCGCATTCGCTGTCCGAAGTGAGCAACATCGCGCCTTTGGACATGGTATAAAGGCCCATGACGATGTGCTCCGGCGGGATGTCTCGCGACCGGATGTCTCCGACCAGGAGAGCCTCGCGGACAATCGCGAGAACCGGCTCGAAAATTGCCAGCGAGGCCTGTTGCAAAGCGCGTCGGCGGGCTGGTGAAGTTTTGTCCCAAACCGAGTCTGTTGTGACGAGTTGCATGAGTTGAAACGAGTGTGGCTGGCGCTCGCTCAGCAGGATGTCCGCCACGCCCACCGCAGTGCATTTTTCCCGGGTCAGGCCGGGATAACGGGCCGCATGGCGGAAAAGCCGGGCTCTTGTCTCCACCGCACGGATCACCACGCCGAGAAGGAGGTCTTCCTTCGACGCAAAGTGCAGGTAGATCGTCCCCTTGGAATACTCGATCCGCTCGGCAAGCTCATCCAGATTCAGACCCAGATACCCCTTCGCCTGCAACAGCTCCCCCGCGTGGTCGAGGATCAACTCTTCCCGCACTCGCACTTCGCGCTGTTTGCGTGTTGCTGTCGTCATTCCGACCTCAATGTGAAATAAAAGTGACTGAGAGTCAATTTGTTTTTCCGTCACAAACCGCCGCTGGCTGGCAAAAATCTCCAAAATTCAGTTGTCGCAATGAACCGGGACGACTATTTGTCGCTGCTCCCCTTTTCCAGACAGGCAAAATTATTCTCTTCATGAGCAACAAAGGAAAAATCGTCCAAGTCATCGGTCCCGTAGTGGACGTGGAATTCAATCCGGCCAACGGCGCGCTGCCGAAAATCTACGACGCGCTCGAGATTACCTTCGAGGCAGCTGGCACGGCCAATCGTCTTACGCTCGAGGTTCAGCAGCATCTTGGTGAGAACTGGGTGCGCTCGATTGCGATGAGCTCGACCGAAGGACTCACCCGCGGAATGGAGGTTTCGAATACTGGAGCCCCAATTTCGGTGCCGGTGGGCGAGGGTGTTCTGGGACGGATTTTCAACGTCACGGGCGATCCCACCGATGAGCGCGGACCGGTGAAGTTCGAAAAGAAGTACCCGATTCACCGCAAGGCCCCGCCGCTGACCGAGCAGGATACCAAGGCGAAGATTCTCGAGACCGGCATCAAAGTCATCGATCTCATTTGTCCGTTCACGAAGGGTGGAAAAGTCGGGGCGTTCGGCGGTGCGGGCGTCGGCAAGACGGTTGTCATCATGGAGCTCATCAACAACATCGCCAAGGGACACGGCGGTTATTCGGTCTTCGCAGGCGTCGGTGAGCGGACCCGTGAAGGAAACGATCTTTACGCTGAAATGAGCGAGTCGGGCGTCATTGATCAAAAGAATCTCGAGAACTCAAAAGTCGCGCTGGTTTACGGCCAGATGAATGAGCCCCCGGGAGCACGTCTTCGCGTGGCTCTCACCGCCCTCTCGATGGCGGAGTATTTCCGCGACGAGAAAAATCAGGACGTTCTTCTCTTCATCGACAACATTTTCCGGTTCTCCCAAGCGGGTTCGGAAGTGTCGGCGCTCCTCGGTCGGACGCCGAGTGCCGTCGGCTACCAGCCGACGCTCGCTGCGGAGATGGGAGACCTTCAAGAGCGGATCACCTCGACCACGAAGGGCTCGATTACGTCTTTCCAAGCCGTGTATGTGCCGGCGGACGACTTGACCGACCCGGCTCCGGCCAACACGTTCGCGCACCTCGATTCCACGATCGTGCTCGAGCGCTCGATTGCCGAATTGGGCATTTATCCGGCGGTCGATCCGCTGGCTTCCACCTCGAAAGCCCTCTCCGCTGAAATCGTCGGCGAGGAGCACTACGCTGTCGCTCGCGGAGTCCAGAACGTTCTTCAGCGTTACAAGGACCTGCAGGACATCATCGCGATTCTTGGCATGGACGAGCTTTCGCCGGAGGACAAGCTGACCGTGTACCGCGCCCGCAAGATCCAGCGTTTCCTTTCGCAGCCGTTCCACGTGGCGGAAGTGTTCACGGGAACAAAGGGGCAATACGTGCCGATCAGTGAGACGATCCGCGGCTTCAAAGAAATTCTCGACGGAAAACACGATGATGTGCCCGAGAGCAATTTCTACATGAAGGGCGGCATCGACATGATCAAGGAGTCGTAAGGGCTCCTTTTTCCATCCTTTCACCACCATGCTCCGTCTCGAAATCGTCACGCCCGAACTGAAAGCCTATTCCGATGACGTGGATTCCGTTGTGATCCCCGCCGTCGAGGGTGAGATCGGCGTCCTTCCCAATCACGTGCCGCTGATGACCCAGCTCCTGCCCGGCGAGTTGCGCGTTTCAAAGGGCGGCGAGGAACTCCGGCTCGCCGTTGGCGAAGGATTCGTTGAGGTCAGTGCCGACAAGGTCGCCGTCCTGACCGACATGGCAATCCGTGAGAGCGAGATCGACGAGGGAGCGGCCGAAGAGGCGGTTCGGCGCGCGGAAGAGGCCATGCGCAACACGAAGATGAGCGATGAGGAACACGCGACAGTCAAGGCTGCGCTCCAGAAATCACTGGCCCAGATCCGCGTCAAACGCCGCAAGGCTTTTTGATCATTTCTGCTTCCGGGACGTGATCCCGTTCGTTGACTTTTCATGCACGTTCTTCGCACGGAGACGCTTGACGCTTTGCTCCGCTCGGCGGTCGATGCGGGTTTTCTGAGAATTGGTCAGATTCAAATCCGGCCCGTCGGCGAGGGATTTCATCTTTGCCACATCGAGGATGTCCATTGCGAAGATCTCGAGAGATTTCGTGATCCGGATGCTGCCCCGTCGCTCGCGCTTACCGATGACGCCGGTGCCTATCGTCCTCTCAAGACAGCTCCCAATCTCCGTCACGGCTGGCGCTTGGAAGTCGCTTCGCTTCGCGATTTGAGGCTCGCTTTGGACTTCTTTTATCCGGCGGCTTTGGGAAATTGGCGCGCTCGACTTGTCCAAAAGCTGCAGCCGGTTCCATTCCGCGCCACCGTCAACCGCCAGACCGGAATGTATCGCATCACCGGAAAGATCACCGATGAGCAGGCGGAGGAGTTGGTCGGGCTGGTTTGCCGAAAAGGCTGCCTTCGAAACATCCTCTGGAGCGTCTCTCCGGAAACACCTTCCCCGTCTCCGACGCTGCCGGACAAGGAAATCCCGCTTCTCTGCGGTGAGGGCTGCAATCTTCTCGTGGCCGCCGCCCGCAAAATCGTCAAAGGAATCCCATTGGATCAGGTGGAATAAGAGGTCCGCTCCGAGGCAGCGCGAACGGAAGGATTGACCTTCCGCTGAAAACCCGGAGGCTGGAGAACGATGAAACGCGTCGCTTTTCTCCCAGCTGTTTTGCTTCTCATCTCCGGCCTTGGTCATGCCCAGCCGCCACCGCCCGTCGACGGGCTTCTTCCCGATTCCGGTGGGTCGGGTATTCCGACGGTAACCGTTCCGGCCTCGACTCCGGGCGGAGCGCTGGAGGCGATGAGAGCGCTGCCGGCGGATTACTCAGATGGTATCCTGTCCGTCGCAGCGCGCTCCGGCAATCCCGACCCGAGGGCTTGGACCGTCACCGCCCGGCAAAATCAGGATCTTTCCACGCTCCACCGCTTCGTCATCTCCGGCGACAATATCATTTCCGAAAACCTCTCCATGAATCCTGCCGAGGCTTGGAAGGGTTCCATTTACTTGAATCCGGACGGCATCCAAGTTGACTCGCGCTCCGCGTGGCAGATCGCGCAGAAACAAGCGGAAGCCTCCGGTCGGACTCTCGGATCGGTCGATTACGCGCTCGTTCTTCCTCGGAAACACGCCAACCCGACATGGATCCTCACCGGGCATGATGCCAAAGGCTCCGAGATCGGAAAAATCACCATCGATGCTTTAACTGGGGCGGTTCTCGAAGGATTTTGAGTGTCGGCGGTCAGGCGGGGAAGACCGGCTCGATACGTCTGGAAATCTCCGCCCGGGCCATTGCGCGGATGACATGCAAAGCGGCGACGGTCTGTTCGTCATTTATGGCCCCGGGGATGGTTTCTCCCCGGATGGCCCGCTGAAACGAATCCCACTGGTAGTCCTCGGTGCTGCCCGGGGCCACGGTTGAGAACGTCGTCGGAACACCCGCTCGGTTTACCACCGCGGTAAGTTCCGGATACTTGCGAGGGGAGCCGTTGCGGGACGGGCCGACGTTGCGATAGATCGTGCCATTCTCAAAATTCAGCGTCAGCGAACTCAACCACCACTGGGCGTCATTCACGCAGAACGAGGAAAACACGTTCGCTATGGAGCCGTTCTCAAAAAGGATGCTGAGCTGGGCATTGTCCGATGTCGGCCGACCGGTGAAAAGCCGGGAGCTCATCACCGAGACCGCAGATGGTCGTCCGATCAAGCGAATCAGGTCGTTGATCAAATAAATTCCCAGCCGAAAAATCGGGGCGACCGGACATTTCAGCGGGTCGTCATACCACGAACCATCTGCCGCCTCCCGGTAGCTCGACCAAATATCCGCGCGGGCGGCGACCGGACGGCCGAGATGCAGGTCGTGTTGCCAGGCCTGAATTTGGGCCACGTCGGGCGAAGGAAGCGGAGTCGGGGAATTCAGGTGCACGACACGGTTCAACGAACGGGCCAGCCGAAGAACCTCCAACGCAGCGTCGGGATCGACCTCGATCGGTTTGGTGGTCATCACGTGCTTGCCGGCTTGAATCACCCGCCGAATCAAATCCGCCCGTCCAAACGGACCGGTCATCAGCCCAATCGCGGCGATCCGTTGGTCGTCCAGCATTTCTTCGAGATCATAGCAAGGCCGGACACCGAAGGCCTTGGCGCACTCATCGACTTTCTCCCGTTCCTTGCAGCAGACCGCCGCCAGTTCGAAATGCTCGGCCCCAGGTCCGTCGAGAAGCTGCTCTTCGATGACCATGCGACCCCAGTTCAACCCGACCACGCCGATTGGAATCCGTTTCATGATTGCCGGGGGCTGGGAGTGAAGACAGTGAGACCGAGCAAGTCCTTCCGGGCCGGAGCCAGAAGGCTGAAAAGATAGCCCGCAATGATGCAGCTCATAATCGCAATCGGTGTATAAGATGCCCAATGGAGCGGGGTCAAGAGTTTGACTCCGATCGTGACCAAAATACTCACCACCGCGCCGCAAATCGCGCCGAATCCATTGGCCCGGCGGGAAAACATTCCCAACGAATACACACCGACAATTCCCCCTCCGAGCAGCGCGCCGAGCTGGCTCCAAAGGACCATCATTGACTTCAGGTCCTGCGCGGCGAGCACAAGTGCGAAGGCTGTCCCAATGACTCCCACCAGATAAGACGATGTCTTCAAGCAAAGGAGCCGCTCGCGGTCCCCGGCCCGGGGGCGAAGCCGTCGATAGAAGTCCTCTGTGAAAATCGTCGCCACACTGTTCATCACACTGGCCACCGTCGACATCGACGCGGCAAAAATGGCGGCGATGACCAGGCCGGCCATGCCGACCGGCATCGCTTGCGCGACAAACATCGGCACGATCTGATCGGTCTGCGCATTGGGGGCGAATTTTTCCGGATGTGCGCGGAAATAAGCGAAGATCGCCAAACCCATGACGTTGACGATGACGCCAATGAGGATTCCGCACGCCGTGCTCATGGCATTCACCCGCCGCACTTCTTTCAGAGGCGTCGAGAAGACTCGCTGGATGACCGGTTGGTCGCCGGCCACCGCCACGGTCACCGTCACGAACTGCATCAACATCAACAGCCAGAAGGCGGGCACCGCGACATCCCAGGTGAAAAGCGCGAAGTCGAATTTGTTGTAGGCCAGTCCGGTCGAGACAAATTCCGAAGGTCCGCCGGGAAGGGCGGTCAGACACAGCACGATCATCGCAATCGGGACGAACAACATCAGCACTGCTTGGAAAACCTCGGTCCAGATCACCGCCTCGAATCCCCCGATGGCTGTATAGAGCGTGGTAATGAATCCCATCAGGACAACGCTCCAAAACACGTTGATTCCGGTGACGGAGGAGATCGCCAGTGCCGGCAGGACCAATACGACGCTGGTTCTCGCGATTGTCTGAAAAAGAATCGCCTGGAAGCTCGAAATCAAGCGAAGCGGGCGGTTGAAACGCCGCTCGAGGTATTCGTAAGTCGACGTAATTTCCATCCGCCGCAAGAGGGGGAAGATCAGGTGCGCCGTCACGAAATAGGCCGGAATGAAGACAATCAACGGAAACAACCACACCAGGTTGGTGGCGAAGGCCAGTGCGGGGATGGCCATGAAACTGATTGCCGACGCTCCTGTCGCGAACATGCTGATCCCGGCCGCCCACCAGCGGACTTTGCGATTGCCGAGCGCGAATTCCTCACTCGATTCCTGGCGGCTGGAGAAGTAAAAGCCGATGAGGGCGAGGAGAACGAAATAGGAAATGATCACACCGTAGTCAAGCCACACAAGACTGCGAATGTTTCGCGGGGCTTCCAGCCCAACCAACGCGCCGTTGCCGCCGGAATCCTTCCCGGCGACCAGGATTTTTTGTCCGTCACGAACAGCGACCGGATTTTTCAGATTCGGCGAGACATTGAAAGCGCACCAGGCGTCGGTCAGCGTATGGAAGAGCAACGGGCGGTCTCCGGCTCCGATCACAAATACCTGGGCCTGTCCCATTGGCAGAGCGCTGGCACCGCTGGCGGGAACGGGCAGGTCGGTCATCCTGCGCCATCCCGATTCGTTGGTTCCCTCCAGCGGTACGGGGCGAAAGACCCATGTTTCGGCCAGAGCTTCTCCGGCAAAGCCACCGAAGAGGCAAAGCATGTCATATTGCTCGGTCGCCGCCACAAAGGCCCGCGGGCCACCGGGAAATGCCGGCCCCGGCTGCCAGGCCACGGGATTGTCCAAGTCGAGAATCCAAAAGTCATCGCTGGCAACAAACGGTTCCAACGAGGTGGCTCCACCGAAAACATAGAGCCGATTTTTGATCACGGCCGCCGCCGCTCCGGCAACCGGCTTCGGAAGATCGGGAAGCGGACGAAAGACTGGCGTTCCATCAACCATGTCGACGATTTTGGTTTCGGCCGTGATCGCTCCGTCGCGAATGCCGCCCGCCAAGAACCAGACCTTGTCCCAACGCGCCACAGCGGGCTGACGCGGGACCGGAGCGGTGCCGGGGGTCCAGCGGTCCAGATCTGCGTTGGCTGTCCAAAGAACATTCGAGCCGTCTGATAATCCCGAGGCGACCAAGCGGTTGCCCATTCGGAGAAAAACGCCGCCGTCCGGAACAAACGCCGGGGCGGGGAGGTCTTTCAAAGTCATCGGCTGCATCGGCAGCTCCGCGAACAGGGCAGGCGTCAGGCCAAGAAGAATCAGGGAGAGGATCGATCTCACAGGGTGGGGGATGGGGAAAAGAGGGAGACGGAAAAAGAGGTGTCCATCAGGATGGTTCGGGAGGGTTCGGCGGGCTGGGCGAGGCGGTGGAGCATACGGCGCACGGCTGCAAGGCCGGCGGATTCGAGGGCTTCTCTGATGCACGAGCCACCGCCACGACCGCCGACCGGGACCAGGAGTCGAACCCGATCTTCCAGCGAGCGAGCAGGGCCGGTGCGGAATCGCCGAGCAGCCGCTTCGTCGGCGCAAATCCAAGTCAGAATCCCGCCACGAACCGCGGAATTCATGGCGCTCTCACGGTCGTCTATCGACTCGCTCGAGCCGACCACGGCGTCGCGCATGTTTGGTCTGGACTCCGCGGCCTCACGGCAGGTCTCGCACAGCCCATTGGACGAGTCGGTGGGCTTATCGTGAAAAAATCCGACTCTCCCGGGCTCGGAGGCCGGCAAGCGATCAATCTCCCGTTCGACGCCACCGGCCAGATCGATCTCGATGGCATCCGTGCCCGAGTGTGAAGCAAGAACGGAAACGACCGGGCTGATCCGTGAGAGACCGATGACGATCTCGGCCGGCCACTTTTGAAGAAGCAGGATGCCGTCCACCGATCCGGTCCGCAGCGCGGGCGGTTGGTGGGGCGGTTGCAGGACCAAAAAGGGATTTGCGGCGGGAGGTTGATGACTCAGGACCGTCGTTTCCGCCTCAACAGCCGCTCGGCTGATGCCGGTCATGAGGTCCGAAATCATCCCCGGCGAGTGACTTCGGGAGAGAACCAAAAAAGTCAGGGTCGGACATGGTCGGGAGTGACGTGAGCGAAGCGGCGGGCGGTAACCACGTCGCTCGGCCGCTTTCAAAACGCGCGTTCGCGTCTCCGCATCCACACCCGGCGCATCGCGAAGCGAACGCGAGACGGTCGAAACCGAGACGCCGACTTCCATGGCGATCTCCCGGAGGCTCACGCCGACGCGTGTGGGGTCTGGATCGGAGGGAAACATCTGTCGCAAACAGGAAATCACAAAAAGCAATATATCGCAATATAAAGATACAAAAATCGATTGTTGAGGAATGCAATTGCCGGTATTGATGCAGAGGCTTGGGGTGCGATCTCCCCATAACGACGAGGAAAACTCAGATGTGGATCAGGAATCCGGAAGACAAGGAGCGCAACAAATCGTCCGGATGGCCGCCGGGCAGGCGTGGAGGGCGGGTTTACCGGCCGGCCAGAGTGCTGCCGCCTTGACGAAGGGAACACGGCAGGAGAATGAGCCGCCGGGTCGAGTCCGGGCCTTCGATGCGGTGGACCAAGCGCCGGAGCGCCGCTGCCCCGAGTTCGGCCAAGGGAGCCTCGGTGGAAGTCAGGAGAATTCCCGTTTGCGGGCGAATGGACGAGGCATGGAAACCGGTAATTGAAACATCCCCGGGGATGCTGAATCCCGCCTGTTCCATATGACGGAGAAGCGATCGGGCGATCATTTCACTGGAGCAAATCCAAGCATCCACGCCGCGCCGTGACCGTTCCACTGCCCGTTGGCTGGCCAAGCCCGCTTGGAACTCGATTTCCGAAAGCGCCTCCTCCAGCGTGACCTCGACGAGGTCCGTGCTTTCAAAGCGCCCGCCGTGCTGAATGGTCGCGTCCACAAATCCCGCAAACCGGCTTCGGGACCAGGTCATGTCCCCACAGAGTCCGAAAAACCCGATCCGTTTGCGTCCGGTCGCCCGGAGGTGAGCGACGAGGAGATCCATCCCGCCACGATCATCGAGTGAAATCACGTCAACGTCAGTGCCGGGGTAATCATGGACAATCGAGACCACGGGGAACTTTGATCGAAGAACAGAGACAATTTCCGCCGGCCAGCGGTGGATCAAGACCACGCCCTCGATCTGTCCCGCCGTCAGGGCGCGTGGTTGCAGGTGGGGCTTGAGAATGTTGGAACATTCGTCCGGGCGGTAATGGTGGGAAATGAGCGACATGTTCAGCGCGACGGCCGCCGAACTGAGACCGGCCAGATACTCGTGGTCGGTGTCGGAGTTTATGCCTTGGAAGAGGGTGAGCACGTTGCTGAACTTCTGCTTGTTCAAAAGCTCTCCGCCGCGGTAACCCAGCTCCTTCGCGGTCTCAAAAACCTGCTGGCGGGTCTCGGGGTGGATGCCCGGGAGTTCGCGAAGCGCGCGGGAGACGGTGCTGGCGGAAAGCCCGAGGCGCTGAGCAATCTCTCGAAGGTTGGTGCGTTGCTTCGCTTTCACACGCTCCACCTTGGCGGCTCTCGGCGAAGGGTCAATCCAAAAAGCAACAAATCGCAACAGTTTAGGTTGATGTCACCGGGTCCGACAGCGGAAGATTATCAACGCAACGCAATAAAAATGCACATGTATAAAAATATTTGCAATGCTCTGCCGGGTTGTTTACGTTTTTCCTGTGAACTCCCCCGTATGCCCCGTGCCACGCATTTGGTTGAGCCTTTTGGCCACCGTTTGTTTTGTTCCCCTGCTTGCGGTTGGTCAGTCCGAATCGCTCTGGCTGGCGGAAGGTGCAAAGTCCGACGGGGCGGGCCTCTTTTTGCCGGATGTAGAGGCGGAATTCGACATGGACACGGCGGATGCCGTAGGAATCACCATTGGACCCAAACCACCGGAAGGCCGCGACTCCAAGTCTCTGCAGTTCTCCGGCCAACAAGCCTTGGCGCTGCGCACGCAGAAGCCTTTTCCCGGATTGGTTCAAAAACTGACGGTCTCGTTTCGAGTGAATGTGGGAGAGATCGGCGAGCAGGACGATGCCACGGTGCTCCGCTACGGCACGCAATGGGAGATTCGTCACCTCGGAAAAGCGTCGGCGTTTATTCTGGTCGTCTGGCACGGTGTCAACGTCGTGACGCAGATCCGTGCGGCCTCGCGCCCTGGCGAATGGCAGGAGGTCGAGGCGGAGATTACGCCGGAGAAAATGACCTTGAAAGTGGATGACGAGGAAGTGGAGGGAGTCCCCCAAGACACCATCTGGCAGGAGTCGAAAGCGGTGAATCTTCTCATGGGAGCCAGTGCTCCGCGTCCACTGCCGGGGGAGCCTTTGGCCCGTCCGTTCATTGGGTCGCTGGCGGAAGTTCGCGTGTCGGTGGAGTAGGAGACAGCCATGACAACTTACTCCCCCCATTTTCGTCGCTCGTTCGGCTTCACGCTGGTGGAGCTTTTGGTTGTGGTCGGGATCATCGGTTTGCTGGCGGTGCTCCTTTTCCCCGTGGCGCAGTCCGCCCTGCGACGGGCAGACATGGCGTCGGACATTAACCGACTCCAGCAAATCGGAGCCGCTCTCGCCATGTATACGTCGGAGTTCAATGCTCTCCCGAATCAAGGCAGCAAGATCCCGGGGACCGAAACAACGCCCGGACAAGGGGACCGCTGGACGTTTCTGGAGGCGGTGGATCGCTACATGCCGCCGGACCGGTCGTTCAATCCCAATTCCATTTACAATTGGATGCGGCGACCGGTTTGGTTCAGTCCATCGGCGCGGGCTTATCCCGGATTTACCGTCCCCACCGCGGCCAATGCCATCAGGCAGCCGGTCGCCTTTGCGTACAACCCAAACGTCGACAACGTGGCGAACTGGAATGGCAACCTCGCCCGGATTCCGAAGCGTTCGGAGATCGTGATTATGGCCGAGGGCAATGAAGCGCAGGGGCACCGGTTGGATCCGTCGGTGCGTGCGGTGACTCAAAGAAACGTTCGAACTGCCTATCGAACATCCCATCCGGCCGGTCAGGGACTGTATCTTTTCTGTGACTTCCATGTGGAGGCCCGAAAGGGAGACCTCGGGTATTCCTATTTTGCGACCAATTCGAGTGTTCCGAATATGTGGCGCTGGTGGTGAGTGTCCGGCGTTGCGCCGGGTGGGGGATTCTTTTAGAGGTAGGCGGAATGCCCAAGCCTTCCTCAAGTTCCACTGCGCAAAAACGGTCTTTGGTTCCGTCTTGGTTGTCGCGCTCCATTGCCGGTTGGCTGCCCAAGCCTGCCAAGGCCGTGAAGGTTCCCTCCGGCCGTCCGGCCGCCTTGACCAAGGCGCAGACGGATTTGTTGGAGCCATTTGAAGGTCTTCCTCCGGAGCGGATTTTCGTTCCGAAGAACCGGGCAGAGTGCGAGGCTGCCGCCGCCGCCATTATTGAGGCGGGAGTGGCGGGATTCGACACGGAAGCGAAGCCAACTTTTCGGGCGGGGGAGAAAAGCACGGGACCTCATGTGGTGCAGTTTGCCCTCACTGATTGCGCTTACATTTTTCAACTGCACCGTCGCGAATGTTTGGAAACGGTGGCGGCGTTGGTCGAGTCGGCGTATATTCTCAAGGTGGGCTTCGGGTTGAGGAATGATCACGGCCAGGTTCGGAACCGGCTCGGGGTTTCGATTCAGTCGGTGTTGGACCTTGACCATGTGTTTTGCAAGAAGGGCTATTCTCGACAATTGGGTGTGCGGGCCGCGATGGGAGCGGTCCTCCAACGGAGCTTTCCGAAATCGAAGTCAACGACGACAAGCAATTGGGCGGCCCGGGAGCTGACGCCGAGGCAACTGCGCTATGCCGCCAATGATGCGTATGCGGCTCTGAAAATCATGGAAGCCCTCCGGTTGAATCCCAAGGACTTTCTCGCCAAGCCGGAACGCTGATCACTTCCCGAAGAGCGTTTCGACTACCGCGCGGGCATTTTTTCCCGACGCTCCTGGGCCGGTGAGCACACAGGCAAACGCGAACTTTCGAGTTCCCGTGTCGAACCATCCGACATACCAGCCGACGGTCGGCGAGGATTTCCCGGCGTCGCCGGTGCCTGTTTTTCCGTGGAGAGTCCCGCCTTTGAATTCGGCCGTCTTCATCAGTTCGGCGAGGCGGTCGCGGGTGGAGGATGAGAGCGGAAGTGCGCCCTTGAGGAGGCTCGTGATCAACTGGGCCTGCTCATCCGCGGAGATGAGGATGGGGGTAATATCCGGGGCGGGAAGCCAGAATACATCGAGACCCGATGAGATATCCTGGTTGCCATAATCAAGCTTGGCCAGCCAAGCCACCATCTGCTCGCGACCGATCTGGCGCGCCAGGGCCTGAAAGGCCGGAACGCAGGAGGCGCGAAACGCACCGCGGAGGTCGAGGTCTTGATTCCAATCCGGAATAAAGCGCTTCTCGCCATCCCATTTCCAAAACGGCTGATCGACCTCCTTAAGCACGCCGGTTTCGAAGCCGATGGCGGAGTTCCAAATCTTGAACGTCGAACAAGGCGGCAGAGGCTCGGCGCAGAGGCCCGGATTGTGACGAAGGGTTTCCCCCGTCTCGACATCGGTAACCACCATTGCGCCGGGTCGATCCCCGAACGCATGATCCAGATCGGTCTGCGTGACGGGAAAGGCCACGGCAATCAGCAGGGCGAGGACGGTCACGATTTTTTGAACTCCAATCGCCCGTCCTTCTCGTTCGCTTCAATGACATCGCCCTCGGCGAAGTGTCCGTCGAGAATCTCCAAGCTCAGCGGGTCGAGGATCTCGCGCTGGATCACACGCTTGAGGGGACGTGCGCCATAAGCGGGGTCGTAGCCCTCGCGGGCGAGGAATCTCTTGGCGCGATCGCTGAGGGAAAGGCGGATGTTCTGCTTCTCCAAACGGGTCACCAGACGGCGAAGCTGAATATCCACAATGTGGGTAATCTGGCTGTCATCAAGTCGGTCGAAGATGATCGTCTCGTCTATGCGATTCAGAAACTCCGGCCGGAAGTGTCCGCGCAGGGCTTCCTGCACGCGGCGGTTGCGCTCCTCTTTCGGCAGGTCCTCCATGATGTATTGGCTGCCGATGTTGGAGGTGAGAATGATGACGGTGTTCTTGAAGTCCACGGTTCGGCCCTGGCCGTCCGTGATGCGTCCGTCATCGAGAACCTGGAGGAGAACATTGAACACGTCGCTGTGCGCCTTCTCGACCTCATCAAAAAGAACGACGGAATACGGTTTGCGCCGAACGGCTTCCGAGAGCTGGCCGCCCTCTTCGTAGCCGACGTAACCCGGAGGTGCTCCGATGAGCCGGGCGACGGTGTGTTTCTCCATGTATTCGGACATGTCGAGGCGGATGATCGCGCCTTCATCGTCGAAGAGAAACTCGGCGAGAGCCTTGGAGAGCTCGGTTTTTCCGACGCCGGTGGGACCGAGAAAGAGAAAGGACCCGATCGGACGGTTTTCATCTTGGAGACCCGCGCGAGCGCGTCGGACGGCGTTCGAAACGGCCTGGATCGCCTGTTGCTGGCCGACGATGCGTTCCATGAGGCGTTCTTCCATCTTCACCAGTTTGGCGCGTTCCCCCTCTTGAAGGCGGGAGACGGGAATGCCTGTCCAGGACGCGACGACCTTGGCGATGTCTTCTTCGGTGACTTCCTCCTTGAGCAGGGTGCCGGCCTCGCGTTCTTTGGCTGTGACGGTTTCGAGCTGGCGTTGAAGTTCCGGAAGACGGCCGTATTGAAGCTCGCTTGCGCGTTGGAGGTCACCGCGCCGCTGGGCTTGCTCGAGGTCGGCTTTTGCCTGCTCGATCTCTTCCGCGAGCTTCTGACCCTTGCCAATTTCCTCTTTCTCCTTGAGCCAGCGGGTTTTGAGCTGGGCGGCATTTTCGCGGGTATCGGCGAGTTCTTTTTCCAGCTTGGCGAGGCGGTCCCGGCTGGCGGCGTCTTTTTCCTTTGCCAAGGCCTGGCGCTCCATCTCGAACTGCATGATTTGACGCTCCATCTGATCGAGCTCGGTCGGCATCGAATCCAGCTCGATCTTCAGGCGCGACGCAGCCTCATCGATGAGGTCAACGGCCTTGTCCGGCAGGAAGCGGTCGCTGATGTAGCGGTGGCTCAGGATCGCGGCGGCCACGATGGCGGCGTCTTGAATGCGAACGCCGTGGTGAACTTCATAGCGCTCTTTGAGGCCGCGCAGGATGGCGATGGTATCCTCAACACTGGGTTCGTCGACCATGACGGGCTGGAAGCGGCGTTCGAGCGCAGCGTCTTTTTCGATGTATTTGCGGTATTCATCGAGGGTGGTGGCGCCGATGGTTCGGAGTTCGCCGCGGGCCAGCTGGGGCTTGAGAAGGTTGCTGGCGTCCATTGACCCCTCCGCGGCACCGGCCCCGACGATGGTATGGAGTTCGTCGATAAAGAGGATGACCTCGCCCTCGCTGGAGGTGACCTCTTTGAGAAAGGCTTTGAGGCGGTCTTCGAATTCGCCGCGGAACTTCGCCCCTGCGACCATGGCTCCGATGTCCATGGCCACGACGCGTTTGTTCTTGAGGGACTCCGGAACGTCGCCGCTGACGATGCGGCGGGCGAGGCCTTCGACAATGGCTGTTTTTCCGACACCCGGCTCGCCGATGAGGACCGGGTTGTTTTTTGTGCGGCGCGAGAGGACCTGCATCGTGCGTCGGATTTCCTCGTCGCGGCCAATGACCGGGTCGATCTTGCCCTTGCGGGCGAGCTCGGTGAGATCGCGTCCGTATTTCTCAAGCGTTTGGTATTTGCCTTCCGGATCCTGGTCGGTGACGCGTTGATTTCCACGGATTTCCACAAGCGCCTTCATGAGCGCGTCGCGGGTGATGCCGGCGTCTTTGAGAAGCGTCGCGGCCGGTGAGGAACCGGCGAAAAGAGCGATCAGAAAATGTTCCGCGCTGAGGAACTCGTCCTTGAGCTTTGCCATCTCGCCTTCGGCTTCATCGAGCGTCTTGCGGAGTTCGGATGAGAGATGCGCTTGGGCTCCGCCGCGGACTCGGGGAAATCGATCGATGGCCGTCCGCAAGGCGGATTCGAGGCCCGCGGCCGGGACGCCCATTTTCTCGAAGAGTGGCCGGACAAGCCCGTCGGGTTGCGAGAGGAGCGCGAGGAGGAAGTGATCGTTGGTGATCTCGGGGTTCTCGTTTTTGGACGCCAGGTCGAGCGCAGCGTTCAGCGCCTCCTGCATTTTGGCGGTGAATTTGTCGGGTCTCATGTGGGAGCTTTTGACGATAACCGGGCTGGTGGAAAAGGAAAGGGGAGGCTCATGGCGAAACCCCGGCACTTGACACCGGGCGCAGCGGGGAGTCTTATCACCGGCTGATGAGGTTTCCGCTCGCACTGACGGCCCGGATCGCCGCTTACATAATTGGGAAAAAGCTGAGAGGGGTCGATAAGTTTGCAACGGTCCTTCAGCTTGAGCCCCTGCACACTTGCAATCTGACCTGCACGGGGTGTGGAAGGATCCGCGAATACTCGACGTCGCTGAAGGATGTGATGTCGTTGGAAGATTGTTTGGGAGCAGCGGCCGAGTGCGATGCGCCGATGGTTTCGATCTGCGGTGGCGAGCCGTTGATTTACCCCCAGATCGAGGAGCTGGTGGCAGGGCTTCTGGAGCAAAAACGCATCGTGTATGTCTGCACGAACGGGATGTTCATGCGGAAGAAGATGCGGGATTATCTGGCATCGCGTTTTTCTGCGGACCCGGATGGCGTGTCGCGCCTCTTGGAAGTCTTGGCCAGCGAAGAGCTTATCACGACGGAGCAGACCGAGCAGGTGCGGGCTGGAGGCAAAAATGTCGGGGCAACGGTGATCGCGCCAAGCCGGTGGATGTATTGGAACGTTCACCTCGACGGCCTCGAGCGCACCCATGATTTGATCGTGGAGCGGGAAGGCGTTTTCAAGGAATGCATCGCGGCGATTAGGATGGCGAAGATCCTCGGGTATCAGGTCGCGACGAATACTACGATCTACAAGGAGACCGACATGGCCGAGATCGAGCAGATGTTTGACTATCTGTCGTGGCTCGACGTCGATGGCCACACGATTTCCCCCGGCTATGATTACGACGCGGCCAAGGAAGACATGCGGAAGCGTCTGAATCTTCAGCCGGAGAACTTTTTCCTGACCCGCCCGCTGACCAAGCAGAAATTCAAAGACATCACGGCATGGTCCGAGCGCTACACACTGTTTGGGACGCCGGTGTATTTTGATTTCCTCGCCGGGGCGCGGGAACTGACCTGCTCGGCCTGGGCGATCCCCACGCGAAATATCAGAGGCTGGAAAGGCCCGTGCTATGTGATGACGGACGGGCACTACAAAACATATCGCGAGCTTCTCGAGACGACGAAGTGGGAGAACTATGGCGTGGTCGACGGGGTGGCGCGCGACAAGCGGTGTGAGAATTGCATGATGCACAGCGGGTTTGAGCCCACGGCGGCGCTTGGACGGTGTGCGAAGCCCGGCGATACGATGAAGAACATCCGGTTCAATTTCGGTCCCCGGCCCAAGCGGCGTCTCCAGGGGGCCGAGGTGGATGCTTTCAACGGGGTCACAGCTGGGAAAGGGCACAAGACCGGTCGGCCCGACAAGATGGTTCCGGCGGAGTAGGGGACTCGCTTCAAGTTAGCGGGACGAGAGCGCGAGTCCGGCTTCGAGGTCGTCCAAGACGATGGAAAGCGGGAGCTGGATCACGTGCCGACAGTAGGCGGTCTCCGTGGAGTTGAACGACCCGTTTTCAAAATACTTGTTGGCTGGGGCTCCACCGCCGCAAAGCTGGAAAAAGGCACACTCCCGGCGGCAACGTTCCACACCCGCGCTGGTATCTTGGAGCACGCGGAGAAACGACGGGTTTTTGAGAGCTTGGTCCAAACCACCGGTTTTCAGCGACCCGAATGCAAACGTCCCGTATTCCTTCGTGGGAACGCCCAGCATCTCCGGTGAGAAGGTGGAGAAATTTCCCTGCCAGTCGACACTGAGAATCCCGAACGGGCGGACCTGTTCGTTTTCGTAAACGAATTCCGCGGAGGCGGCATCGCGGCCCGCAAAGATGCGCTGGAGCGCAAAGTCGAATTCCCGGATGCGCACCGCTCCGCCCGTGGCCTTTTGACGCTCGAACATCCGGCGGAAAAACCTCTCCACGCCATCCTGGGAGGTTCCCTCCAGCGAGCTGGTCTCGTGAATGCCTTCCTGTTCCTCCACGTTGAAGCCGAAACAGGTGATCCCCTTTTCCACAAAAAAATCGAAGATGGCGTCCGCGTGATCGAGCGATTCGCGACTGACGACGGCGATGACATGAAAATCAATCGCATGCTCGAGGAGGAGACGAACCCCGCGCATGGCGGCTTCGTGGGTGCCTTTGCCTTGGCGGGTCTTGCGGTGGGCGTCGTGAATCGCCGCCGGTCCGTCCAAGCTGACGCCGATCGAAAGACCACGGGCTTTGATAAACTCACACCAGCGTTCGTTGATCAGCGTGGCGTTGGTTTGGAAAGAGTGAATGACCTTGAGATCCCGCGGTGCGTGGACCGAAATGAGTTCGAAGGCCTTTTCGTACCAGGCGATGGGGACCGCGAGAGGCTCGCCGGCGTGCCAGACGAAGGTGATCGACTCGTGAACGAGATCCGTCTCAAAGATGCGTCGGACAACGGCCTCAAGAGTCTCCTCGCTCATCCGGTGCGTCGCGCTGCGATCCGGAAGGTAGCAGTAGTCGCAATTGATATTGCAGAAAGGAGAGGGCTGAATGACGGCCAGCCTCAGCCACTCTTCACGAGAACAGACCGGCCTCCGCCGGGTCGCGGAGACGGGCTCCGGAACTCCGGCGGGAGGCTCGATCATCGGGGGGGAAATCAGAAATTGTGCCAGTTGCCCCAGCCGCCGTTATGCCAATTGTGCCAACCGTTGCCCCAATTGTGCCAGCCGCCGTTGCCCCAAGCGTTGCGCCACCACATGAGTCCGGCATCGGCCTGACCTTGTATGGGGCCGGAGCCGATGGCGGTCTGAGATTCACCGCGCAGCGCTTCGCGGATCTTGGCGACACGGCTGTCGATCGAGGCATCTTTTTCAGGAGCCGGAACAGCGGCGGCTTCGGATTTCTGGCTCGCCGAGAGAACGATCGCTCCGCCGACGAGAAGGGCTTTCAGATGGGCCGTGAAGGAAGTGGATGGGTTCATTCTATTTGCCTTGGATGAGTTTCTGCGCTGCGGATTTGGCGGCGGCCGATTGTTCGGCGAGCACCGCGTCGTGAAGTTTGTTATCGAAAAGAAAAGCGCTGCCTTCCCCGGTGGCGGTATTCAGATCGAAGAGGGCACCGTTCTTTTTTCCGATCCAGACCGTCGAGGGAGCCCCGTCTTGGGAATTGGTGCCCATTCCGAACGCTTGGATGAAGATGCCTTTGAGGGCGAGGGAATCCTGCCCGTCATCGGTGTGAAACGCGACTCCGTAGAGCTTTCCGTCGACAACATAGTAAAGAATCGTATCGAGCAGGGCCGGACCGAGGAGCAGATTCTCTTTGTCTTTTTTGAAGATCTTGAGATTGCCACGATCCTGTTCGAGTTCGAATCCGTCGGATGGAAGGGCGGCTCCAAAAGCAATGCCACCATACCCGGGAACCTTGTCAACGTTGGCCAGCTTGGCCGCATCGGCTTCGGCATCTTTTGAGCCGTAATCCGGCTTCGGCGCAGACGAATCCTGTGCCAAGACCATGGCCGAAGAGACAGCCATCACCGCCAGGACCAACAACGGACGCATGCGGAAAATCATGATCCATGTCAAATATTCCCAACGTTTCATGAAAGCAATCGAAATCATTCGGTGAGCGGCAAAAAAAATCCGCACCTATTGGCCGCGCTTTTTGAGGTCGGCGAGATCGGCGTCGACCATGATGCCGACGAGCTCCTTGAACGTGGTCTTGGGTTCCCAGCCAAGGATACGCTTGGCTTTGGCGGGATTTCCGATGAGGAGATCAACCTCCGCCGGGCGTTCGTAGCGGGCGTCGTATTTGACAAATTCCTTCCAGTCAAGGTCGACGCGGGCAAAGGCTTCTTCGACAAACTCGCGAACGGTATGCGTTTCGTTGGTCGCAAGGACATAATCGTCCGGCGTGTCGTGCTGGACCATGCGCCACATGCCTTCGACGTATTCCGGCGCGTAGCCCCAGTCGCGCTTGGCATCAAGGTTGCCGAGGAAGAGTTCTTTCTGCCGACCGAGTTTGATGGCGGCGACGGCCCGGGTAATTTTGCGGGTGACGAATGTTTCACCACGGCGCGGGCTCTCGTGATTGAAAAGGATGCCATTGGTCGTGTGCATGCCGTAGCTTTCACGGTAGTTGACGGTGGCCCAGTAAGCAAAAACCTTGGCAGCTCCGTAGGGACTGCGCGGCCAGAAGGGTGTTGTCTCCGTCTGGGGCACATCCTGGACCTTTCCAAACATTTCGCTGCTTGAGGCCTGATAGAACCGGGATTTGACGCCCGCCTCGCGCATGGCCTCGAGGATGCGAATGGTGCCCACGCCGGTGACGTCCGCGGTGTATTCCGGGATGTCAAAACTCACGCGCACATGGCTCTGGGCCCCGAGGTGATAAATCTCATCGGGGGTGAGTTGATAGATCAGTTTGACGAGATTCACCGAGTCGGCGAGGTCGCCATAGTGAAGGAAGAGTTTGACGCCGTTGACGTGGGGGTCTTGGTAAAGGTGGTCGATGCGCGACGTATTGAACGTGCTGGCGCGACGGATGATCCCGTGGACTTCGTAGCCTTTGGAAAGGAGCAGGTCGGCGAGGTAGGAGCCATCCTGTCCGGTGATGCCGGTGATGAGTGCTTTTTTCATTGGGAAAGAAATTCGTTTTGCAGTTCGAGGAGACGGGAGACGCCCGTGCCGGCTCCGGCGAGGAGGGCGGCGAGTTGGGCGGAGGAGAAGACCGATTCCTCGCCCGAGCCCTGGACTTCGACAAAGTCCATCTTGTCGGTCAGGACGACATTCATATCGACCTCGGCGTCTTTGTCTTCCGAGTAATCGAGATCAACCAGAACTTCGCCGGAAACGATGCCGACGCTGATCGCCGCGACGCGGTTGCGGATCGGGAGTTCCTTGAGTTTGCCCTGCTCGACGAGAGCGCGGGTGGCAAGTTCGACGGCAACCGAGGCACCGGTAATTGCCGCCGTGCGCGTGCCGCCATCGGCTTGGAGCACATCGCAATCGACCCAGAGTGTGCGGGATCCGAGTTTTTCGAGGTCGACCACCGCGCGGAGCGAGCGGCCGATGAGACGTTGAATCTCCGTGCTGCGGCCGTCAATCTTTCCGCGTGTGGCGTCGCGGGCTTTGCGCGTGTTGGTCGAGTAGGGGAGCATGGAGTACTCCGCGGTGAGCCAGCCGCCGGTGACATTTTGTTCCTTCATCCAACGGGGAACGGATTCCTCGATCGTGGCGGCGCAGATGACGCGGGTGTTGCCAAAGGAGACGAGCACGGAACCCTGCGCATGGGGGGCGATGTCTTTTTGAAAATGGACGGGACGGATCTGATCGGGCGCGCGGTGGTCGTGTCGGGGCATGAGGCAGGTGGCGAACGATGAACGGGAGAGGCGCTCTGCGGCAAGAGAATTTCGGTACCTCGTTTCCGTCGACCCGGAAGGACAGCGACCCCACCGTCTCTCCCTCCCCCCACGTTTTTCTCAGGGCCTACTTGATCTTTGGTTACCCATACGCATTGGGCACAAATCAAGGCTCGAAACATCCTCGCGTTTTAGAAAACGTCTTCAAACATCGTTGAGAAGTCGCATGCCTACCGAAGTTGTAGCCGAGAGTCCCTCCAGCACACGCGCCCGAGGGACTGAGGCCGGTGAACCGGGAAAAGCACCCTTTGGCTGGCATGGTGCTGGTACGCTCAGCGCTATGGGTTGGCTCGTGGGTTCATTTGAATGGGTGGTTCACACCCGGGGAGAGACTCTCGGGCGCTCCGGTGAGGGTTTTCCTGGTCTTGGCGGGTGTGGCGCACGGGCTCTGTGGCCATTCCCCCATTGCGGATTGGCTTCCGGAAGCGGCGGCGAGGCATTCCCCGCGTTTTGATTGCCGGAGAATTCAGTCCGACCCACCGGTGGCGCGGGGGTGGGCGGCGTCGTAGGCGCGCTTGAGGCGCTCGGTGGTGACGTGCGTGTAGATCTGTGTGGTGGAAAGGCTGGCGTGGCCGAGGAGGGTCTGGACGCTGCGGAGGTCGGCTCCGGCGTCGAGGAGGTGGGTGGCAAAACTGTGGCGGATTTTGTGGGGGGAGAGATTGGCGGGGAGACCGGCTTCGACGAGGCGGGTCTTGATCATCGCCCAGATCGCGCGGGCGGAGAGGCGGCGACGGGATTTGTTGATGAAAAGCGGACCACTGTGAACACCCGCTTCGCGACGATAGCGTTGCACGGCTTCGAGGGCCGGTCCACCAACCGGGCAAACCCGTTCCCGCGCACCTTTGCCCGTTACGCGGGCGGTCTCACTGATCACGTCGAGATCGCCGACATCGAGTCCGGCGAGTTCGGAGAGACGCATACCGGTGGAATAGAAAAGTTCGATGATGGCGGAATCCCGCGCCGCCGACCAAGCGGGGGCTTGTTGTGATTTCTCTTTGCTGGCGGGGGACTCGATGAGGGTCTCCATCTGTCCGGTGGTGAGAAAGCGCGGCAGCTGCTTCTCGGTCTTCGGCAGGGAAACTTCGCGGAGGATGTTTTTGGTAACGAATCCCCGCTGGAGGAGAAAATCGTAAAAAGCCCGCAGCGCGGAGAACCGCAGCCGGACACTGGCGCGGGCCATGTCGCGCTTCATTAGTTCCAACATCCACGCGCGAAAATCGTCGACTTTTAGCTGACGCCAGGTTTCCTTGGGACGAAATTTTCGAAACTCCGAGATCGACGTCCGGTAGGTCGTGATCGTGCGTGGCGAAGCGTTTTTCTCCGCGTCCAGCCAGCGGAAGAAGTCCGCCGTCCATGGATCCGGCTTGGTCGGCGGTGGGGCGTTTTTTTTCAGAGCTTCGCGCCCATGGGCGCACCAAGTGGCGGCTGGGCGGTGGAGCCAACCTCGCCGACGCGGGTGGTGGAACGCTCAAATCGCAGAGCGGCCTGACGGGTCTCCACGCCGTCGGGCGACACGGCGACGATGGGAATCTCGTATTTTCCGTCCGGGAAAATGAAGTGATGCCGGAAGGTGCCGTCGGGATTGAGGCGAACGGGCTGTCCGTCGATGGTCACTTTGGCTTGCGGGTGAGTGCCGCCGTAGAAGATGACCTCGGCATTGACGTGCATGAAGAACTCCCGCGGTGCGGCGGAGGGCATGGTCTCCGACCCGCCCCAACTGCTGGTCTCGGCATGGCCCCAGCTGGTCATCGCTCCCTGCGACCAACTCGTCAGCGCGGCCTGGGTCCAGCTGGAAAGCGCTGCTCCCGCCCAAGACGATGAGGCGGCTTGGAGCCAGCTGGTGAGTTGCGCGGCTTCGCCGGAGGACAGGGCACCTTTTTCGCCCCAGGAGGATTGGACACTTTGCAGCCAACTGGAGAGGGACTCGGCCGTCCAGGAAGACGGAGCTGCCGTTTGCCAGCTGGTTTGCGCGCCGGCTCCCCACGAGGATTGGGCAGCGGCGGCCCAGCTGGTGAGCGCAGCGGCGGCCCAACTCGACAACGCGGCGGAGGTCCAGGACGTCTGCCCGGCGAGGGCTGTGAGGGCGGAAAAAAGACTGCTCTCGGCGGCGCTCCAATCCCCGCGGAGGCGGTGGCGAGCCCCGCAGCCGGATGCGGAGGGCCCCGGCACC
>CAZEYT010000018.1:0-40902 GCA_964516295.1 uncultured Chthoniobacterales bacterium | reverse complement strand
TGACGGGCGCCGAGTCCGACGCCCCAGGGCGCGTTCAGGATCTGAATCGCCCGCGGCAGGGACTCGTAGTTGGCCAGCGGTTCGCCCATGCCCATGAAGACGATGTTGTTGATCTTATCGCCGCTCAACGCCTCGACCTGCAGAAACTGATCCACGATTTCGCCGGCCGAGAGGTTGCGTTTCCATCCATCCAACCCGCTGGCGCAAAACTTGCAGCCATAAGCGCAGCCGACCTGGCTCGAAATGCAAATCGTCCGCCGGTCGGAGGCTTCGCCATAGAGCGCCGGGGAGGCCGGGATCAGAACGCTTTCAACGAGTTGTCCGTCGGCCAGCCGGAAGAGGTATTTTCTGGTCGTGTCCTCGGAGCCGGAAAGTCGGACCTGCGAAAGCACAGCGGGAGGGAACTCCGCCGCCAGCCGCGCCCGGAGACCGGCCGGCAGGTTCGTCATTTGATCCCACACCCGCACCCGCCGGCGAAACAACCAATCGAGAATCTGCCCGGCCCGAAAGCGCGGCTCTCCCCACGCCGCCAAACGTGATTCCCAATCCGCAAGACTCAGTGACAAAACCTCCACGTCCCCACCAAAGCACAACGACGAAAAAACTCGAACAGGGATTTATGGAGATCCAACGACATGGACTCGGCTGGGGAGATGAAAAACTGGTCGGGCCGGCGAGATTCGAACTCGCGACCTCCTCGTCCCGAACGAGGCGCTCTACCAAGCTGAGCCACGGCCCGACAATCAGAGTGGATGTTTTTCGGAAACCTTCCGTCAATTCATCCGCAAGCTTTTTGTGTCGCACGCGGGGGCGGGCGTGGCAAGGAAAATCACGGACGATCCGCAGAGACCGCTGCGTCGAGGGCGCGGTCGATGCCGTCCCGCATCTTCTGCGTGAGGTCATCGAGGTCCTGGACACCGTGGCGGCGGGCGAGTTCGACCGGATCGGTTGCGACGATCCAGACGGCTCCCTTTTCTTCCCAGGCTGCGGCGCGCAGGGGGAGGTCGGCTGTGATCGTGGGCGAGGCTTGCATGAGCTTCGTGCCATTGGCCGGGGCGCCGAAGAGAAGCTCCTCGGTCGGTCGAAGTTCCAAGCCGGCCCCGGCGGCTGCCTTTTGATGGTTGATCCGACTGATGATGCCGACCCCGGCGGATTGGAGCGCTTTTTCCAGACGATCGATGGTTTCTGTGACCGTAAACGGGCTTTGACGGACTCGGAGGTCGGCCGTGCCCGACGGTGGGCCGATTCGGGCGTTGTAGGCCCCGGCAATCCGCCGGGCGAGTTGCGAAAAGTCGAGGTCGTTCCGATTCGCAAGAAGCGTTACGCACACCAGCTCGTCCCGTGCAGTGAAGCGGCTCAACCACGAAGAAAATCCGGGAACGCTCCCGCTGCTGATCATCAAACCCGGGTGGCCGGGAAAATACCATGGACCGGTGGTGGCGGCGGTTCGCCCATTTTCCTGTTTTTCGGGATGGTAGAGAATCCGTCGGAGCTCGGGGTCTTTGATGAGAATCTCTCCCGCCAGTCCGATATCCCAAATGCTGACGTCCGTGGCCGTGGAATAGATCGCTTTCGGGTCCGGGGCGACCGGGTTTCCTTTGGCATCGTAGCCGGTCGCCGGTTCGACGGGATGAATGAGCGCCGGGTCGCGGAGAAACTCCCGATGGGACTCTCCCGCGGCCAGCGATTCGCGATGCAGAGATGGGAGTTCGGACCCAAAGAGCGTGTGTCGCAGGCCGAGACGCTGGATCTGACCTTCGCGAATCATGTCGTTGTAGGTTCTTCCCGATTTTTCGGCGATGAGTTCGTCCAGCCGAGGATAGGCCGCGGGATCGCGCAGGAGATCACGGAGGGTGCGCCCGTCGGAGAACTTCTCGGCGAGCGTCAACCGGCCTGCCTCGACGAGTTGCAGCACGGCGACGGCCGTGAAGGCATTTCGCATGGGACCGAGGTTGAAAAGGGTGTGGGTGCCGGCAAGGGTGGCTGTCTTTTGATCGGCCAAGCCGTAGCCTTGGGCGCGCGTGATGTAGGGGGCTTGGACGATCGCCAATGAGAGGCCGCTGACACCGTGCTCCTGCATGAAGGCGGCAATCATTTCATCGACCGACTCGCCGTTCCACGAGAGGGAGGGATTCCCACGCTCGGCACGGGCAGACACGTCGGTGAGAAGGACGAGGGCAAGAGAAAGAAGCAGCCGGCAGGCGTTCATGGCGTGTCCGTTGAACCATACGCCGGCGGTTGGGGCAAGTTTGCCACTCGACAAGCGGGCGGCCGGTCTTTTTTCATGCTTGACCGCCATGCCGCCACGAACCCATCGATTAAGCCTTTCCTCGCGGCTGAACCTCGCCCTTTATCGCTGCACGGTGGGGGGGCTGGCCCGCATCCGCCCGCCGCGTCCAAGTGTTCCGCAGCTGGGCCCGACCAGCCGGGTGTTGGCTTTTTCTTCGGCCGGCTTGGGGGATTCGCTTTTGGATTCCGTCGCGTTCCGGGCGCTGGCCGAAACGTTCCCCGGAATTCATTTGGAAGCGGTCGTTCATCATCGGCGGCCGGACATGTCCCGACACAATCCGTTTATTGCACGCCTGCATTTTTTGAAAAAGGGGCCGCATGAATTTCTGCGGCTGTTGGCGGAGTTGCGAGCGGCGGGTCCGTGGGACGCGATTTTGTATTTGAGTTGTCACGATCCGGAGGCCCGGTGCCTTGGTTATCTGCTCCAGCGGGATGCCACGTTCGGGCTGGCCCGTCGGACGGAATTCGGACATGTCTGTGCGCACAATTTGGACGACCCGACCATGCCCGACCGGCACCTCGCCCGGCTGGCTCTCGAGGTCGCGGGCGCGGTTGGGGCAAAGACGTCGTATCCGAGAATGGTCTATGAGGTGACAGAGGCGGACCGACGGGAATTGGATGCGAAGCTGGCCGGGATGGCGTTTCCGCTGCAGCCGCGGGTGACCTTTCAGCTGGGTGGGGGAGGGGGACCGTTTCGTGACTGGCCGGCCGGACATTTTGTCGAACTCGCAAAACAGCTTGTGGCGGACAATGTCGGTCCGATTTCTCTGCTGGGTGGACCGGACCATCGTGCGAAGTCCGAGGAGGTGATGGCGGCGCTGGGAGGCGTGCCGGTTTACAACGTCACGGCGCGCCTCGCGCTGCCGCTCTCGGCGGCGTTGGTTGAGCGGAGTGCGTGTTTGGTCTCCACGGATACAGGGATCATGCACCTTGGCTTTGCGGTGGGAACGCCGACCGTGGCGCTGCTCCACTGTCGCCCAGGGGCCCATCGCGTGGGACCGTTGGCCGATCTGGATCGGCATGAAGTGATCGAGCTGCCGAAGCCGCCGGGATATCGTGTGCCGTCGGACGCCCGCATGAGTGACATCCCGCCGGAGGCTGTCGCAGCGGCCGTGAAACGGATCCTCGCGCGCCCCGGGACCGCGGGGTGAACGATCAGACGGCGGCTTCGCCGGCCAGCCTGAAAGCAGCGTGAGCGAGACGGGCGGCCTCTTCGATTTTTGACTCGTCGATGATGACGGCGATCTTGATTTCCGAGGTCGAGATCATCTGAATGTTGACCCCACCGGCTCCGAGGCACTCGAAGAGTTTGGCAGCGACACCCGAGTGCGAGCGCATGCCAATGCCGACCACGCTGAGCTTGGCGATCCCTCCCTTGCGAATGACCTCCCCCGCCGAGATCTCCCGTACGACATCGTCGATGAGACTCCCCATCTTCTCGAGTTCGTCGGCATTCATGGTGAACGAGATATCGGTCGAGCCGCTCACGGAAACGTTCTGGACAATGACGTCGATGATCACATTGGCGTCGGCGAGGGCGGTGAAAATGCGCGAGGCGGTGCCGGGTTTGTCAGGCACGTTGGTGATGGTCACCTTGGCTTGGTTCCGTTCAATGCTGATGCCGCGCACGACGACATTTTCGAGGGTTTCTTCTTTCACGATGGTTCCGCGGTTGGAGTTGAAGCTGCTGCGAACTTCGAAGGGGACTTGGAATTTTTTTGCGAATTCGACGGAGCGGGACTGCATGACTTTCGATCCGGAACTGGCCATTTCGAGGAGCTCGTCGTAGTCGATGACGTCAATCTTGCGCGCATCGGGAACAATGCGCGGGTCGCAGGTATAAACGCCGTCGACGTCGGTATAAATCTCGCAATTCCTGGCCTTCAACGCGGCGGCGATGGCGATGGCGGTCAGGTCGGAGCCGCCGCGTCCGAGCGTGGTGATTTGTCCGTGGAGGGTCTGTCCTTGGAAACCGGCGACGATGCAAATGTAACCCTCTTCGAGATACTTGCGGATCTGACGCGGGGTGATGTTTGCAATTTTCGCCTTGGTGTAGACACCGTCGGTAAGGATTCCGGCCTGGGCTCCGGTGAGCGAGACAGCCTTGGCTCCGAGGGAGTTGATGGCCATGGCGGTGAGCGCAATGGTGGTCTGTTCGCCCGTGGCCAAAAGAACGTCCATCTCGCGGTCGGCCGGCTTGGTAGTGACTTGTTTGGCGAGCTTGATGAGGCCATCGGTCACGCCCGACATCGCCGAGACCACCGCGACGACCGAGTGACCGGCCTTCTGGGTTTCCACGATGCGGCGGGCGACATTCAGGATTCTCTCCGGCGTGCCGACGGACGTGCCGCCGTATTTTTGAACAACAAGGGACATAGGAAAACGGTCAGGATTTATCGAGGACGCGGCGGACAGCGGTCAAGTCCGCATCGGCTTCCAGCGGTGCAAAGGCTCCGAACTTGACTGGCGTGTCGGGATCCTTGAGGCCGTGACCGGTGACGGTGAGGACGATCTTCGATGCGCCCGCTCTGGCAAACGGGCAGGTCGCACAGCGGGAGGAGCCCAGGCATTTGAGCAGTCCGGCAACACTCGCGGCACTGGCGGGTTCGACGAAGACCCCCTCGTTCGAGGCCAGCCATTGCTGGGCGCGGAGGATTTCCTCATCGGTGACAATATCGATGCAGCCTCCGGATTCTTGAACCGCCGACGAAGCGCCCTGCCAGCTGGCCGGGTTTCCGATGCGGATGGCCGTGGCGACGGTATCGGGGTGTTCGACCGGAGCGCCATGGAACAGGGGCGCCGAGCCCGCGGCTTGGAATCCGAGCATCTTGGGGAGGATTTTGCTCCGGCCCGCGTGATGATACTCCCGGTAGCCTTTCCAGTAGGCGGTAATGTTTCCGGCGTTGCCGACGGGGAGGATGTGGATGTCGGGAGCTTCACCGAGTTCTTCGATGACCTCAAAAGCCGCGGTTTTCTGACCTTCGATCCGATGGGGGTTGATCGAGTTCACAATCGCAACACCGTCAACGCCGCCAAATTCCCTCACGATCCGCAGCGCGTCGTCGAAGTTTCCCCGTATGGCCACGACTTTCGCACCATAAGCAAAAGCCTGCACCAGCTTGCCGGCTGCAATTTTCCCGGCGGGCAGGATCACCGCGCATTGGATGCCCGCTCGCGCTGCATACGCGGCAGCGGCTGCGGAGGTATTCCCGGTGGAGGCGCAGATGACCGTCTTGGCTCCGTCCTCAACCGATTTCGAAATGGCAACCGTCATCCCGCGATCCTTGAAGGAACCGGTCGGATTCAATCCCTCGAATTTCAGATAAACCTCCGCCCCGACCATCGCGCTCAGGCGGGGGGAATGGATGAGCGGGGTCGACCCCTCGTTGAGAGAAACAACGGGCGTGGTCTCGCTGACGGGCAAAAACTCGCGGAACCGATGGATAACTCCCCGGTCGTGCAATGGATGCAGCGGCGTGGTCACGAAAATGTCTCCATGTGAAAAAGAACCGGACGGGCTTTGACGCAGCGCAGGGAGCCGATGGTCTCCGTCGCGCGGAGCATTTTGCCATACGGCGCATCATGAACGGTCAAAACGAGGGGAATCGGCCCGTCTTCGGCGGTCTCCGGCTGGATGACCGAAAGAATTCCGATGCCGGCCTCGCCCAAAGCTCCGGCGATCTGGGCCAGCACGCCTGGCGTATCGGCCACGGCGAGGCGGAGATAGTATTTTGAAATCGTATTTTCCAGCGGGCTGCATGCGCCATAGAGGCTGTGCGCCGTAAACCCCACACACGAACGCGGATGCCGGAGCGCGGTAGCGGCCTCGGCCAGATCTCCCAACACCGAGCTGGACGTCGGATCCTGCCCGGCCCCGCGTCCGTAAAACAGGGCGTCGCCCACCACGTCGCCCCGCACGGCCACGGCGTTGAAAACACCGTTGACCGACGCCAGAACGTGCGACTTGGGAATCAGTGTCGGCACCACCCGCACCTCGATGGCGCCGTCCTCCTCGCGGATGGTCGCGAGCAATTTGATCAAATATCCCAGTTCCGCTGCAAAACGAATGTCGGCTGCGGTGACTTCTTCGATGCCTTTTACCAGCACACACTCGGGTTTCACCCAAAATCCATAGGCGAGCGATGCAAGAATGAGCGCCTTGTGTGCCGCGTCCCAGCCATTCACATCCAAGCTCGGATCGGCCTCCGCGTAGCCGAGATTTTTCGCCTCGGTCAGCGCGGGGGAAAATTCCAGCCCGGACTCGGTCATTCGCGTGAGGATGTAGTTGCTCGTCCCGTTCAAGATTCCGTGAATGCTCTCGAACCGATTGCCAACAAACGCTTCGCGCACGCACTTGATGATCGGAATCCCCCCGGCCACCGCCGCTTCATAGAAGACCGGCACGCCCTTGGCGCGGGCCAGTTCAAAAATCTCCGCCCCATGTTCCGCGAGAAGGGCTTTGTTTCCGGTCACAACGACCTTGCCGGCCCGGATGGCCCGCCTCACAAAATCCAACGGCACCTCAATGCCGCCCATCAATTCGACCACGATCTGGATGGACGGATCCTCCAGCAAGTCCTCCAGCCGCGTCGTCAGTAAACCTGCCGGGACCTCGACGTCGCGCGTCTTTTTCAAATCCCGCACGCCGATCCGGCGCACTGTCAGCCGGACCCCCTGGCGTTGCTCCAGAAGCGTCCCATTGCGCAGAAGATTTTTGTAAACGCCGACCCCCACCGTGCCAAAGCCGGCCAGTCCGATCCCGATGTCAGTTTCAGTCATTGCGAGCCGGACACTATCACGTCTTCCGCATTTTTCTGTAAAGCGTGATCATCACCGAAGAAAAAATCTCCTCGCCCGAGTCCCTGCCGGGCGGGTTGTCTGTTGCAAGTCCCTGAAAATCAGGCATTTGCAGGGATTTCTGACATCCGTCACGGCCTCGAAAAAAGATTTGCAGACGCTTTGAACGTTCCGAATCCTTCGCTGTCACATCTTTAGTGACGTTAACTAAATGCCTGTAAACCGCCGAATCTCCAAAATTCCGCGACCCAGTCGGCCATTTGGAACGTTTCATTTATAGAACCCTACGACCCATGGCTATCGAAGACTCCGACACAGGATTTCAACTCTACCTCCGTGAAATCGCTCGCTTTCCGCTGCTCACCCCGGCCGAGGAAGTCACGTTGGCCCGGAAAATCAAGCGCGGCGACATGGAGGCCCGGGCCCACATGGTCCGTTCCAATCTCCGCCTCGTGGTAAAAATCGCCCGCGACTACAGCAATTACGGTCTCCCGCTCCTCGATCTGATCTCCGAGGGGAATATCGGCCTCATGAAGGCCGTCGAACGCTTCGACCCAAAGAAAGGCGGCAAGCTCAGCACGTACGCCGCGTGGTGGATCAAGCAATCCATCAAGCGCGCGCTCGCCAACCAGAGCAAGACCATTCGTCTTCCGGTTCATCTGGTCGACAAGATCGCGAAAATGCGCCGGGTCTCGACGCAGATGACCGAGGAACTCGGCCGGGAACCGACCGATGACGAGCTCGCCGAAGAGATCGGTCTTCCCGTCGCCAAGGTATCGTCCCTCAAAAGCGCCGCCATTCGTCCGACCTCGCTCGACCAGCCCATCGGTGACGATGATTCGACAGAGTTCAGTGAAATCGTCAGCGACGCCGAGGCGCAGGATCCCTTTGAAATGCTCCGCGACAAGGACCTTCGCGACGAGGTCGGAGATCTTCTGGATGTCCTCGACGACCGCGAGCGCCGGATCATCAATTCTCGTTTTGGTCTCGACGGTCAGCGTCCGAAAACGCTCGAGGAAGTCGGAGAAAAATTCGGCGTCACCCGCGAGCGGATCCGCCAGCTTCAAAACATCGCTCTCACCAAACTCCGCAAAGCTTTGAACAAGAAAGAGCGCCCGAAAGCGGAAGCGCTCGTCTGACCAAACCACTGTGGTTGAGGTAGGAGGCCGGGCCCGGAGGCAACTCTGGTGCCCGGTCTTTTTTTGTGCGAACAACTCACGGTCCCAGTAACCGCTCTCTCAGATCTTTCACGGCTTCAGCCGTAAATCTCGCCCGCCTCGGTTGCAGCGCTTCTGCGTCGTCCGGCTCCGGCACACTCCACGAGAAAACAGATTCGATCGACCCATCCGGCTGCCGGAGGTCGCCAAATCGCCAATCGCGCACGATCCATCCACCGCTTGTCTCCTCCACGGTGAAGAAGCCCTCGGAAAACCACACGAGGCGATCAAACACCCTCCTGGCGGGAACGGCGCCCCTCGGCTTCGGGATAAACAGAAACCTGACCGGTTCCTGTGATCGCAAAAGCGAGTGATATCCGATGTAAAACCCCGCCTCGGTCTCAGCCAATCCGCGCCAGAGCAGAGTGTTGAAAGGAGTCGGCGAGGTCTGAAATCGCACCGGCACGATGTTTTCCCGCTCCATTGCCTCGGCGATCCGCTCGGTCGCCACCGCCTTTGCTCCGAAACTCCACAAAACATAGAGCGAGCTCACGATCAGCCCGGCGGCATTCCAGCGAAATCTTGCCCGGGACTCCCGGGCACAAAACAAAGCTGCCACCACGCCAATCAGCAGCGGCACGGTAAAGAGGGGATCAATGATAAACAGATTGTTAAACCCGACCCGCAGGTCACTGAACGGCTCAAAGACCATCGTGCCATAAACGGTGAAGACATCGATCAATACATGTGTGAAGAGAATGAGCCACACCGTGACCGCTGCCCGCATCACGCCTACCTTTCCTCCATGAAGTTTGGAAATCACCCAAGCCAGAAGCGGCGAGGCTACGGTCATGGCCAGCAGAGAATGCGAAAGCCCGCGATGCCATTCCAAGCGCTGGATCTGATCGAGCCACGGATAGAAAACAATATCCAAGTCCGGCAGCGTTCCCAAGGCGATGCCCCAAAGAACCGCGCGGTTTCCCAGACGCCGTCCCAGCCCGGCCTCGGCCACGGCGGCTCCCAATGCAGCTTGCGTCACCGAGTCCATTCGCCGCGCATCAAAGCGGGGAGTGGCCATCCGGACGAGTCAAAAATCTCCGATTCCACGCAGGTCCGAACAACCTCGCATTGGCCCCGTCCCTGGCTACCATATCCCCTCATGCGCTGGATCATATTCCCTCTCGCCCTCAGCCCGATTTTCGCCGTCGCAAAACCGGTACTCGATGCTTCGCAGATGGTCAATCGCGGTGGCCTGCGGATCTTTCAGGCGGCCTCTGGCAAAATCGAGGGCAATCTCTGCCTCTCGCCCTATTCGATTCAATTCGCTCTGGCGATGACCTATGCCGGAGCGGCTGGGACGACCCGCGAGCAAATGGCCTCGACCCTCTCCTTTGAAGGCCCCGCTGCGGAGGTCGCCGGGGCGTTCTCCACGATGGACCAAGCCATCACGGCGGGAGCGGGGGAGAATGCCACCATTCGCGTGGCCAACCGCCTCTTCGGCTCGGACAAGTTCACCTTCCGCCCGGCGTTTCTCCGTCTTCTCCAAGACACCTTTCGCGCTCCGATGGAAACCCTCGACTTTGCGACGGAAGCCACAGCCGCCACGGCGCTCGTCAATGCTTGGGTGGCCCACCAAACCGAGGATCGCATCCGTGACCTCGTGCCCCCGGGTGCCATCACTGCCGACACCCTCCTCGTGCTCGTCAACGCGCTCTACCTCAAAGCGGGCTGGGAAACCGTCTTCCAAAAAAGCGCCACCCGCCCCCGGACCTTCTCGCTTCCCGGTGGCGAGACGACCGACGTGCCCATGATGAACCGCTCGGGCGGGATGGGTTATCTGCAAAGTCCCGACTTTACCCTCGTCGGCCTCCCCCTTTCGGGTTCGTTGGAGTTTGTCCTGCTCCTCCCCAACTCAAAATCCGACGCGCCCGGATTTCCGGACGATTTCGATTTTGCGACGCTGAAAAACCTCACCACGCACGAGGTGGATTTGACCCTCCCGAAATTCCGCCTCGCCGTTCCGACCATCCCGCTCGGATCCCTGCTGCAAGATCTCGGCATGCCATCCGCGTTCGATGTGCCGCCCGGGAGCGCAGATTTCTCCGGGATGGCTCCGCCGGACGATGCGACGCGCCTGGCGATTTCCGATGTCTTTCACAAAACCTTTGTCGAAATCGACGAAGCCGGACTCGAAGCGGCAGCCGCGACGGCGGTCACGATGATGCGTCTTTCGCTGCCCGTTCAATCGGAAAAGCCAATTCCATTGCGGGTGGACCGACCATTCCTCTTCATCGTCCGCCACATTCCCACCAACGTCGTCCTCTTCCTCGGCCGGATCACCGACCCACGCTGACACTCAGCGCGGGCGTCTCTTCTTCCGAGGTTGCACCGCGCTTTCTCCCCGCGGCTTGTTGTCCGCGGTAACCGCTCGATGGAACGCCGGAAGAAAATCCGGCAGGGCGGCTTCCACACGGTTCCAGTTTGGAATCATCGGGTCGCCAAGAGGATCGTTCAGATACTCCCGCGCCGCATGGCGAATCGACCGGACAAAGGTGTCCACCGCGAGTTCCTCCTGATGACGGTCATATTTCAGCCGGTTGATCTCGGCATCGGCCGCGTAGAATCGCATCGTGTCGTCGGCCTTCCGCACGTAAGCGGTCAAAAGCGTGTCGAAGGTTCCCTGATCCAATTTCACCCCATGTCCGGCCAGCGTGCGAAAGACGCACTTCACGATGTCGCCCGCCATTTTGTTCAGGCCCTTGCTCGCATCGCGGAACGAGATCTCCTGATGCTTGTGGTCGTAAACCTCCGCCACATCGACCTGGCAAATGGCCTTGGGCGACGACACACGGAAGACCTCGGCCAGGGTTCCGACTTCCACTCCCCAGTCCGACGGCACCCGCGCCCGGCGGATGATGTCCAGATCCAGACTCACCTCGCCGCTCAGCGGATAGCGGAAGGTGTCGAGGTAGGTGAGAAACGGATTCTCCCCGAGAATGCTCTGCAGCGACCGAACCAGTGGCGTAAACAAGAGCCGCATCACCCGGCCGTTCAGTTTGTCCGTGAACCGGGCGCTGAATCCCTTGCAAAAGTCGAAGCCGAGATTCGGATGTGCGACCGGATAGCAAAGCCGCGCCAGCATCTCCCGGCTGTAGGTCACAATGTCGCAGTCATGCACGGCCACCATCCGTGCTTGATTGCTTGCCAGCACATATCCGAAGCACAGCCAGAGATTCCGGCCTTTCCCGCCCGGTCCCGCGTCCAGATCCGAGTCCGCCAGGCGCTCGATCAATTTGTGAATGCGCGGTCCATCGTTCCACAACAGCGCCGGCTTCTGCGGCAGTTGGCCGAAAATTTTCTGCGCCTTCTCCCAACTGGCCGTGTTCGCTCCGTCGATCCCGACGACAATCTGGTTGATGTATCGGACGTTTTTCAGTTCGCGAATGATCCCCCGAAGCGCCGGTGTGCCGAGTTCTTTCACGTGACACGGAAGAACCAGCGAAATCGGTGTTGTCTTCGAGAACTCCTCCAACTCCCGTTCGAGCGCTTCCACATTCGGTTTCCCGAGGCGGTGCAGCGTGGCCATGGAGCCGTCTTGGAAAAAATCGGACATTCGGCGGAGTGTCGTCGCGGATCGCCGGTTGAGCAACCTCGGAAAGCCTGCTATCGATAACGTGGCTTGACTCATCGATCACACCGCCAGCGCACGCTCTTCATTGTGCACTACCATCTGCGTCCGGGCGGCGTGCGGCGTGTGATCGAGCTTTATGCTCCATCGGTCGTGCAGTCTGGCGGGTTTGACAAGGTCGCGCTGCTCACCGGGGAAATAGCCCGCGACGGCTGGACGCAAGTGTTTCGTGAGCGCATTTCCGAGGTTCCGCTGGAAATCATCTGCGAACCGGCGCTGCGGTATCTCTCGGAACAACAAGCCGGCATTCTTTCGATTCGCCGTCGAATTCACGCTGCGCTCCACAGCGCCTTCGCGAACAGGGATCACGATAAATCTCTCGTCTGGGTTCATAATCCGGGACTTGCCCGGAATCCGATTCTGGCGGAGGAACTCACTTCGGCAGCGGCTCGCACAAATCTTCGTATCTTGGCGCACCATCATGACTTCTGGTTTGAGAACCGCTGGAAGCGATGGCCGGATCTCCGACGAGCCGGATACCGCACCGTGGACGAAGTGGCCCCCGGCGTATTTTTGTCGGGCGCCACCACCGCGCAGGCGACGGTCAATTCCTTCGACCGGGAGCGCCTTCTCCTCAAGCCATCCGGCTGGCTGCCGAATCCGGTGTCTGCGGCAAAAGCGCCCTCATCCGTCGCCGCCGCGCAGCGCTGGCTTGAGCGCGAACTGGGAGATTCGTCACCCGTCTGGATTTCTCCGACGCGCCTGCTCCGGCGGAAGAATCTGGCCGAGGCGGTTTTTCTCACGCGCCTGCTTCGTCCTGGACACTGGTTCATTTCCACCGCCGGCGTGAGCTCCCGCGACGAACAACACTACGCCCGCCGTCTCCAGGAGGCTGCCAAAGGCGGACGTTGGAAAGTGCGCTTCGGAATTCTGGCGGACCACCGCGGCGACGCTCCCGCGGTCGACGAGCTTGTCTGCGCCTCGGAGGCCGTCTTGCTCACGTCGGTCCAGGAGGGCTTTGGGCTTCCGTTTGTCGAGTCCATGCAGCTTGGGCGTCCCCTTATCGCCCGGAGTCTTCCCAATGTGCAACCCGACTTGGACCGCCTCGGGGTTCGGTTTCCGCATCTTTACGAGGATCTCAGAATCCCACCCGCGCTCTTCAATTATGGGCAGGAAGTGACACGACAGCGGCGGATCTGGAGCTGCTGGACAGCCATGCTTCCTCCGTCGGCCAGAAGACGTTGTGCAAAACCTCCGCTCACCGAGACGGCAGGTTCCGTTCCGTTCAGCCGACTTTCCTTGGATGCCCAATTCGAGGTTCTTTCCCATCCGCCGGAGGAAGCCTTCGCGGCCTGCTTGGTGGAGAATCCGTGGCTGGAGCCGCTTCGAACAGGCAAACTCAAACCGGCCCGCTGGCCGTCGCGGGCGGCACGGTTTCTTCATCCGGACGCTTGCGCGAAGCGTTTGCTGAAACTTGCGTTACGCGCCTCCAACGAAACGGATCGAGCCGCAGCGATCACCGCCCAAACGCATTTTCTCAATCAGCGTCTCGACGCGGCGTTTCTTTATCCGATTCTCATGGAAAAATGATCAAAGGCGTTCTTCTCGATGTTTACCGAACGATGTTGGAGGTGGGACCACCGCCACCGGATGCCGCCCGCCGCTGGCAGGCTCTTCTGGCCGGATTTTTTCCCAAAGCACGCGCTTTGTCGTTGGACGCTCTTTCCATCCGATGCCGACAACTGGTCGAAGAAGATCATGCCGCCGCAAAGAGTAACGGCGTCAAATTTCCGGAAGTGCAATGGACATCGATTGTGGCCCGGGCGATGGAGGTGAGTCCCGACGCCTCATTCGGGGATTTTGTTTTCGCCCACGCCCAACTCCAGCGAACAATCCGGCTGGCGAATGGCGTAGCGGATTTTCTCGGGATTTGCCGGGAACAACACGTCCCCTGCGGAATTGTTTCCAATGCGCAGGCTTACACGCTTCGGGAACTCGATGCCGCCTTGGGGCTGGACCATCGGAAGATCTTCGAACCCGATCTTCTCTTTTGGTCGTTTCAAAACGGGTTCAGCAAGCCGGATCCCCATGTCTTTCGCCTCCTGGCTGCACGTTGGGCTCAGCGCGGGATCTCGCCCGCAGAAGTCGTCATGATTGGGGATCGCCCCGACAATGACGTTGAACCCGCGGCCAGGGCGGGATTTCAGACATGGCGCTACGGCGGCGGGGTTTCTTGGGACGAATTGTCAAACCGCCTGCGGGCCGGCCGTCAAACCCCCGTGTGATCCCGATTAAAGCCGATACCACTTGTGACGACCTCTCGATTTCCCGAAAAGTTTCCCCGCCGCATAGGCTTCGTCTCCACCCGGTTCCATGGCACCGACGGCGTTTCGCTGGAGGCACTCAAATGGGCTTCGATCCTTGAGGCGCAAGGGGCCGAGTGCTATTGGATGGCCGGACTTCTCAACACCCCGCCGGAACGCAGCCACTTGGAGCCGCTGGCTTTCTTCAACCACCCTCAGGTCCTCGAGATTCAGCAACACCTCTTCGAAACGACCCGTCGTCCACGTGAAATCAGCGACCGCGTCCAAGCGATGAAAGAACGGCTGAAAGATTCTTTGTATGCGTTCGTTCGCAAGTTCGACCTGGAAATGCTCGTGCCGCAAAACATCCTCGCGATTCCCATGCACATTCCGCTCGGGCTGGCGGTGACCGAGGTTCTTGCGGAAACCGGTCTCCCAGCCGTCGCGCATCACCACGATTTCACTTGGGAACGCGAGCGGTTCACCATGACCTCCGCGCCGGATTATCTTGCGGCCGCTTTCCCCCCGACTCCTCCGAATCTTGAGCACGTGGTCATCAACACCATGCAGCAGAAGGAACTCGCGCGGCGCTACGGTCAGGCTTCGACGGTGATCCCGAATGTCATCGATTTCGAAACCCCGCCGCCCGAGCTGGATGACTATGCGTCCGATTTTCGTCGCGAGATCGGCGTGGATGATAACGATCTTCTTGTTTTACAGCCGACCCGTTTGGTGGCGCGGAAGGGAATTGAACATTCGATCGAGCTGCTCCGTCGGCTCGATGATCCGCGCCTGCGTCTGGTTCTCTCACACCCCGGAGGTGATGAAGGCGATGCCTATACACAGCTCCTTAAGGAACGCATCGTGGACGCCGGGATCACGGCCCTCTTTGTCGACGACCGCGTTGGGGAAACACGAGGATTCACGATGGATGGACGAAAAATCTACACACTCTACGATATCTATCCGCACGCGGATCTGGTCACCTATCCGAGCTATTACGAAGGCTTTGGGAATGCGTTTCTGGAAGCGGTCTATTTTCGGAAACCGGTCGTCGTCAATACCTATGCGGTCTACGCCCGGGATATCGATCCCGTGGGTTTCAAAACCATCGAGATGTCGATGCTGGTCACCAACGAGGTCGTGGCGCAGACGCGGGAGATCCTTTCGAACAAAGCACTCCGCGAGGAGTGGGGGAGTATAAACTACGACCTCGGCCGCAAGTTCTTCTCGTTTGCCGTCGCCCGCCGAAAACTGGCGGGCCGTATTGCGAAGCTTTTTGGCGAAGATTGAAAAAACGAACCGCGCGGAGATGAACTCCGCGCGGTTGTTTGAGTTTTCCGGTTTACTTCACGCAGCAGCTTGCGCAGGACGCTCCGCAGCATTCCTCGCAGCTCGACTGGCAAGCGGTGCATTCCCGCTTGCAGCAGGTAGTTGCTGCGGGACCGGAGGCCACGCTAAGCTGAACAGCGCATGCCAGGATGATAAGTATAAGTGATTTCATTTTTTCGTATGTTTATGTGATTCCAACAGGATGATCCGTCGCAACGCGGTGCGGATTGGGTGAGCGGATGAACCGCTCGGATCACACAGACAACGGCGGGGCCAGCGTGGCCTTACCGCAAAGAAACTCACGGAAAACAAAAAAATGCCCAGGGGGAGATCCCCAGACCACGTCGGCTGCAATCTCGCGATCCGACCTTGGCGCGAGAAGCGGCTCGGAAAGGTAGGCGACCGGCGAAACAACCACTACCGTGTCGCCCAAGCTGACCATCGCCGGAAGTGGTGCCGCTAAATGGTCGCAGCATTGACTGCACTGCTCCGGGATGACCGGCTGACTCTCACAGCACGAGTGCTCTGTGGTTTCGGCAATCGTGGCGAAAGCAAACAACGCACAGTGATTGCCTCCGAAAATCAGCGTCAGCACAACGAGTGCGGACACTGCGGCTTTGGAGAAAATCGCCTTCACTTCCCCTAATCTCCTCCGAACCGGAGGAGAAATCAATTCCTGTTTGGCTGGGACCGGGTGGAGGGCTTAGGCGAGAACCGCACGCCGTTCCACAGGCGGGTCATTTTCTTAATGCAAACAACTTGCGCAGTTGGGCGCTTATTGCAAATGTTATGCAATGCCGAAACAAGTCTGCCACTCTCGTGAGCGAAGCCTTCTTTCAGATTTAGCCGACGGGCTGTCGCAGCAAATGGGATTCTGGGGCTGCGATGCGCGGGACTCGGAGGGCAGTTTGCTGGTTGCAAAAGGCTTTCAGCGAATCGCCCGGGCGGATGCAGACGGGGAGGGGAGCAGTCGGTATCGGAGGCTCGTGGATGGCGGGGTCTTGGAGCTCCACAGCTTTTGTGCCGGGTGGTATCCGGTGTCTGGAAACGGCGTTATTTTTGTCCGGCAATTGGGGCGCGTTTTTGGATGCTCACCGGGATTGGCCCCGACTCCGGGAGACTACACCGGGCGCCTGCTGCCGTGCTCGCCGGACGACGTTCTTCGGCTGGTCAGGCCGTTTGTGGAGTCGATCATCGCGTATGAACAGTCGGTTTTGGAAAGTCCCGGTCCGCTGTATCGCGAACGCTGTTGGCAGGCCGTGCGACGCATGCCCGGGGCGAAAGCATGGCTCCGCCCGGCGGAGGCCATCGGGTGGATGACGTCGTTTGCCAGCGATCCGGCCTCGACTCCTCGCGCCCGTGACTGGGGCAAATCCTTCTCCCTTGCGGCTTGATGGAAACGCTCGCCTCTTCCACTTTCGTGATCGGTGCGGAAATGACCGTGCTGGAGGAGATTCGATCCGGCGCGGTGAATCTCGCGATCTGGGAGCGTGCGAATCCTTGGACCCAGGCCGCTCGTGAGCTCCTGCTGGCACCGTCTCCCATTCGGATGGATCTCAAGGCGCCCAATGTGCCGCTGGTGGCCGATGTCCTCTCGGCGCACGGGGTCGGCGAGGTTGTGCGGTTTGCAGAAGATGTGGTTTTTCTGGCTTCGATCTTCGGACGCATCGCCGGAACTCGCCATCCGCGGGTTCGACTCGAGCGGGTGGACGATGACGGCTGCGCGCTCTTTCATGCGGACTCGCTGAGAATTCGCCTGCTTTGCACCTACGCGGGTGCGGGCACCGAGTGGCTCGAAGAAGAGAACGTCAATCGCGACCAACTCGGGCTTCGCGGCCGAACACTGGACGAAGCCAATGCCGCGATCGTGCGTGATGGGTCTGCGATCCGCCGGATTTCAACCGGAGCTGTGGCGATCTTTACAGGTCGGGCGCAAGAGGCCGTTCCTCCGCTCGTTCACCGCAGTGCGCCCGTGTCGGATGCGCGCGAATCGAGGATCCGTCTGTGCATCGACCTTCCGGGCGACTGCGGCTGCTGAGGTATCTTAGTAAGTGAAGCTGACGCCGACGTTGGCCCAGACTTCGTTGCCTTGATCGATCTCGCGGAGAGCCGTCATTGCAATGCTGTAATTGATCCCGGCGAATGCAGAGATGATGCGATTGATCTGCCACGTGCCTTGGAGGCCGAATTGGAAGTTGTTCCAGCCGTAATAATCGGTCGTGTTGTAGCCGAAGTTCAGGCCGAGAAGCGCATAGGGCTGGAGGCTTAGGATGTCGCGATAGAGCGGGATGTCACCGTCCACGCGAAACTCCAAAAAGGCACCCGGCGTGTTGTTGAGGTCCCAGATAAAGTTTACCGTCGGTGTCACGTAGGGAATTTTGTTGGTCCCGAGAACCAAGAAAAGCTCGTTGCCATAAACTCCATGAGCGTGATCGTGCTCTTCCTCATGGTGATGCTCTTCACCGTGTTCTTCGTGGTGGTGCTCTTCCTCGTGACCCTCTTCGACATGGCCGGGCGTGTAGCGGAAGTTATAGCCCGGGATGACAAATACCGGCCCGAGGTCCAAGTTATACGCGACGGCGAAGTCCCATTCCTGGAACTCATTGCCCGTTCCGAAGCCGTTCCAAACGTTGAACGTGAAATTCTGAACCCAAACTCCGAGCTCGGTCGTGTAGGCGCCAGAGTTCCCGGTCTCATTCACACCATAGTGAATGTGGCGGCTTTCCCACCCGGTGGTCAGGGAGGCGCCCCACCACCGGGTGTCCTTTTCTTCAAGCGGCTGTTTGAAGGACTTTCCGGTCGGCGATGTCGTGCCGTGGGAATGACCCGCATGCGACGCGCTGCTTCCTTCGAGGTCGAGCGCGTTATCGATGGCGGTTTCCGTGTTTCGATGAACGTGCCCGGGGCCATGAGCATGGACCAGAGATTGGCTGAAAAGCGCGGCGGCAACGGCGAAGGCTGAAGTCAGTCTTGAAGATTTCATAGCGAGGTGGAGGGTTTTATTATGCAAGTCGCTTGCAGTAAATAAAAATTTCGTCCATCTTCATTGCGTTCCGCGGTCCGACGGATCCGCGTTCACCACTGCCATTCGGAGAATTTTTCAACCATGAACCGCATTGATTCCACACCATCCGCTCCCAAAAAGCGTCTGCCGGTGACCGTTCTGTCGGGTTTCCTCGGCGCCGGAAAAACGACTCTGCTCAACCATGTGCTCAACAATCGGGAGGGCCGGCGGGTCGCGGTGATTGTGAACGACATGAGCGAGGTCAACATTGACGCCGCTTTGGTTCAAAATGGAGGAGCCGAGCTCAGCCGCACGGAGGAGAAACTCGTCGAAATGACGAATGGCTGCATTTGCTGCACGCTTCGGGATGATTTGTTGAAGGAAGTCGCGCGCCTCGCCGGTGAAGGGAAATTTGATTACCTCCTCATCGAGTCGACCGGTGTCTCCGAACCCCTGCCAGTCGCGCAGACATTTACATTCACCGATGAAAACGGCTCCAGCCTTCAGGAAATCACCCGCCTCGATACGATGGTCACGGTCGTTGATGCCGCCCATTTTCTCGATCAGTTCCGCGAGGCCGAGACGCTCAAGGAAAAAAACATCGCGATGAATGACGAAGACGAGCGAACGGTCGCGGATCTCTTTGTGGATCAGGTGGAGTTCGCCAATGTCATTCTCGTCAACAAAATCGATCTCGTCAGTGCCGAGGATCGGGCGGAGTTGCTCGGAGCGCTCCGCGGCCTGAATCCCACCGCCCGAATGATCGAGACCGAACGCAGTTTGGTGCCACTCGACGCCGTGCTCGATACCGGGCTTTTCGACATGGAGAAGGCCCAGTCTTCCGCCCGGTGGATTCAGGAATTGAACGGAATTCACACGCCGGAAACGGAGGAATACGGGATCTCCAGTTTCGTCTTCCGCGCCCGCCGTCCGTTTCACCCGAAACGCTTCTGGGATTTTATCCACACCGAGTGGCCCGGACTCCTCCGCTCGAAAGGCTATTTCTGGCTCGCCAGCCGAAACGACATGATCGGCCTTTGGTCCCAAGCGGGCGGCAGTGCCGAATACCGCCCTGTCGGCTACTGGTGGGCCACGGCACCGAAAGAGCGCTGGCCGGAGGATGACGAGACTTGGAAGTCGATCCTCAAAGACTGGCAGGAACCTTACGGCGACCGGCGGCAAATCCTTGTCTATATCGGGCAGGACCTCCCCAAAGACGAAATGCTCGAGGGATTGCGCCGCTGCCTTCTGGATGATCGCGAACTCGCGATGGGGCCCGAAAAGTGGGCGAAGTTCCGGGATCCCTTTCCGGAATGGGTCGACTCGCGCGAAGAAGAATCGGTTGTCTCATGAGCCGCCACCTCCTCGCTGCCGCTGTGGCCTTGCTGGTTTCCGGAACGGCTCTCGGCGCGACCGGACCCAGCATCGTTGCCGCGGAGAACTTCTACGGCAGCGTTGCGGCTCAGGTGGTGCCGAATGCCAAGGTGACCAGCATCCTTAGCAATCCGAATCAAGACCCCCACGAATTCCAAACCGATGCCAAGACCGCCATGGCGGTCGCCGGAGCCGACATCGTGATTTTTTCGGGGATCGGCTACGACGATCGGATGCAGCGCCTCCTTTCCACCGGCGGACGGAGCGACCGCATGGTTATCAATGTTTCGGAGATGATCGGAGCCAAGTCCGGGGATAATCCGCACATCTGGTATGACCCAAAGACCATGCCGGCGCTGGTGGCCAAACTCGCGTCCCTTTTGTCGCTGCCGAAGGCGGAAGCCGACTTTGCGACGGCCATGCAGCCCCTTCTCGGCAAAATCCAAGCTTTGCGATCGCGAACGGTCGGAATGAAGGTCACGGCCACAGAGCCGGTCTTCGGCTACATGGCGGATGCGCTCGGGTTTGAAATGCTCGACGAAGGCTATCAGCTCGCCGTGCAACAGGGAATTCCTGTCGTCGGTGTTTTCGAAACGCAACTGCCCGATGCGGAAACCTATGTCGGGTGGATGCTGGACCCGTTGAACGACTTGGAAAAAGTCCTGCCATGACCGAGGCGCTCCGGGTGGTGGATGCCACCGTGCATCTCGGCGGCCGGGACATTTTCTGTAGACTGAATGCCACGGTGGCGCGCGGTGAGTTTCTCGGGGTGTTCGGACCCAACGGGGCGGGGAAGTCCACCTTCCTTCGTGCCATCCTCGGCCTCTGTCCGCTTGCCTCCGGTCGCACCGAAGTCCTCGGCTCGCCACCAGCCAGCGCCCGGCACAAGATCGGCTATATGCCGCAGGCCGGACGGATGCCGGAAGGCATCGGCCTCTCTGCGCGGGAGATGGTTTGTGCCGCACTCCATGGAACACGCCCCGGTCTTCCGATTTGTGGACGTGCCGGACATCGGGAGGTGGATCGCGCGCTTAAACTCGTAGGGGGCGTCCAGCTATGCGCGGCGTCCATTCGGAGTTCTCTCGGGCGGAGAAAAACAACGAATCGCCCTCGCCCAGGCTTTGCTCGGAAAACCAGAAATGCTCCTTCTCGACGAGCCCCTTGCGAGCCTCGATCCCAAAAACCAAAACGCTGAGGATTTTCGAATGACCAACGACTTCTATTTTCACACTTACTCCGAGTGGCGCGATGCGCTCACCCGACGCTGTGGCATCGCCCTCACCGCCTCCTACGCCGAAGAGCGCCTGGCGGCGTTGCAGAATCCGACCAATCCCACGACCGCGGAGTTTGTCCGCTGCTATGGGGACGCCTATCGAAGGCAGGTGATCGCTTGGTTTCAACGGGCAGCACAGGAGGGAAATTGATTCATGCCGGTCTATGTCTATGAAGTCATCGGAAGCGAGGGCGACATCTTTGAAGTCCGTCAAAGCATTCACGATTCGCCCCTGCGAACCCACCCGGAGGACGGACGGCCCGTGCGGCGGGTTATCACCGGCGGACTCGGTTTCCTCAAAGTACGCTCGGGTCCGACCCGTCCACCGGCAGGCGATTCCTCGTCGCATTGCTGCCCCGGTTGCCATGACTGAAAACGTCCATCGCATCAAGACCTGCACGTGCTGCGGATTCACGGAGGCCGATTTCCGGCGGACCTTTCGGTTCGGCTGTTCGGAGTGCTACCGGGTCTTTGATCGTGAGATTGAGACGTTTCTCGCCAAACTCCATCGCGGAACCCGGCACGCCGGCAAAACACCGTCTTCCTTTCGCATCGACCACCGCGCGCTCCGCAGGCAACTTCGGGAAGTTGAAGCGCTTTTGACGGCCCATCCATCGGACGAAAATGCGGATGCTTTACTGGACCGCTGGGAGGAAATTTCCGCACAACTCCGGGCGATTGCCGGAGAGCCGGGGAGGACGTCATGAAAGTTCGCGGACGCACGCAAGTCGTGGAAGATCTTCTCCCGGAGACTCCGCTTCCGCCGCTCGAGATCGAAAACCGTCCGGTCGAGATCCGCCGGGTGACCAAGCGGCTCCGCACGTTGTTGGTATCGCACTTTGAAAGTGCCACCCGACTTGGCGTTGTGCTTGGTCCGGATGATCTGCGGGCCGTCATGGATGCTTTGATTTGTGAGGCGGATGGCATGAGCCCCGACGCTGCGCTTCAGTGCCCGGATGAGATTCGGGCGTATGTTCGGAAGTCGATGTTCGACGAACTCGCCGGTGAGCCGAGCAATGTCCTTTACACCACCCAGATTCGCCCGGATGTCGTCCGCTACGAGGCCATGCCGGCCGGGTTCTGGAAGGCGTGCCTCACCGCTCTCCGAAACGATCTCGAACAGGGGCAAAACAAGTGCTGATGAGAAGTTCACTTTCGCCCCGAACTCAAAGCGTTGACGTTGTCCGGGACATGGCAAGCTTGGTTAACCAAGGCCGTCTTTTGGAAGTGGAGTCCCACCTGATTGCCCTCGCGGAAGATGCGACGATTCCTGTCGATGAGCGTTGTCAGCTGGCGCGATTGGCTCTTTCCATTGACAAGCCGTGGTTGAGAGCCGGACTCATGATTCTGGCCGTGGAGCGCGCGCCTCGTTCACCCGAAGTCCGTTTTGTCGCCGGACTTTGCGAGCGAAGTCTTGGACATGTCGCAGCCGCGAAGTCTCATTTCCTCGAAGCTGACCCGGAGAGGAACCCGGACGCCGCCTATTATCTCTCGCTGCTTTACGAGTCCGAAGGAGCGTTCGATGAAGCACGGAGGGAGATTGACCGGGCCTTGCTCCGGGTGCCCGGCGACGCTGATTATCTGAACCAGTCGTCCTGTCTTCACGCGGCGGTTGGAGAACATGCCGTTGCGTTAAGGCTCTCCAGCGCGGCCTTGGAATCGGAGCCGGACTCTCCGGGGCTAGCCTTCAATCACGCGCAGAACCTTTTGCTCTTCGGTCGGTATGAAGAAGCGTGGCCGCTCTTTGAAGCGCGACTTGCATTTCTTCCAGAGGATCTCTTTCCCCGGAACGGCTCCCGGTTTTGGGAAGGACAATCCCTGGACCGGCAATCGATTCTTGTATGGAATGAGCAGGGATTCGGCGACACGATTCAGTTCGCGCGCTATCTTCCGGTTCTGGCCCGGGCGGCCGAACGGGTGGTCTTCCGTTGTCCGCCGGAACTCTGTTCCTTGCTGCGGGCGTGGTTTCCGGAAATTGAGATCGTCAGTTCGCAAACAGAAGTCCCTCGGACGACCTTCCATGTGCCGCTGCTGAGTTTGCCCGCCCGGCTGGCTCCTTTGTCGCCGATTCCGCCCCGGTCGATGTTCACCGGGAAGTCGGACGTTGGACGACCGAAAAGAATAGCCTTTGCGTGTTCTGGAAATCCCTCTCACCCCAATGATGCCGCGCGGACAGTACCGATGCGGGATTTTGCCCTTCTCTGGGATGTTCCCGCCAAATGGGAATGTTTCCAACGGCGTCTTGGTCGGGAGGAACATCTCCGCGATGACGTTTGTCTGCGTGGACAGACATTCCGCACGTTTTCGGACACCGTTTCGGCTCTTGATGATGTCGACCTGGTCATCTCGGTCGATACGGCACTGGGCCACCTTGCCGCGTCCTATGGCATCGAGACGTGGATCATGCTCGGGGTAAACCCCGATTGGCGTTGGGGCCTCTCTGGCACCGAGACCGCATGGTATCCCTCCGCCCGCTTGTTTCGCCGAGGGCCGGGGAGCGGGTGGTGCGACATAATCGAAGAGATACGAAAAGCTTTGCTATGAACCATATTTTTCACGAAAGAAAAACCATCGAGCAGGTCGAGGAAGGGCTCGAGTTGGCACCGAAGTTTGACCGCACCGGGATGATCCCTGTCGTCACAACCGATTTTGCGACGGGCGAGTTGCTCATGCATGCTTACATAAACTCGGAAGCGCTCCGACTCACCATCCAAACGGGAGAGGCCCATTATTGGAGCAGAAGCCGGGCCTGCCTCTGGCGGAAAGGGGCAACGAGCGGGCTTGTCCAGCGGGCTCGTGAGATCCGTGTTGATGACGACCAAGATTGCATTTGGCTGCGCGTCGAGGTTCTTGGATCCGGGGCCAGTTGCCATGTCGGCTATCGGAGTTGTTTTTATCGAACTGTTCCCTTTGGGGATCGCGCCGGCCGGCCTCTGGAGATCTGTGAAAATGGCAAGACCTTTGATCCCAAAGAAGTTTATGGGGACGCTCCGAATCCGACCCAGCTATGACGAAGCGCCTGCCGCTTGTGCTTGTTGCGGGATTTCTCGGAGCGGGAAAAACAACATTTCTCCGGGACATCCTTCCGCTGCTGGAGTCGCGGGGACTCGTCCCCTCGGTCATTATCAACGACTACGCCAATGCGAAGATCGACGCGTCGTCGCTCGCCCAAGAAGGACGCGAAGTGCTACCAATCACCGGGAGCTGTATCTGCTGCGACTCGATCCATGAGTTGATGGAAGCCCTCTTGGATATCCTGGTTTCCGATCACGGAGTCGTCCTTGTCGAAGCGAACGGCACAAGCGCCCCGGCTTCTTTGATCGAGCATCTGCTGGTCAATCCCCCGCTGCGCGAAAAGTTCGATCCGATGATGCAGGTAACGGTGATCGATCTTCGCCGCTGGCAGAACCGCAAGGGTCACAACGACCTCGAGCGGCTTCAAGTCGAGACGGCGAGCCATTTGCTCTTCACCCGGGAAGACTCGGAGACGAAAAAACGGATTAAAGACGTTTGCGCGGATCTTCGACGGATCAACGCCAAGGCGATCGAGATCCAAAGTGCCGCGTTTGCCGACGAGTTGGTGGCCATCGTCCGGAAAACGAAACACGGATCCGCTTTGCAACGGAGTGAATCAGCGCACCATCATCATGCGACCGACCAGCATGAGCTCGCGCACGCGTTCGTGGGATTGGATATCGCGCTGCCCGATCCCATCGACGGCGAAGTTCTGGCGGAATGGCTGGAAGGACTGGGGCCCGACGTGCTCCGGGCCAAGGGGATTGTCCGCCTCACCGAGGAACCGGAGGCATGGTTCCAGTTTCAAATGCTGCCGGATTTTTCCCGAAGGATTCAGATCTTCGAACTGAATGCGAAACCAGCGGTCTCGCCCTGCGCGGTCCTAATTGGAGTCGGCTTGGATCGTACCAAAATCCAATCAAGCTTGAATCGCGGATGAGAGGCATTCCCACCGATTGTCCGCGTCCGCACTTCTGCTGATCGCAGAGCGGAGATCGTGTTCGAACTCCGAGCAGCAACTTGGACAGGACGGGACTGCTTTCAATCCGCCCGGTTTAGAACGACCATTTGGTGTCCGGTGAATTCTGCGACCTCGAACGTCACCACATTTCCGTCTTGGCAGAAGGGCAACACTTCGCCGGAGGGCGCAAGCGCCACGCTTTTCACTGGGGTGGGCAGGCGCAGGGTGATTCGGCTGCGGTGGAGCGGCAGGAGTTCTTCGATGATCTCGGTTGGTTGCTTTTGGCCCCAGAGAACCATCTGGGCCCGGAGAGAAATCGGGGCGTAGAGGAGGTGCGCGATCCAACGGTGGTGGCCGGGTTGATCGAGAAGGTTGAAGCGGGCGACGGTCGGCAGATTCGATTCCACCGGCAGGCCGTCGGGCATCAGTTTGTGGAGTGCGTCGCGGAAGAAGTCGCGGTAAAGGGGCTGACCGCGCTTGCGATATTGCGTGAAGAGGTCATGGGCAAAGTAAACCATACCATTCCCGAAGACCGCGGCGGGGGTGGCCGGTTCGGGTGCATCGGGCGTGTGTTGGTGCGAACAAAAGTGCTCCCACGTCCGGTTGAAATATGGCACGCGGCGTTCTGGAAGACTGTGGCCGTGGTGGGTTCGATTTCCCACGCTCCGTCTTCAATGAGGATCGGGGAACGCACCGGGACGTCCGGCGTTTCGTTGGTTGCCAGCAAATAATCGGGGTTGAAGGGGGAGCGTCCGAGCAGGCGGGCTTCGGGATCGAGGGCAAAAGCCGATTTGTCCGGGGTGAGAAAAGCGGAACCTGCGCCGAGGATGCGACCGCCATTTTTCAGGAAGGCCCGGGCTTTGGCGAGTGACTCCGCTGTTAGGACGAAGCCGTCGGCGAGAATCACGACGTCGAAATCCACCCCATCGGCCGCTTCATCGAGCACGACGAACGGGAGGTAGAGTTCCAAGAGCATGCGGGCGACGCCTTCGTCTGCGGGATTGCTGGCTCCGTGGCCGCGAGCCTGATCTTGCGGGTGATCCGAACTGATGATGGCGATCCGCGCCGCGTGGGTGACCTCGCGTGCCCAAGGTTCGCACGATTCGACTTCGCGATAGGCCTCTCCGATCAAGGCATACGTATCGGGATTCATTTCACCGCTGGGATGGAGCTGATCGCCGATGGAGCACTTGGCACCTTGGGCAATCATTGCGGCGCACTCGTAGCGAAGAGCGGCGGGACGTTTGAACCCGCCAAATTCTCCCCACGTGCTGTGAAATTCTCCCGTCATGCCCAAAAAGTCGCGCGGCTGGGTGATCGCATAGCGTGCGGAGAACGGGAAGTGATCGTAGCCCCAACCGCCGGTGGGAAGACTCGCCAGCTCGAAATGCGAATTGGAGAAGTAGATCGGACACTGAATACCGATTTCAGGACAGGCTTCGATTTGTTTGCCGAGCAGGTCACGGTTCAGGTGCGGGTGGATTTTTCCCACACGCGTCGGGTGATAGCTCCAGCCATGATGGCACTTTGAGAAGATCGTGATCGAATCGATGTGAGCGATCTCGAACGCTTACTGGAACTGTGCTTTGTCAAACTTCGCGCCGACGTTGAGAACGTGCCCGCTGGTGTGAAAGTCGAGGTGAACCTGACGGACACGGAGCGGGTGGGGGGATTGGTCGTGGACATGTTCGGAGCCCATCACAACGCGACGACAAAGCCCATGGATGAAGGCGCGGAAAATGTCGAGAAATCGGACATGGCGGCCGGTTTCTTGTTGTCCTGAATGCCGGTTCCTGCATGATTTCGCCTGTCTCGCTTTTCTCCCAACCGATGAGCAAAAAAACCTATCTCGCCGTTGATCTTGGCGCCGGCAGCGGCCGCGTTCTGGCTGTCACTTATGATGGAGCCCGCCTTGCCCTGGAGGAGGTTCACCGATTCGCCAGTGCGGGGATCAGACTTCCCACCGGCTGGCATTGGAACATTGAGCAGATTTTTTCCGAAATCCTGACCGGACTGGGGGAGGCATCCCGCCGGTACGGGAGCGGAATCGTCTCGCTGGGCGTCGATTCGTGGGGAGTCGATTACGGCTTGGTCGATCGAAACGGGCGGTTGCTTGGTCTGCCATGGATGTATCGTGACCCGCGCACCGATGGAGCCATGGAACGCGTCGAAACGCGCCTGCCGCAGGCCGAGCGCTTTGCCCGGACGGGAATCAAACCGGCGTTTTACAATACGCTCTATCAACTCTCGACGGAAGCGACGACCTACCCGGATCTCCTGAAGAACGCGTCGCGCGTGCTGTTTATCCCGGACCTGATCGCCTTTTGGCTGACGGGCGTTCAGGTCAACGAGCGGACCATTGCAAGCACATCGGAAATGCTTCGCGCCGGGTCTCCGGAGTGGGATCTTGACTTGGCCGGTGCCTGTGGCGTTCCCCAGCATCTTCTCCATCCAGTGGTTGAACCTGGGACAACGATCGGTGGACTTTTGCCCGAGCTTCAGAGCGTCATCGCCTGCGGCGATCTCCGCGTCGTGGCCGTGGCCGCGCATGATACGGCCTCCGCCGTCGTCGCGCTTCCTTCCGTTGAAAAGCAGCCATTGTTTTTGAGCTCCGGGACGTGGTCGCTTGTGGGCACCGAGCTTCTGCGGCCGTTTGTTTCGGAGGACGCGATGGAGGCGGGATTTTCGAATGAACACGGCGTCGGCGGGACCACCCGTCTGCTCAAAAACATCACCGGCATGTGGCTTCTCCAGGAGTGCCAGAAACGTTGGAAACGCGACGGCCTGGCGTTGGGATATGGCGAGCTTGTCGAGGCGGCCCGGGCGGTGGAAATCGACGCATGGATCGATCCGGACGCCCCCGACTTCGAGCGTCCCGCCGACATGCCCGAGGCGATTCGCCAAGCGGTTTCAAAGAACGGCGGGCGGATTCCGGAAACACCCGGGGAATTCACGAAAGCCATCCTGCAAAGTCTCGCGCGGAAGTATCAGATCGTGATCGAGCGCCTTCTTTCGCTGACCGGCTCCGCGCCGGAAGTTCTCCATGTGGTGGGTGGGGGATCGCAGAATCGCCTGCTCAATCAAATGACGGCCGATGCCTGCGGATTGACCGTGGCGGCCGGACCGGTGGAGGCCACGTCGATCGGCAACGTCCTTGTGCAAATGGTGGCTGCCGGCGACCTTGGCTCGGTGCAGGAAGGCCGCGAACTGGTTCGGATTTCGTTCGAGCCGGAGGTGTTCGAACGCGCGAGGTAGGACTACTTGATTTTCGTGCGGGTGTCCTTGAGGGCCTTGGCCGAGGATTGGAGGCCCTGCAGCTCCTTCGGCCAGAGTTCCACTTCAACGTGACCGAGCACACCCCCGCGGCCGACGACCGTCGGAACGCTGATGCACACGTCGCGGATCCCGTAGATTCCGCTCACCAAGCTGGAGACCGGAAGGATCCGACGGCGGTCGAGCGCGATGCTGTCGATGACTTCGCGGATGGCCACGCCCACCGCATAGCCCGCCCCGCCCTTGCGGGAGATGACTTCCGCGCCGCTCTTCTGTGTGCGCTCAAAGATTTGCGTCTGGAAGGCCGGGGTGACGCCCGGGAACTTCCCGAGCGGGAAGCCGTCCACCGTCGCCGAGGACCAGATCGGCACCATCGTGTCGCCGTGTTCTCCGAGGATCATCGCGCGCACCTGCGTGGGCGGGAGTGCGAGCGCATTCGAGATCAGGGAACAGAAGCGCGACGTGTCGAGGACAGTTCCCAAGCCAAGGACCTGCGTTTGGGGGAGGCCGGTTCTTTCGACGGCGAGCTGGGTGAGGATATCGACCGGATTCGAAACAACGAAAACGATGGCGTCTTTTTTCAGGCCCGCGGATTTGAGCTGGTCGAGGACTCCGAGAAAAAGCGTGACGTTGCGGTTGATGAGATCGAGGCGGGACTCATCCGGTTTGCGGCGGAGACCGGCGGTGATGCAGAGGATGTCCGCATCGGCGCAATCCGCATACGTTCCGGCAGAAATCTTCTGGTCCGCGCAATAGGCGGCCCCATGGAGGAGGTCGAGCGCCTCGCCTTCGGCCGTGGCCTGATTGGCGTCGAGCAGGATAACTTCACGAACAATTCCCGAGCATTGCAAAGCAAACGCCGCGCAGGATCCGACACGTCCGCCGCCGCCGATGATGGCTACTTTCATAAGATAGATTCCGTTATTTGTAGAGGTTCGCGATGATCTCGTCCGTTAGCTTCTGAACGAGTGCTTCCATGTCCGCCGGGCTGGTTGGAGCGGAATGGGTCATCGGGCTGAAAGGGGTGACCGGAGTCGAACAGCCGCGCTGGCCGCACATTTGTTCCCAGGGATCGACCTCGCAGAGCTCGGCGTTTTTCAGTTCGTAGCGATTGTCCGGGAGTCCCATGCTCTTCTTGATGGCGAGCAGGTCGTCCATCTTCTCGCAGGGAATCGACGCAGCGCCCGGGAGGGCCTGGGCGAGGATGACCGTGCGGCAATACGCATCGGTGATTTCCATTTTGAAATAGGCATCCTCGACGGACTTGCCCCAGCAAATCACACCGTGGCAGCCCATGATGATCGACTGATGTTTCGGCGCGAGGGGCTTGATGCTCTCCGCCATCTCCGGCGAACCCGGCGTCTGATAACCCGCGACAGCGACCTGGCCGACGAAGACCTCGAGCTCGGGAATCAGACGCGGTGGCGGCTGAAGCTCCTTGATGGCAAAGGCACCGGCATGGACCGGGTGGGCATGGCAAACCGAGGCGGCTTCCGGCGTGGTGGAATAAATGGCTGCGTGGGTCGTGAACTCACTGGAACGCTTCCATTTGCCGGCGATCTGCTTTCCGGCCAGATCAACCATGCAGATCATTTCGGGTGTCATGAAGCCCTTGCTGACACCGGTGGGCGTGATGAGAAAGCGGTCGGCGGAAAGCCGGGCGGAAATGTTTCCCCCATTGCCGTCGCAGTATTCCCGCATCCAGATCCGGCGGCCGATCTCACAGATTTCTTTTTTGAGACATTCGGCTTCCGGAGAACGGAAAAGCTGGTCATCGCTTCCCGCAGGTGCCGGGGCGGACGTCGGAGCCACCGGTGTCGGGGTCTCCGCGGCATCGAAGACGACCTTGATGCCCGCTTCGCTGAAAACGTCCTTGGCTCCGGGAGTGAGACGGATCTCTCGGTTGTACCGGAACTCGCGGGCTCCGGTCTGGACAAACGCTTCGGCGTCTTTTTGTGCGAACAATTTCATAGCTTAGGATTTGTAATAGTGTTCATCCACCAGCGCGGCGCAGTAGGCGTCAACCGGTGTGGGGTTCGGAAACGGACAGGCGGCCTCGCGGCCTTCGCTGATTGCGATGTGCTGGCCAAGATTTGCGCCCAGTTCATCATAGACAACGATGGCGGGTGCAAATCCCTCGCCGTCTCGGAAGGTCTTGGCGGTCCAAGGGAGGGTGAGAAGAAGGCGTTCGCCCACGAAGCGCTTGTTTCGCACGGAGAGGGTGACCCGGCCGATGACGGTTCCCATTCTCACAGGGCGAGGCTCCTTTCGGGGTCGATGACACCCAGCACGTTCCATCGAGCCGGACTCAGGTCACAGCCGACCATTTTGCGAGCTTCGCTTCCGTCGCTGGAAATCATGACACGCTGTCCGATGGCTGCACCGAGGTTGTCGAGGACGATTTGCGGGGCGAGGTCGTCACCATCCGGTTCCGCGACAAGCAAGCGCCAGCCTTCGAGGCTGTCGTGTTTGATCGTGCTGGTGGCGTAGCCGCGGATGGTGGCAAGTCGCATGGACGGGCCTTAGAAAAGGTTAAGATTGTCAACCATCACGCAGCGGCGCGAGCGGGTGAACGTCATGGGCGTCGTAACGCCTTCGCCGGTGGGCGTGGCGATGCTGAAGCTCAGGAAGCCCTCGCCGCCGAGTCCGAGGCCGGTCATGCACGGGCCGTTCTTGATGAAGAGGGTCGTGTCGATTTCCTGCGCCATCTTCGTGAGGTTGCGGATGTTCTGCGAGTGCATGATGCCGGTGTGTTTGTAGCTGTGCTCGGCCTTGATGGCTTCGGCGATGGCGGTGTCGACATCCGGGACGCGGACGATGGGGATGAACGGCATCATTTGTTCTTCGTCGACAAAGATGTGATCCGCGGCGGTCTCGCCGAAAAGAAGTTGGGTCGCGGGCGGGACATCAAGGCCGATGGCCTTGGCGAGAACGGCGGCGTCGCGGCCGACGAGGTCGCGATTGACCGCGGGGTGGGGGCAGCCGGCTCCTTTTCCTTTGGGAAAAAGGAAGGCTTTTTCCGCGAGGGCCTCGATCTGCGGGGCAGTGAGTTGAACGGCGCCCGCCCCGCGCAGGGCTTCGATCAACTTGTCGGCCACCGACGCGACGACAAAGACCTCTTTTTCGCCGATGCAGAGAAGGTTGTTGTCGTAGGCGGCTCCTTGGATGATTGATTTCGCTGCGCGGTCGAGATCGGCCGTTTCGTCCACGACCACCGGAGGATTTCCCGGTCCCGCGCAGATGGCGCGCTTGCCGGTCTTCATCGCCGCGGCGACGACCGCCGGTCCGCCGGTGACGCAGAGAAGTTTGACCGCCGGGTGTTTGCACATGGCATCAAATGTCTCCAGCGTCGGCGTTTTGACGGTCGTGAGGAGATCGGGAATGCCGGTCTCGGCGAAGATGGCCTGATTATACTCGCGAATGGCGAGCGCGGCACATTGGGAGGCCGACGGATGGGTGTTGTAAACGACGGCATTTCCGGCGGCGATGATGTTGATCGCATTGCCGGTGAGGGTCGGGACACTGTGTGTGGAGGGTGTGACCGCTCCGATGACGCCCCAGGGCGCAAAGTCGATGATGGTCAGACCAAAGTCCCCGCTGAAGGCCATGCGCTCCAGCATTTCAACCCCCGGGACGAGATCGCCGCAAATCTTGAGTTTTTCGATCTTGTGGTCGAGACGGCCGATCTTGGTCTCGGCGAATTCGATCTCCCCCCATTCGCGGGCTTTTTGGACGCAGAGTTTGCGAATGACCGAGATCGCTTTTTTCCGCGCCGAGACCCCGGCGGCGCGGAGCTGCTCGAACGAACGCTGTGCGGCGTCCGCCGCGGCGTTCATATCGTCGTAAACGCCGAATCCGGTCTGGCCGGAAGAGGAGGCCGTCGTCTGGGTTTTCAGCCGGGCGAGGACTTCGACAACGACCTTGGCGACCAGTTTTTCATCGATATTAGCCATGAGAGAGGAAGCTTAGGAGGCTTTGTAGAGAATCGTTTTTCCGAGATCGACAGTATCCACGATGCCGACGACGATCGCATCAACCGGCGAGTCCTTGTCATCCGCCGCGAGCCTTGCGGAACTGCCTTGGACAATCAGGACGAACTCGCCTTCGCCGGCACCAAGCGAGTCCACGGCGACGAGCGTGCTGGTCCCATCGCGAAAAGTCTTTGCCTTTGGGGAATCCAAAACCTGTGGGCGGACGACCAGAAATTTACTCCCGGTCATCTTCGGGTTCTTTTTGGTGGCAACAACGCTGCCTTCAACGCGGGCAAGGATCATGGCGTGGAAAGGGGAGATCGGGACACGCGGAGCCGCCTTGGAGACGGTTCCGACGGGTGCCGCGGGATTACTTGGCTTTCGGGAGAACGGTGCCGAGTTCGGCGTGTGGGCGGGCGATGACGCTGACGCTGACGACTTCGCCGAGCGACTGGGCGGCGATGCGCCCGGCTTCAGTGGCGGCCTTGACTGCGGCGACATCACCGGCGACGCAGGCGGTGACCATGGCGTTGCCGACCTGGGTCATCGGACCGATGAGTTCGACGTTCGCGGATTTGAGCATGGCATCCGTCGCCTCGACGAGCGCGATGAGGCCGCGGGTTTCAATCATTCCAAGTGCGAGTTGTGACATAGTGTTTTTTTTGGGTTGGATGGTTTGTTGGAGAAAAGGGTCAGGCGGCCGAAGCGAGTTTGGTCCACGCGTTGCGGGCGATGATGATTTCTTCGTTGGTCGGGATGACCCGGACCTCGATCTGGGAATCCGGTGAAGAAACCACCGCTTCGGAGGCGCGGGTCGCCGCATTGGCGGCCGGATCGAGGCGAAGTCCGCAGAAGTCGAGATTGGCACAGACCGCCTCGCGGACAGCGGCGTTGTTCTCGCCGATGCCCGCGGTGAAGAGGAGGACGTCGGCCCCGTTCATTTCGACAAGGAACTGGCCGACGAAGCGACGGATCTGGGCGACGAAAACGTCGAGGGCGATGCGCGAGTTTTCCTCACCCCGATCGCGCGCGGCGAGCAGGTCGCGCAGGTCACCCGAGGCAAGGCCGGACATTCCTTTGAGGCCGGAATTGGCCGAGAGTTCTTTTTCGACCGCGTCGAGGCCGAGACCGAGGTCGCGGGCAAGATAGATGAGGGCAAAGCAATCGAAATCACCCGCCCGGTTGTTTTGCGGCAGACCGCTTTGGGCGGTCATGCCCCAGCTGGAATTGATGGCGACGCCGTTGCGAACGGCGGCAATCGAGGAGCTGCCGCCGAGGTGGCAGGAGATGATGCGGAGCTGGTCGGTGCCGCGGAGTTCCGCACAGCGACCGGTGACGTAGCGGTGGCTGGCACCGTGAAAGCCATAGCGGCGAATGCCGTATTTCTTCTCCCAAGCGACCGGGACCGGATAGCGGTAGGTCTCCACCGGCACGTGATCATAGAATGCGGTCTCAAACGTTCCGATGCACGGCAGCGAGGGGTAGAGTTGGTTGAAGAGCCGGACGCCGGCGATGTAAGGCGGGTTGTGGGCCGGGAGAAGGGTGTTGAATTCCTCCATGGCCTTCAGCACGCGCTCATCCATGAGCTGCGTGCCCGAGATGCCCCGGGCCATGACGGGCTTGAAACCCACGGCGGCTAGGTCACGAAAGCCGTCGAGTTCCTTCTCAAGAAACTGAATGGCCGCCGCGTGGTCGGCGAATGGCTTCGTGCCCGATGTCGCCGGTCCGTCGCCGATCGTGATCGTGAACGGCGACTCCGCCCCGCCAATGCGCTCCACGCCTCCCTTGGCGAGGACGCGCTCCGACGGCATTTCGAACAAGCGGAACTTGAGCGACGTGCTGCCGATATTGGCGACGAGGATTTTGTTGGCGGACATGCGAGGCAACGGCCGTCGGACTTACTTCGAGGCGGGCCTGACCGCGAGGAACTTGCCGAGTTTGAAGAGGTCTTCGTGCGGACGCGGAATCACATGAACAGCGACGACTTCGCCAATCGTGCTCGCGGCTGTGGCACCGGCTTCAACGGCGGCTTTGACCGCAGCGACCGATCCGCCGATGAAAACGGTGACGTGGCCGGAGCCGACTTTTTCCCAGCCGATGAGGTCCACATTGGCGGCTTTGAGCATCGCATCGGTCGCTTCGAACTGCGCCGTGAGGCCCTTGGTTTCAATCATTCCCAGTGCTTGGTTTGCCATAAACTTAGGTGGTGGTAAGGTGTGGAAAAATCAGGCGGTGAAGAACTTCAGGAGTTCCGGGGCCGGGCGGGCGATGACGTGGGAGGCCACGAGATTGCCGACGCGGTTGGCGGCCTCCCGTCCGGCTTCGACGGCGGCCTTGACGCTGCCGACATCGCCTTGGACGATGGTCGTGACCAAGGCTCCGCCGATTTGGACGGATTTGATCAGTTTCACATTTGCGGCCTTGATCATGGCGTCACTGGCTTCCACCAGGCCGACATAGCCGCGCGTTTCGAGTAGTCCGATTGCTTCGCTCATTTGTATGGGTTTTTGGGATTAGGGTTGGGTTTTGAAAAGTTCGACTTTGTCCGCTTGATCGAGGTGACAGGCATTGGCCTCGTCGGTGTCGATGTGGACCTCGAGTTTGAAGGTCGGGTCCACGCGTACGATGAGATCGTCGAAGCGGGTGGTGCAGCCTTTCGCGGAGACGCAGAGGGTGATTTTGTCGAGGTGCTTCACGCCGTAGAATCGGGCGTCGTCGGGTGACATGTGGACGTGGCGCGCAGCGCGAATGACGCCGTTTTTCATCTCGAGCATGCCTTTCGGACCCATCACATAGGCTCCCGGAGTGCCCTCGATGTCGCCCGACATGCGCACGGGAATATCAATGCCGAGCTGGATGGCGTCGGTGAAGGCCAGCTCGATTTGCGTGAGATTTCGACACGGGCCGAGAATGCGAAGATTCGGGATGATCCGCTTCCGGGGCCCGACGAGTGTGACCGTCTGCTGCGAGGCGAACTGGCCCTCCTGGTAGAGCCACTTGTGAACCGTGAGTTCCGCGCCTTTCCCAAAGAGGACCTCGACATTCTCCGGGGAGATGTGCATGTGGCGGGCGGAACTGTTGACCATGAGGACCGGTGCCGCCTGCGCTGGTGCGGGCTGCCCAATCTGACGGTACAGCGTCTCGCGGACAAGCATCTCGACGACGGATCGACTGGGGGAGGGAGAGGCAGACATCAGATTCGCAGCAGTTCGTTTAATGAACGAAATCAGTCATATAAAATCCGGAGCCGTCGTCAATCCCTTTTGCGAAAAATCCGTCAGAGCGAGGAGGTGGGGAGTCGACTCAGGGGAGTTGTGTGGCGCCCATGAGATGGCGGTCGACTTCGCGAGCGGCACCGCGGCCTTCATTGATGGCCCAAACGACGAGCGACTGTCCGCGACGGCAATCCCCCGCGGCAAAGACGTTGGGGATGTTCGTGGTGTATTTCTCGTGTTCGGCCTTGATGTTGCTGCGGGGGTCGCGTTCGAGGCCGAGGGCTTCGAGGAGTTGGTCCTCGGGGCCGAGGAAACCCATGGCGAGAAGGACGAGGTCGGCGGCGATGACGCGGGTGGTGCCTTGGACTTCGCGCGGGACAAAGCGACCTTGGGGGTCCTGTTCCCACTGGATGTTGGTGATCTCGACGCCCGAGACTTTGCCGTCGTCGCCCGCGATGAAGCGTTTGGCGGTGACTTCGTATTGGCGGGGGTCTCCCCCTTGGAGGGCGGCGGCTTCTTCCTGGCCGTAGTCCATTTTATAGACCTTCGGCCATTCGGGCCAGGGATTGTCGTTCGAGCGCTCCATGGGAGGTTTCGGGAGGATTTCCAACTGGGTCACGGACAGGCATCCATGGCGGAGCGAGGTGCCGACGCAATCCGTGCCGGTATCGCCGCCGCCGATGACGACGACGTTTTTTCCCTTGGCCGTGATGGGCGGTTGAACGCCGTTCGGCGAGCCATGGTTGAGGAGAAAGCGGGTATTTTCGGTGAGAAACTCCATGGCAAAATGCACGCCGGAGAGCTCGCGACCGGGGATCGGGAGATCGCGCGGTTTGGTCGCGCCGGTGCAGAGGACGACGGCATCAAAGTCGGCGACGAGTTGATCTGCCGAGAGGTCTTTTCCGATGGCGACGCCGGTTTTGAACGTGATGCCCTCGGCTTCGAGAAGCTTCACTCGGCGCTCCACGACGGCGCTTTTGTCGAGCTTCATGTTCGGAATGCCGTAGAGGAGGAGTCCGCCGACGCGATCAGCCCGCTCGAAGACCGTCACCGTGTGGCCGGCTTTGTTGAGCTGATCCGCGCAGGAAAGTCCGGCCGGGCCCGAGCCGACAACGGCCACAGTCTTGCCGGTGCGCGAGGACGGAGGATTCGGCACGATCCAGCCCTCTTCCCAGCCTTTTTCGGCGATGGCGTATTCAATGTTTTTGATGGTGACCGGAGGCTCGATGATTCCGAGCACGCAGGATCCTTCGCAGGGAGCAGGGCAAACGCGGCCGGTGAATTCCGGGAAGTTGTTCGTCTTGTGGAGGCGGTCGAGGGCTTCGCGCCAGAGGCCGCGATAGACGAGGTCATTCCATTCCGGGATGAGGTTGTTGATCGGGCAGCCTGAGGCCATGCCGCTGATCAGTTTTCCGGTGTGGCAGAAAGGAATGCCGCAGTCCATGCAGCGCGCGCCCTGGGTGCGGAGGTTATCCTCCGGCATGTGGAGGTGGAACTCGTCCCAGTTGGCGACGCGGTTCCGCGGCGGCACGTCGGCCGGGATTTCGCGGAGATATTCGATAAATCCAGTTGGTTTGCCCATGCTATGAAAAGAATCAGTTGCCGCCGACGCGGGATTCGTCGCGGGAGTTGGCTTCAAAAGCTGCGTTGATGGCCTCTTCTCCACTGAGACCGTCCGCGTGCGCGCGGGCGATGGCCTGGAGCACGCGTTTGTAATCTTTCGGCATGACCTTGACGAACTTCGGCAGGGTTGCCCCCCAGTTCGCCACGACGGCGGCCGCGCGCTCGCTGCCGGTGAGGGCGGCGTGGCGTTCGATGAAGGTGCGGAGTTCCTGAGCTTCGGCGGGGTCCTCGACTTTTTCGAGGTTGACCATCGCCGCGTTGCAGCGGTGGGTGGCAAAATCGCCCGCCTCGTCGAGGATGTAGGCGACGCCGCCCGACATGTCCGCGGCGAAGTTCCGACCGGTCGCTCCCAGCACGACAACCCGACCGCCGGTCATGTATTCGCACCCGTGGTCACCGATGGCTTCCACCACGGTGTGGACGCCCGAATTGCGGACGCCGAAGCGCTCCCCGGCCATGCCGCGGATGAAGACCTCTCCGGACGTGGCTCCATAGAGGGCGACGTTGCCGGTGATGATGTTATCCTCGGCTTTGAAGGTCGAGCCCTTCGGGGGATAAACAATAATCCGCCCGCCGCTGAGACCCTTCCCGAGGTAGTCATTGCAGTCACCTTCGAGCTCAAGTGTCATACCCGGTGGCATGAAGGCTCCAAAGCTCTGTCCCGCACTGCCTTGGAAGTGCAGGTGGATCGTTTCATCCGGCAGTCCGGCCGAGCCATGGTGGCGGGTGACTTCGTTGCCGACGATGGTGCCGACGACGCGGTTGACATTTTTGATCGGGAGTGTGGCGCGAACGGGTTCGCCGTTCTCGATGGCCGGTTTGCAGAGATCGAGCAATACGGAGACATCGAGCGATTTCTCGAGACCGTGATCCTGCACGACCTGCTGGTAGCGGCCCACTTCCGGTCCGACCGGCGGTTGATAAAGCATGGGCGACAAGTCAAGGCCGGACGCCTTCCAATGGTCAACTGCCTTGCGGGCTTCGAGTTTGTCCGTGCGGCCGATCATTTCCTCCACGGTGCGGAAGCCGAGTTTCGCCATGATCTCGCGCATTTCCTCGGCGACGAAGCGCATGAAATGCACGGTATGCGCCGGATCGCCGGTGAAGTTTTTGCGGAGCTCGGGATTCTGCGTCGCCACGCCGACCGGACAGGTGTTGAGATGGCAGACGCGCATCATGATACACCCGAGGGTGACGAGCGGAGCGGTGGCGAATCCGAATTCCTCAGCACCGAGAAGAGCCGCAATCGCTACGTCCCGTCCGGTTTTCAGCTGTCCATCGGTCTCCACGGCGATGCGGGACCGGAGGTTGTTGAGGACGAGGGTCTGGTGGGTTTCGGCAAGGCCGAGTTCCCATGGCATGCCCGCGTGCTTGATGCTGGAGAGCGGGGAGGCACCGGTGCCACCGTCGAATCCGCTGATCAACACGACATCCGCATGGGCCTTGGCCACACCGGCGGCGATGGTGCCGACGCCGACCTCGGAGACGAGTTTGACGGAAATGCGCGCGCGCCGGTTGGCGTTTTTCAGGTCGTGGATAAGCTCGGCGAGATCCTCGATGGAATAAATGTCGTGGTGGGGCGGGGGAGAAATCAACCCGACGCCGGGTGTCGTGCCGCGGGTCTTGGCCACCCAGGGATACACTTTTTTTCCGGGCAGCTCGCCGCCTTCGCCCGGTTTGGCTCCCTGAGCCATCTTGATTTGGATTTCGCGGGCGTTGCTCAGATAATGCGAGGTCACGCCAAAACGCCCCGACGCCACCTGCTTGATGGCCGAGTTTTTGGAGTCGCCCTGCTCGTTCGTCCAAGTGAAACGCTCCGGGTCTTCGCCGCCTTCGCCTGTGTTCGATTTTCCGCCGACGCGGTTCATGGCGATGGCAAGGGCCTCGTGCGCTTCGAGCGAGATCGAACCGTAGCTCATCGCGCCGGTTTTAAAGCGCTTCATGATGGCCTCGACCGGCTCGACTTCCTCGAGGGGAATGGCGTCTCCGTTTTTGAACTCGAGAAGGCCGCGGAGGGTGAAGTGCTTGCGCTCCTGGTCGTTCACCAAGGCGGCGTATTTCTTGTAAACGCCGTAGTCCCCGGTGCGAACGGCCTTTTGAAGCGAATGGATCGTCTCCGGGTTGAAGAGGTGTTCCTCGCCCTCGCGCCGCCACTGGTATTCACCTCCGACGTCCAGCGTCGGACTCGCGCCCGGCTGGCTCGAGAAGGCGCGCTCGTGACGGCGGAGCAATTCGACCCCGATGGCATGGAGATCGGCTCCTTCGACTCGCGATGGAGTCCAGGTGAAATACTTGTCCACCACCGAGTGGTGAAGGCCGACCGCCTCGAAAATCTGGGCTCCGCGGTAGCTCTGAACCGTCGAAATGCCCATCTTGGCCATCGTCTTGACGACGCCCTTGATCGCGGCCTTGACGAAATTTTTGACCGCCTTTTTGTGATCAACGCCTGTGAGGAGTCCCTGGCGGATCATGTCGTCGAGCGATTCGAACGCGAGATACGGATTGATGGCGCTGGCACCGTAGCCGATGAGCAGTGCGAAGTGATGGACTTCGCGCGGCTCGCCGGATTCCAAAACGAGGCTCACCAACGTGCGTGTACCAGCACGGATGAGGTGGTGGTGCAGACCGGAAACCGCCAGCAGGGCGGGAATGGCGGCGTTTTTGGCGTCCACGCCGCGATCGCTCAGAATGAGAATGTTTTTGCCGTTTCGAATTGCTTCGTCCGCCGCGGCGCAAAGCGACTCCATGGCCGAGGCCAGGGCGTCCGGCCCCTCGCTCGCGGGGAAGAGCATCGAAAGGGTCTCCGGGCGGAAGTCGGGATTCGCAACGTGGCGGATCTGCTCGAGCTCGCCGTTTGTGATGATCGGACAATCCAGCTTGATCATCCGGCAGCTCTCCGGCTTGGGATCGAGGAGATTGCGCTCCGACCCAAGCATGGTGACGGTCGCCGTGACAATTTCTTCGCGGATCGGATCGATCGGCGGGTTGGTAACCTGTGCGAAGAGTTGCTTGAAGTAATTATAGAGAAGCACCGGGCGGTCGGAGAGGACCGCGAGCGGCGTATCGGTGCCCATCGAGCCGAGCGGTTGCACGCCGTCGCGAGCCATCGGCGCGAGAATCACGCGCTGGTCTTCGAAGGTGTAGCCGAAGGCCAGTTGACGGTGCAGGATGGTGTCGTGATCGGGCAGATGCTCGTGCGGTGGTTCCGGCAAATCTTTGAGGAGCACGTGATTCGCCTCCAGCCACTCGCGGTAGGGATGCTCGCGGACAATCGAGTTTTTGATCTCCTCGTCGGCAATAATCCGCCCCTGCTCGGTATCCACCAAAAACATGCGCCCGGGTTGCAGGCGGCCTTTTTCCAGAACATTGGCCGGGTCGACGGAAAGAACGCCGGCCTCGGAGGCCATGATCACGCGTCCGTCTTTCGTTACCCAATACCGCGAGGGGCGGAGTCCGTTGCGATCCAGAACAGCGCCCATCACCTTGCCGTCGGTGAACGCGATTGAGGCCGGGCCATCCCATGGTTCCATCAGACACGAGTGGAATTCATAGAACGCCTTCTTGTCCTCCGGCATCGTCTCGTGGAGTTCCCACGGTTCCGGGATCATCATCATCACCGCATGCGGGAGCGAGCGACCGGAGAGGGTGAGGAGCTCGAGGCAGTTGTCGAACATTGCCGAGTCCGAG
>CAZEYT010000017.1:0-42308 GCA_964516295.1 uncultured Chthoniobacterales bacterium | reverse complement strand
CCGCGGCGTCCCTGGGGAAAAACTTTTCAAAGCAATTCAAACTGCGGAACTCGGGTTAAGGCGAACTCACCGTCGTCAGTGGCACCCCCAATCCTCCCTTCCTGTTCAACGGCACGTTCAGCGACCGAGCCTAACGGCCTCTCCTCCATGCAGGCCAGGTTCCCCGAGCACGTCCTGCTGTTTTAGCGGTTTTCAGACGCTATCCGCGAACCGGGGAGGTTTCTGTCTCGCAGACAAAGAAACCCGAACCAAACTCCGCCCGGACGCGGTCGACGAGGTCCGTGGGGGCCTCGGGGGACAGGACGGCGAAAATGGTCGAGCCCGAGCCGGACATGAGACTGGCGGCGACCCCGGGTTGGGCGGCGAGCCATGACTTGAGGGCGGGCAGGAGGAGATACTTCGAAAAAACGGGTTTCTCGAGGTCGTTGACAAGGCCAAGGGCGTCCGGGGTGGCGGGGGGTGGCTGCAACGCGGCCCATTCCCGGTAGGCCCAGGCTGTGGGGACGGGAAACGGCGGTTTCACAAGCAAAAGACGATGCGCAGGAACACCGGCCGCCGGCTCCAAAATCTCGCCCCGGCCCCGACACCACGCGGGGACATTTTTGATGAAGAACGGAATGTCCGATCCCAGCGTCGCCGCGATTTTTTCCAACTCTGCGGCCGTCAGACCGAGTTCGAAGAAGGAGGTGAGTCCCACCAAAACAGCCGCTGCATCGCTGCTCCCGCCTCCGAGACCGGCTCCCGATGGGGTGCGTTTTTCCAGGTGGAGGCGAACCGGAAGGTCGCGACCGACATGGGCCGCGAGCGCGGCGGCGGCGCGGTGGGCGAGGTTGGTGGCGTCTGCGGGCACGCCGGGATCCGAGCATGTCAAAAAAATCCCGGACGCGGCGCGTTCCACGTGAATGGTATCGGCGAGCGTGACCGGGACCATCAGGGTTTCGATCTCGTGAAATCCATCCGGGCGCTTCCCGAGAATGCGGAGCACGAGGTTGACTTTGGCCGGGGCCTGAATTGTCATGGCCGGCACATCATCCGCCAATGCCGGTTCCATCCAACGAAAAAATCATTGTTGCCATCGATGCCCCGGATGCGGCTGCCGCGCGGGCGTTGATCCAGCCCCTGGCCGGGGAGGGGTGTATCTTCAAAATCGGACTTCAGCTTTTCACCGCGGTGGGGCCTTCGATCATTCGCGAGGTGAAAGATCTCGGGGCCCGGGTTTTTTTGGATCTGAAATTCCACGACATTCCGAACACCGCCCGTGAGGCCGTTCACTCGGCGGTGGCGCTCGGGGTCGATATGACGACGATCCATCTCGCCGGGGGACCGGCCATGGTCGCCGATGCCGTCAAGGCTTCCGCCGGGAGCTCGACCCTCGTGCTCGGTGTCACGGTTCTGACCAGCATGGACGACGCCACCCTCGACATCGTCGGCGTGCCGCGGGCGGCGGAAGATCAGGTCCTGCATTTGGCAGAGATGGGCTCGCATTGCGGGCTTCAGGGCGTCGTGGCCAGTCCGCATGAAATCACCCCGCTGCGGGAGGAATTCGGGCATGGGCTCGTGATTGTGACGCCTGGCGTCCGGCCGGCTGGCTCGGCGGTCGGGGATCAGCGCCGCGTCATGACACCCGGCGAAGCCGTGCGATGCGGGGCGGATTTTCTCGTGATCGGACGTCCGATTACCGGCGACGCCTCGCCGCGCGACGCCTTCCGGCGCATCGCCGACGAGATCGCCGCCGCGATGTCTTAGCGTTCAGGCTTTCTTCGGCTCCGGCGACTTCGGCTTGCCATAGAACATGATGGCGATACCGATGCAGATGGCGAGTGAGCCGATCCACTTGAGCGACCAGCCGGGATCGTAGAGGACCTGAAGGGTCGTCTCGTTGAGATCGCGGGGGTTCCACTCGGCCTGCGAGAATTTGTAGTTGATGCCGGTGAGATTCGCGAGAACCGTGCCGGGAAAACTTGCCGGGTGGTTCATTTTTGCGGTTCCGGGTTTGGTCTCTCCGGACTTCGTATCGCGGAATTCGACGGTCGAAATGAAATTCGAGGGGGTTTCGGTGCCCTCGTAGCGCGGGACCTCGAAATCCACCAACCGGAGCGAAAAGGGAACCGGCCGGAGTTCCAATCCATACCCGATGCGAACGACCGAGCGTCCGTCGGTGAGCGCGGTCACGGAGCCCGACTCGACCCAGCGCGGTTGGCCGATGGGGCCGCCGGGCGTCTCGAGCCGGGCTCGAAAGCCGGGGATCGCATGGTCGCCCTTCGCGAGGGGCGGGCCGGGTTTGACAAGCGTTGCAGCGACCGCCTCCGGCAAAACCTCGATCACCTCGACCTGCCAGTCAGCCCAGCCGAGACTGAATGGCGCGCCGGTTTTGGCCGTGCCGGAAGCGTAGGTGGTGCCTGAGCGCTGGAGTTGATAGGCGACGCCGTCTCCTTGCGGCGCGAGCACGAGGCGGGGCTTGGAATCCTCCTCCGGCTTGGCCGCCGCGGAGGCGATGCGAACGAGGGCGGCCGGGTTGTTCGGATCCGACGATTTCGTCGCCGGACGTCCGTCTTTCATCTCAAAATCCGGCCAGTATTCTTCGACCGTCACGGTCGCTGCCCCGAGGACGATGGGCTTGCGAAGGATTTCGGAAACCAAGTAGGTCGCGCTGGTGTTGTCCGGGCTGGAAATCGTCACCCGTGAACCGTCGGCGCTTAACACCGCCGTGACCCCGCTTGCAGCGGCGTCGGCTTGGACAACCGGCGCAAACTTTCCGAAAATCATCTGCGCCTCGTTCGCGGCGGCCGGGACGGCCGGCGGAAGATCGCGCCGCCAGCTCACCGTCGCCAACCCGAAGAAGTCCTCGTTCCGCTCGGTGCCGGTTTCCAGAATGAGCGGCATGTCGAGGGTTTGCCCCATGCGCGGACTGGTAAAGCGGAGCAACACGCCCGGCGTGCCGGTATCCGACGCGACGAGCTTTTGTTCCTTGATGAGATTGTCGCTGAAAGCATCCGCGACAATCCGCAACTGGGTGCCGGGAACCTCGAAAACCCGCGGCCGCTTTTCGCTGAGCCCCGCAACCGAGGCATCGAATGGCATCACGTAAAGCGCGGAATCCGTCGGGCTCTCGACTTGGATGATGCTGCGGTTGACGGTGATTTTGGTGACCGGCGGCTTCTCCGTATGGAGCGTCACATTTCCCTCAAACCCGAAATGCAGGCCGATGATCGCGCCGATGAGAAGCGTGATAATCCCGTAGTGGGTGATGATGAAGCCGGTGTGTTTTTTCTGCCACGGCCAGCGGGTGAGCGTGACCGCGAAGAGGTTGATGCACAAAACGCCCAGCCACACGACGAACCATGGCGCTTTATAAATGTAGGTCTGCGCGACTTTGGCGTTGAACGAGGACTCGGCAAACGTCGCGATGGCGCAGGCGATGGCGATGGTTGCGAGGAGGAGAAGGGCCAGTTGCAGAGATCCAAGCCAGTGGATGATGCGCCAGGCGAGCGAGCGCTCCTGGCGCTCGGCAATCATTCGTTTACGGGCAAGTTCGGGTGATGTGGTCGTCATGAAATTTTTCTCCAACGCCGCCACGAACCGCAGGCGAGAATCATGCCCAGGCACATCCCAAACATCATCGCCCCATAAGTGGCAAAAAAAGAGGCTTGTGGGAACGTCATCGGAAGGGTGCTCATGACCCAGGCCGCGGCTTCCATTCCGAGAAGCATGCCGACGACGCCGGCCAGCCAGCACCACCACCGTCCGGCGTGTGAGCGCTCCAGAAACACCGCCGGCACCGAGGCGGCGACCATGGAGACGTCCATCCAATTCCACTGCGCGAAGAGACCGAGTCCCATGTTGGACTTCGCGCAACCGCAGAGACAGGCCCCTTCCCGAACAATCGGCAGGAACCCGGCATCGGCCCACCATCCGCCGAGCATGGCGAGTCCGCCGATCGAAAACATCCCCACGGCCATTTCGGCAAAGTCGCCAAACGGCCGCCGAAGCATCCAGATTCCCAGAACAGCGCCGGCGGCCACAAAGAGCGCGATGAAACCCAGCGCCACCAATCCATGGAATCCCCCGAGATAAACCAGCACCGGTCCCTGAAGCGCCAGAGCCACGGAAGGGACGACGACGCGCCAGGGAAACGGTCGCGAGGGCGATGGAGCAGGGGATTCTTCCGGCCGGTCGTCGAACCGCAAGGCCCGCCACGTCACTGTGAAACTGGAGACCAACATGAGCAACGCCGCCATCACCGGGTGGAGAATTCCGGTCGCCGCCAAGGCGATGCCGATAACGTTATAGGCGGCGGCAAAGCGAAGATTGCCGCGGATCGCTCCCAGCGTCTGCCGACACCGAGCGACCGCCTGCGACACCGCGGTGAGATCGGAGGAGGAAAGTTCCGCCGTGGCCGACTCGCGGGCCAGCGCGCTGCCGGAGCCGACCGCGAGGGCGACATCCGCTTCGGCCATCGCCGGCGCATCATTCACTCCATCTCCGACAAATAAAACGCGCCGCCCGTCGGCCCGAAGTCGGGCGACCAGCCGGGCTTTGTCCTCGGGCGACAGGCCGGCATGGACATTGGGCAATCCATGCACCGCGGCGGCCTCCGCGCGGTCCCCGGTCATCACCTCGCAGCGCAGCCCGAGCCGCTCCAAGTCGGCGATGGCCTGGCGGGCGGAGTCTCGGAGTTTTTCCCGCAGCAGGGCGACCCCGGCCACCCGTCCGTCGGCCACGACAAAAACGCGGTGCGAGCCCTCATTTCCCCCGAGGAGACGCGCCGAGAGTTCCTCCGCCGCCGCGCGCTCCGTCTCCGGCACAATGGAAAAATTTCCCACCCGGAGAACCCGACCGTTGCAAAGCCCCTCGACGCCCGCACCGGGAACGAACGAACTCGCCACCGAGACGGCCCCCGGGAGGCGGAAGGCCCGCGCGACCGGATGAGCGCTGGACGCCTCCAGCGCCGCCACGTCTTCCAGCAACCGCGCGCGATCCTCACCCGGAGCTTCCACAAAATCCACCCGCTCCAACTCGTCCTCGCCCAGCGTTCCGGTTTTGTCGAAGACGACGGTGTCCGTTCGCGCGAGCCGTTCGACGAGATTGCTGTCCTTCGGAATGATCCCCCGCTCCGCCAGCGCGGCGAGGGCCGACCAGATGCCGACCGGCGTGGCCAGCCCCATCGAGCACGGACAGGCCACAAGAATGACCGCGAGGCTGTTGAAAAGCCCGACCATCCACCCCTCGCGCCACGTCCAGAATGCAAAGGTCAGCGCCGCCACGAGAAGAACGGCAGGCAAAAACCAAGCCACCAGCCGATCCGCCTCCCGCTGAAGGTCCGACGGCCGGTCCTGTGCGGCGCGGACGCGGGCGAGCAGGGCGTCGAGCCGCCGTTGGTGACCCGCGACCGTCGCCCGAACCGTCAGCAGGCCATCGACCGAGTAACTCCCGGCGAGGATCGAATCGCCCGCCCGCTTCACCACTGGAAACGGTTCGCCGGTCAGTGCCGTCTCGCGCACAAAAGCAGTTCCCTCCTCGATGACCCCGTCGCAAGGCACCGCCGCCCCGGCGCGCACCAGCAGCCGGTCGCCGGCCTCGATCGCAGACGACGGCACGGTCTTTGTCGATCCATCGCAGGAGATCCGCTCGCAGGAATCAAACTCCAAGCCCAACACCCGCGCGGCCTCGCGGGCCGCACGCCGCCGCTTTTCTCCGATCAATTTCCCGAAGGTGTAGATGGCGACAAGGATCGCCACGACCTCGTAGTAAATATGTCCGTGCCCGGTGAGGGTCGAATGAACCGACGCTCCAAAAGCCGCCGCGATGCCGGCGAGAAAAAGCTGCTCGATGACGATCCGCCCCTGCCGCGCCGCCGCGAGGGCCTCGCGCAAAACGGGGAGCCCCGCCAGAAAAAACACCGCCACCGCCGAGACGCAGAGCGCGCCGTGGATGATCCAACGGGTCTCGCCCGTCGGGGGCGACATGCTCACGGCCAGGCCGAAAATCATCGACTGCCCGGCGATCAATCCCGCCACCGCCAGCCGCATCCAGCCCGACGCGACTTGCGACGGAACCGGTTCTTCGGACGTGGAACAACAGCAACAAGACGACATGGAGAGAATGAAGGTATTTCGACGCGGACATTTTGCAAAGGAATGATGCCGCGATCCGGGTTCATTCCCCGCATTGCCAAGCCGGGGCTTCGGGAGTACGGTTCGCGGCTGTGGAGAGCACGACGACACCACCGAGTCCGGGGCGTGTGCAGCGCCGGATCGAAGGCGTCCTGCGCACGGCGATCCGTGCCCATGGGGCGACGAAGCGGTTTTTCCGACGGCTCCAACGCAAACCGCGCACCGTAACCGAGGCGCCAAACCTCCTGCCGACCCTCATCAAGGTCCTCGCCGCTTTCGCGCGGGCGGACGGCGAGTTGTTGGAGGAGGAAATTGACTCCAGCCTTGGGTTCCTTCGCTACGATTACCCGGATGCCGTTTATTCCGAGCTCCGGAAGCTTTTCCGCGATGCGCTGCATGAAAAACAGGACCTCAACGCGATGGCGCTGCGGCTTTCGGGCCAGCTCAGTGACGAACGAAAGATCCTGCTCGGCGTCCAACTCTACGACCTCATCGCCAAGGCCGGGCTCAAGCAGGACCAGGTTATTGCCTATTACTCGTTCATGTCGCAACTCGGCATGGCCGCGCAAGCGATTGACATCGTTTACCAGCTCAACGCCGACGATCAGGCCGACACTTCGGTTTTCCAACAAGGTGCCTCGCCTCTGGAGATGGTCAGTTTCGGGCACCCCGATCACGCCGATGTGGCCCTTGCCGATTTCGCGCCCGACGAGCGCCTCCAGGCTTATCGCTACGGCGACCTCGTCCTCCTGAAAAACCTCAGCGGCCGCAATCTCATCGTTCAAGGCCGGGCGCTCAAACCCGGCGACTTCGCCCGGCTTTACGCCGGCCAGCGCGTTCTCATTGATGATCAGGTCCTCGCCTACTCGGATCTGGTTTTCTATTTCAACGCCAAGAAAAACGTCACCCTTCCCCAATTGTTCGTGGCCGTAAGCGACTCGGACGAAGTCCGGCTGGAAAAAAACCGGAGCCGCGATTCCTGCCTGCAGGTCACATTCGGACTCCGGGTAAAAGTCCTGGCCCTCACGGATGTTGATGCCGTCCTGAAGGGCGTGGCGCTGAAACCCGGCACGGAAGTCTCGGCCACGCTCGAGGACAAAATCATTTTCCACAATGACAGCGAGCTCGACCTCGGCGATCTGCGGCGGCGGGCGCGGTCGTACGGCGGGCGGTTTCAGCTCAAGACGTCGAAAAACGAATATCTCGTCTCCAACAATCCGAGCCTCCTCCACGAGGACGACATCCTGCTTTCGCCGGTCTCGGGCGGCGATGTGTTGCTCAAGATTTCCTGCGACTACGAGCGGCTCGAGGGGCGGCTGGAAGTCCTCCAAGCCGACCGGCCGATTCTTGTCCGCGGGATTCCCGTACGAAACTCCGCCGCGCTGGCCGATGGCGACACGATCCGCATCGATGTCGGCCAGGTCCTCCGGTGCAACTTCACCGAGCGGTTGATCGAGGAGGAACGCAACGTCATCCGCACGCTCGACGTGCGCGATCTCGTCTGCCGGTTCAACAAAACACAGGTCGCGCTCGACGGTGTCGCGTTTTCGGTCCAGCGCGGGGAAATGGTCTGCGTGATGGGGGCGAGCGGCTGCGGCAAAAGCACGCTCCTCCGCGCACTGGCCGGGCAGTTTCTCCCCTCGCAGGGCGACGTGCTCTTTAACAACCGTTCGCTCTACGCAAATTACGAGGCGCTCAAGAAATACGTCACCTACGTTCCGCAATACGACGCGTTCGACGAGCACCTGACCATTGAGGAGAACCTCGACTTTGCCGCCGCCATTCGCGCGCCGCACCTCTCACGCCGCGAACGCCTGCGCCGCATCGATGGCAAGCTCGCCGAACTCGGCCTCAACGAACGCCGCAATTACGTCGTCGGCAGTCCGCACAAAAAGACGCTCAGCGGCGGCGAGCGCAAACGCCTCAACATCGGACTCGACATGGTGAGCTCGGCCGACGTCTTTCTCTTCGACGAGCCGACGAGCGGATTGTCCTCGAAAGACTCCGAGCATGTCATCGAGATCATTCGCGGCATGTCGCACAACAAGATCGTGCTGGTGACGATCCACCAGCCGACGTCGAAGATTTTCCAGATGTTCCACAAAGCGGTGTTGCTCGACCGCGGCGGCAAACTGGTCTTTTACGGCACGCCGCAGGAAATGCTCAAATACTTCGCCGAGGCCGAGCACCAGCAACACTTCGGCACGGCGCTCGGCGGGTGCGAATCGTGTGGCACGACCCGGCCGGAGTTCATCTTCGATGTGCTGGAGACCCCGCTCCGCGACCTCGGCGGCGACATTATTTTCGAAGAGAACAACCGAGGACAGCTCGTGCCGGCCCGGCGGTTTTCGCCGGACTATTGGCGCGACAAATACGAAGCCTACCGTCTGCTCAAGGACGTCCAACAGGCACCCGCCCCGCGCGAGGCTGCTCCCCCACCCTCGCCCGTTCGTCGCAAAGAACCCCTCCGCCTGCGGGAGGAGTGGCACCAATTTGTCGTCCTGCTCAAGCGAGCCTTTCTCAGCAAGTTGCGGAATCCGGCAAACCTCCTCACGACCATCCTCGAGGCCCCGCTCCTCGCACTGCTCACCGGCATGGTGCTTCGCTACTCGGAGAGCGACGTTTATGATTTTGCCTCGGCTTTTCACATCCCGACCTACCTCTTCCTGGCTCTCGTCGTGGCCATGTTCCTCGGGCTCACGAACAGCGTCGATGACATCATCCGCGACCGACCCGTCCTCATGCGGGAGCGAAATCTCGACGTCCGTCTTTTCTATTACGTTCTCGCCAAAGGCCTGACCCTCGCGGCCTTTGCCGTGGTCCAATGTGCTTTGTTTGCCCTCATCGGGAACTGGCTCCTGTCCCTGCGCGACGGATTTTGGATCGTCTTTTTGGCGATGTTTCTCACGACCGGGAGCGGCGTCGCCATCGGGCTTGTGATTTCCTCCCTCGTCTCGGAAAGCAAGACCGGCATTCTGATCATTCCAGCTGTCCTCATTCCCCAGATCATTCTCAGCGGTGCCTTGATCAAATATGAGGAAATGAACCGGAATCTCGACTTCGTTTACACGATCCAGCAATGGGTGAACCGGCACCCCGAGAGCGCCATGCCCGCCCGGAGCGATCTCCAGGTGCCGCTGATCTGCGAGCTCATGCCGACGCGCTGGTCCTACGAGGCGATTGTTTTTGCCCAGGCGAAACTCAACCCGCTCACCCGCCGCCAGGAAGCCCTGCAAAAGCGGATCGACGAACTCGCCTCCCGCAGCTTTCTCTCGGCCGCCGAGGAAGACCGCCTTGAAGATCTCAAGGACACGCTGGCGGTTCTCTCCGGACTCGAAGCCGACACGCCCGAACGCCTCGCCCAAAAATTCCGCCTCATCGACGACATCATCGCCGGCGCTCCCTTTGAACGCAAAAAATTCAGCGGCTCCGGAAGCGGCGTCACCGCCGAGCAACTCTATGTGAACCAAAAGGTGACGGACCTGATCTCCAAAGCCGAGATGGAACAGAGCGACTACCGGGAAAACCGCCACTTGAATGTGTTTTTCGGGCCCATAAAAGAGTACTTCGGAATCCGGGCGGGCGTGCTATGGTTTAATTCTCTGGTCCTGCTGATCTCCACCGCCGGGTTGTTCTTTGTCTTGTTTCTGATCTTGCGCGCTCAAATCCGCACGCGGGTGGTTTGACAGTGGCGCCCCGTCGGGGAATTTTTCTGCCGCCCCCCGCGTGCGGATCCCTCCGCACCTCCGTTGCACCATGCCAAAGAAGGCCAAGCCACGCGTTTTATTGATCGATGATGACCCGGACATGCACGAAGGCATGCGGATCGTCCTCGACGATTTTTCGGTGATTTCTGCCCACTCCGGTCAAGAAGCGCTCGAAATTGTCCGATCGGAACGTTTTCCGGTGGTTGTCCTCGACCTTAACCTCACGGGAATGGACGGGATCGAACCACTCCGGCAACTCCGCCAAATCGACGAGGTTCAGAAAGTCATCGTCCTGACCGGATACGACAGCAAAGAGAGCGCGATTGCGAGTCTCAATCTGGGTGCGTTTCGATATATTTTGAAACCATTTCGCCTAGGTGAGTTCATCGCCATCCTTCGCGAAGCGCTGGAGCGTCACCGCCTTAAGAGCGCTGCGTTTTCCGGGCATCTGGAGGGCTCAGAGTCTCTTCACCTGCTTCAATTGAGTCAACGCGAGGCCGAGGTCGTCTTTTGGGCCGTGCAAGGAGAGAGCCATCAGGAAATCTCGGAACGTCTCTCTATTTCCACACGCACCGTCGAGAAACACCTGCAGCGGGCTTTCGACGCACTCCAAGTCAGTTCCCGTTCAAAACTTGGTCCGCGAATTCGAGAACTCGCCCAGCGCGGCAGCGTCTCAAAGCGCCAAAATCCTCTGGCGGACTAAAATTCTCTCATCCGATCGTGCAAAACTCTCGTAACCTGCTATTGTTCCTGTGTTGGAATAACAAAAACTTCAAAAAAATACGTGCATTTACGTATTTTTTTGATCATAAAAGAAACTCTCTAAAAGTATAACCTCCATGTTCGGAAAAAACCTACGTCGTCTCCGGCTCCAAAAGGGCCTCACACAAGCCAAAGTCGCAGAACTCGCCGACATCAACCGTCGGTACTATCAGGAGGTTGAAGCCTCCCGGAAGAATCCGACCATCGGCGTCGCCGCGCGTCTGCGCAAAGCACTGAAGGTTGAGTGGATCGAGCTCCTCAAAGGGCTTTGATTTCCGCCACCGCTTGACACGCTCAAACGGTTGAAGTCGATCTTTCAAGTTTGGCTAGCACGAGTCACCTCCGGTTGCCGATAAAGTAAGGGCGCAATTCATTTGCACTAGTAGCTTTGTATCCAGTGCTTCTGTAAGGTGACCAGCTAGAGCGGTAGCCAGACGCTTGAATGCGAACGGTTTATCCGGCTGAGCGGGTTGAATCGGTTTTTAGATCCTTTTCCCGATTGCACTTTCACGTCGGGTTCTCTAATGCTCAATCATGCTTGAGAGCTACGTTCCTGTACTTCTACACGTTCTGGTCGCCGTCGGGTTTGCCACGGTCGCCTTGGTGACCAATTTGATTTTGGGTCGGGCTGGGACGAGAAACCCGACCAAAGACACAGCCTACGAGTGCGGCGTCATCGCCGAAACGGGCCCTCAGCCCCGGTTTAGTGTCAAATTTTACTTGGTGGCAATGCTATTCATCCTGTTCGATATCGAGATTGTCTTCATGTATCCATGGGCGGTCGTTTTTCAGGATTTTATTCCTGTTTATGGAACGGTGATTCTCTGGAGCATGCTCAGCTTTGTGCTGATTTTGATGTTTGGTTACATCTACGCGGTCAAGAAGGGCGCGCTCGACTGGTCCCGGTGATTTCCGGGGGCCGCCCCCTTGCATGATCGAACAAGTCGTTCTCTTCCAGGTGGGAGCCGAGGTCGATGGGGGAAAAATGGAGTGGATGATGCGGGAGACGCGTGTCCGCCTGCTCCGCATCCCCTGCGTCTTGGCCGTTCGGTGTGGGAAAAATGTCGATCTGGATTCCCCGTGGGCTTTTTTTTTGGCAGTCACACTGGATTCCGCCGAGAAACTTCCCGTTTACGCGGCGCATCCCATTCACGTTCGCTATGTGGAAGACGTGATCCGTCCCCACACCACGGCCCGGTTGGCGCTGGATTTCCAGACCGATCCCGGTGAGGACCCGCTTTACTCCTGAGTTCCTGGCGACCGCCCGAGCGTCACCGGAACGTACAACATTTTCTCATTTTTGTTTCACACGGGCGATTGACACCATTTGTAAATGGATGCTTTTTGGACAGCATGGGCAAGCGAAAGAACGTGCGGCGACAGGAACGGGACACGTCCAAAGGAGCCTTTGTGGCCTTCCGCTGTCCGACCGAGTTGCACGGTCAGGCGCTCGCGCGACTGGAAGGCCACTACGGCAGCCTTTCCGAGTATTTGCGGAACCTCCTCCGCCGCGACTTGGCGCGCATGCAGCAGAGCAGCCGGGCCGACTGACCGACCCGCCCGTCCTCACGCGCCGGTCGGGCTTTTCCGATCGACACGTTGTTCCAGCACACGAAACGCCTCCGCGGCCGGGAGAAATTTTACGGGGATGGTTTCGCTGGGGACCATCATCGTCAGAAATGTGCCCAACGGCAGATCACGCAAAGTTTCGAGCCCGAGGGCTTCACCCCACGTCGTAAGATCGGTGAAATTGACATCTGCCGTGATGTCGCGGGTTCCGAATCCGCCGTAAACGTCTCCGCCCGTGAGCCGGTGCTGGCGCGCATACGCCCGTAACGAACCGCGCGGATGGCGGGCCTGGATGTCCCGGGCAGACCCTCCGTAATCGATGGTCAGGAGCCGTCCGGATTTCCAAAGCGGTATCCATTCGCCGAGCCAGCGTCGGAACGATTCGTGAACTTCCACACGCGCGCCATCTCGGTGAGGGAGCGCGAAGGATGATGACTCCGGGAGTTCCGTCGTCTTGCGCAAAACCTCCCGCGCCCTGGAGGCCTCAACGTGAAGGGCCAGCTCCTTCCAGGTGTCCCCATCCCGAACAAAAACCCGGCAGGGAAAGGCGTCGACGAGTTCGTTGGAAAAGATATCCGCCTCTCCACGGCACGCCGCCAGGGCCTCGGCCACGCTACCATGCCACCGCACGCCCCACCGACCGAGCCGCTGCCGCTGCCGGGCCCGCAGGGGTCTCGAAATTTCAACGATGTGATAGGTCACGTGCCAGCGTCGGAAGAACCCCAGCGCCCGAAGCACGCCCGCGGCGAGCACACCGGTCCCGGCCCCGATTTCGATGATGTGGCGGGCCGAGCCGCTTTTCAACCAAGCGGCGATGGCCCGCGCGGGGAGGGAGTTCATTGTCGGCCAGGTGGAAAAGTCCCCCTCACGTCCCACGGTTTTGACCCGCGCCCGATAGTACCCGAACTCCGGGTGGTAGAGGGCCTCCTGCATGAAGCGCCAGAACGGAATGCTGCCGCCGTGTTCCTCTTGAACAGCCCGGAGAAACGGACCGGCCCCGCTCACGGCAGCATGAGTTTCTCGTCCTCGGCGACAAGTTCCTGCCAGAGCGCCTTGTAGTCGGGCTCATAGCGCTGGTCCTGAAAATCCGCCATGTGCGAACGGTGGTCCACAATCTGCGCGACCCGGGGTCTCAACTCCTCGTTCACCTCACGGAGCAGGCGGAGAGCTCCCGGTTCGCGGTCCCAGAGCACGGCATAGGATTCGATGAACTCGGCGGCGTAGGAGGGTTCCGCACGGTCGTTCGGCATCCAAAGATTCCGAGGTGGTTCATCCTGTTCCAGCAACATCGGGGCCATGTAGATATTTTTCAGACCACCCTCGATGTATTTGGCGCGGGCCTCCTGTTCCCGTCCCTCCAGCGAGCAACAGAGTCCCCAGCCAAAGAGAAACGACGGCTCGGAGTAGTCATTGGGAAACCGCTCGGCATAGCGGCTGAAAAACGCCGCCGCCCGCTCCGGAGCCTCCGCCAGCAGGTGGAGCATGGGGATGAGAAACCGGGTGCCCTGGTTGTCACGGGGGTTGATGGCGAGGAGTTCCTCCAATGTCTTTGCCCCCGCGGTGTAACGTCCCAAATGCCATTGTGTCATCGCGCGTCCATAGATCGCCCGCAGATACGGGCGCGTGGCGCGATCGACCCACCACGCATTGCGCGAGGACGACCATCGGGCAGCCTCGCGTTTGATCACTTCCTCATAAGCCGCGAGGCAGCTCTTCCAATTCCCTCCGTGAAACTCCATGTCGGCCAGCTCTACCCGTGCCGCTGCGCAATCGGCGTCGCGTTCCAGCGCGAGCCGCAGGAGCGAGGCGCGCTTCGAAGGCGAACGCATCCGCAGGGCCGTGCGCACAAGGCCGCCCGCAACCGACTTCGCCTGCACCGGACCGTCCGGCGAACGGCCAACCCGCATCACGAGCGTTTTCGTGAGCGCCTGGAGTTCGTCGGGTGAACGCCGGTCGACTTCCTGAAAGCGGATGTCCACTTTGCAATCGGCCGAGAACGACTGCCAGGCTTCGGCGTCCCAATCCTCACTCGCCGTGACAGCCAGCCGGTCGGGCTGGCCGAGTTTGTCGAAGATTTTGTAGAGAAAATTCTCCACGCGGTTCTGGTCGAGTTCCTCCATGACCTCGGGCGGTGCCACCGGTGTTCCGGCGTGGTCACAGACAATGACAATGGTCGGCAAAAACCAATCCTCTCCGTTCGGGAGGGGTTCCTCGAGATCAACCCAATAGAGGTACCACGTATTTTTCGGCGCTTTGATGGGCTGGATCATGCTCCCCAGTTCACCTCCAAACGTTGCCGGCGGCCGAAGCGGTCGGCGTAAAAGATTTCTTTGTTTTTGACGCCGTATTCATGGACGAGACGGGTCACTTTCACATCGAAGCAGCAGTATTCCGCGATCTCCATCATCCGACCCTCGCGCCACCAGCGGATGGCATCGAGTCCCTCGGCGATTTTTCCGACACCAAGCGTGCCCTGCGCGATGTCTTCCAATTTCAGGCGGTGCCCCGCGATTTTTTCAATGTCCACGAGCAGGTCCAGCGTCGGGAGGTGCTCCGGGAGCGACAGAACGGTGTAGGCCATGAGCACTTCGTAGTCGAAGCGGATGACATTGTATCCGACGACCAAATCCGCACGCTGGAGGCGCTTTACAAGATCCCAGGCGCGGGATTCAGGGAAAATCTCGTAGGCGTTATCGGCCGAGCTGTAAGTGACCCCGACAGACATGCCCATTTTGTCTTTCTTGTCCCAGCCGCCGACATCATTGGCCGTGCGCTGGGTCTCGAGATCGAAATAAACAATATCCATCGAACCGGAGATCATGGCGCGCCCGGCGGAGATTCTCAACCCAGCAATTCCACGCGTTTTTCGCGGCGCACTCCGGCGAAGGTTACGGAAATTTCACATTTGGCAGGTGGCACGGAATCCGCTCCTGTGGAGGGTCATGTCGATGAATCTGCGAAGATTCGCCGTTGGTATCCCGCTCCTCGCGGCGGCTTTGCTTTTCCCGGCGTGCTCGCCGCCCGCCGCTCCGGAGCCGGATGTCATCGTGCTCCACAGCGGCCGCCTGCGCGGTAATGTCTATCCTCTCAGTCTCCGGGGCATCTCGCCGCTCCAGCATTATCAATATCTCGCCGGCAACATCCGCCAAGTGCGGGAGACGGCCAAGAAATCCGGCGCGAGGGTTTTCGTGGTCGACCTCGGGGACAGCTTGGGAGGATCCTTCGCCTCGCATGTCACCGGATCGCAAAACATGGTGACCTTTTTCAACGAGACCGGCTACGACGCGGTCATGCTCAGCAATCTGGACGGCGAAGTGCCCGCGGAGGCGCTGGGGGCGCTTCGGGCAAAAATCCTGAACCCATTTGTCGGACCGGACGGCCTCCCGGCGGCGGAGAATTCCCAACCCGGTGCCCGCTGGGATCTTGACGGCGTTCCCGTTTATCTTCTCGCGAATTTCTACGGCGATGCCGATCCCGCCGCGCTCCCGGGGCGTTTCCCGGAGCAATTCGGCCGTCTCACCGAGGGCGTCCGTCCGGTCCGCGATTACACCGCCGTCCTCAAGGCCCTTGGTGAACGCCCCGCGGGGGCGTTGGTCCTCTTCGGCTGGATGAAATTCGAGCCCACCGCGACCACTCCCGAGGCTTTCCTCACCTCGCTCCGCGACAATAGAGTCGACGCGATTCTTGCCCACCGCATTTACGGATCCAATGAGCGGGAAGCCTGGCAGGCGAGCGGATTTGTGGACTGGCGTCCCCCGGTCTCGTTGAACATTCTTCGCAACAATGGCGGGTTCGTCCTCGCCCGGATGGACCTGGCCCGCGACGGCGCAGGCTGGAAAGTCCTCTCTCACGAATTGGTGCCCATGACCGCTAACAGCGCCACGGCGGATTCGAAGGTCGTGGCGGCGGTGGAAACGTTCGCGCCAGCCATTCAGGCCGCCGATGCACCGGTCGCCAAACTCCCCGAGCCACTTGACGCGGCAGGCATCCTCTCCATTTACCTGCGTGCTCTCTCGACGGTTCCCGGCACAACCGCCGTCGCCTACTCCGCCGACTCCATACGCTCCGACTGGCCGGCCGGTGAACTCCGTGCCAGCACGGTCTTCAACAGTCTGCCGTGGACGTCCGGCCTTGTGCAGATCACCATCGAGCGGACGAAACTCGCGGACTTCCCAGCCGTCGCACGCTTGCAGGTCTTGGTTTCGCCAGAGGCGGGCGACGGACCGGTCGTTGTGACCACATCGCGGTTCTTCGCCTCTTTGCTGGAGCGCCAGATCGGCCTCCCGCGCGATTCCTTCAAAGCCGTCCCGCAGAGTTCGGAGTTTGATTTCTTCACGGCCTATCTGAAATCCCACCCGGATTCCCTCCCGGGCCTGCATGGTTGGGAAACCGTCTCCGGGCCATGAATGGTGTTTCGCTTCCGCCCTTCCGGGTCGTGCAGTGGATCTTGGGTAGCGTGATTTTGGCCGTTCTTCTGCTGGTGGCCTACGGGAACCTCGTCGGCAACCGCGAAGCCTCTCTCCGCCTGGCCGAATCCCGCAATCTGCAGCAATGGGGCATCGCGCTAAACCTTTACCTGATCGAAAACGAAAATCAGCTGCCGGACGTCGGCTCCACACCGGTCAGTGCTGATCAGAAACGCGCCTGGTACAACGTTCTGCCGCCTTATGTTTCGGAGACTCCCCTGGCGGAGCTTCCTCCTGGCGAACGACCAAGGCCGGGCGTGCCATCGTTCTGGATTCGACCGAGCTCGAAGCCGGTCAAAATCTGGGACCCGGAAGTCTTTTTCTTCAACTACGGCATGAATCGCTTTCTCCAGCCGGTCGAGGGAACGCGGAGCTTTCGCATCTTTGAGATCAACTTCCCCGGCAACGTCATCTTCCTCGCGCCAGTCTCGGATTACTCCCCCGCCGCCACGCCCGACGCCGTCGACTTCGGGAAAGATCCGAAAACCGGACCGGCCGTTCTTTTTTGCGGCGGCCACGTGCAGCCGGTCCCGCGTGATGTCCTTTTGGCCACCGAGACGCTCGCGGCCCCAACCTCTCCCTCGTCCCTCTCTTGGTTTCGGCAATAAGTCTTCAGACCGCCTACGGTGGCGGACTTTCGCAAAAGGGATTGATCTCGCTGGGCCCGTCGTTACTCTCCGATTCGGTTTTCCGCTTATGCGAATCCAAAAACGACTGGTCCTGACCCTTCTTCTCGGCACTGCCCTTCTGCCGCTCCATGCAGCGGAGAGCTACATTCTTGTCGACAATCAAACCGGCTACATTCTTGCCTCAAAAAACCGGGACGACCGGCTTCCGGTCGCCAGTCTCACAAAGGTTGCCACGGCCTTGGTCGTGCTCGACTGGGCGCAGGTCCACAAAGGCGATCTCGCCTCTCTCGTGACGATCCCCGAGGCCGCCGTGATGTCCGCGGGCGGGGTCAATCCCGTCGGCCTTCAGCCCGGAGATCAGGTCAGCCTTCGGGATTTGCTCTATTGTTCGCTTCTGGCATCGGATAATGTGGCGGCCACTGCGCTGGCGGGTTACGTGGGTGCCCGTCTTCCCAATGCGGAGCGGCTCGACTCGGTCGGAAATTTTGTCGCGCACATGAATGCCCTCGCGCGATCCCTCGGCATGCGGCGCACGTTGTTTTTGAATCCGACGGGCATCGACAGCATGGAGGGCACCATTCCGACATCCACGGCCGCGGATCTCGCCCGCCTTGTCCGCTACGCCTACGATGCCGGCAGCCTCGCCTTTTACGTCGCGCAGAAAAACCGCGAGGTCCACGTCTTCCGCGGCGGCCTCGACAATACCATTACCATTACCAACACCAACGAATTGCTCGGAACGGATGCCATTGACGGCGTCAAGACCGGCAGGACCCGTAGGGCGGGCGATTGCCTTATCCTTTCCGCTGACCGTCCCCCGGAGGTCCGACGCGACGGCGAGACCGTCTTCATTACCCCGCGCCGTGTCACTCTCGTGATGCTCCGTTCGCAAGACCGCTTCGGGGAAGGCGCGGCATTGATGCGCCAAGGTTGGCAGCTTTATGACGCCTGGGCAGCCGGTGGCCGCAAAACACCCCGGTCCCAGAGCCTCTGACAAATCCATGGAAAAGAAACGCATTGGCATACTGACGAGCGGGGGCGACTGCCCCGGCCTGAACGCCGTCATCCGCGGTACCTGTCGCGCGGCGGACAAACTGGGGTGGGAAGTCATTGGCTTCCGCGACGGCTTTGAGGGCCTTTTGCCTCCCGGTGATTACATGCTTTTGGACCGTCGTTCCACCGCCGGCATCATGCACCTGGGTGGAACGATTCTCGGAACAGTGAACAAAGGCCATTTCGTCGCCAAGGTTGGGGCTGGTGACAAGGCTGTGATTCCGGCCGAGATCATCGACAAGGCCCGCCAGACGTTCAACGCGCTCGGTCTGCATGCGCTCATCACGGTTGGGGGCGATGGATCGCTGAGCACCGCGCTGCAGCTCCACGAAGAGGGATTCCCGGTCATCGGTGTTCCGAAAACGATCGACAACGATTTGGAAGCCACGGCCATGACGTTCGGTTTCGATTCCGCCGTGGCCTGCGTGGCCGATGCGCTCGACCGCCTGCACACAACGGCAACGAGTCACAAACGCGTAATGGTCCTGGAAGTCATGGGCCGTCATGCGGGATGGATCGCGCTCCACGGCGGACTCGCCGGCGGCGCGGATGTGATTTTGATTCCGGAGATCCCGTTTGAATACGAGAAGGTTGCCGCGGAGGTTTTGCGTCGGGAACGTGAGGGAGCCAAGAGCACGATGATCGTCGTCGCCGAAGGAGCGTCACCGAAGGAAGGGCGCCAGCATCGGCACCACACGGCGAGCGGCGAACACCGCCTCGGCGGGATCGGTGAAATCATCGGCCGGGAAATCGGCGAACGCACCGGCAAGGAAGTTCGCACCTGCATCCTGGGTCATCTCCAACGCGGCGGCGCGCCGACCACGCTGGACCGGATCCTCGGAACGCGCTTTGGCGTGAAAGCCGTGCAAATGATCGCTGATGGAAAATTCGGTCACATGGTGAGCTACCAGAATTACCTGACGCTTGATGTGCCGATTTCCCACGCGGTGCACAAACTTCGCCGGGTGAGCCCGGATTCCCAACTCGTGGAAACCGCCCGCGCAGTCGAGATTTCCTTCGGAGACTAGATGGACAACGCTCCATCGCTCCTGCGTGCCGCGGTCCGGGACGTCCCCGACTTTCCCCAGCCCGGCATCCTTTTCCGGGACATCACGCCAGTGCTGAAGGACGCCGGGCTTTTCCGGGCGGCGATTGGAGAATTCGTCCACGCTGCCCGGGCCGCGGGAGCGGAGAAGATCGCGGGCATCGACGCCCGGGGTTTTCTTTTTGGCGCGACCGTAGCCTACGAGCTTGGCGTGGGCTTTGTGCCTCTTCGCAAGCGGGGCAAACTGCCCTTCGAGACCTATTCGCAGCGCTATGATCTCGAGTACGGGAGTGCGGAAATCGAGGTTCATGTCGATGCCTTCGAGCCCGGCGAACGGGTTGCCCTCATTGACGACCTTCTGGCCACCGGTGGAACAGCGGCCGCCGCGATCCACTTGATCCGGCAAGCGGGCGCAGAGCCGGTGATCGCCCAGTTTCTGATTGAACTGTCGGCGTTGAACGGACGGAGCCTTCTCTCCGACGTTCCCGTGTCCGCGATGATTTCCTACAACTGATTTCGGAGCGATTATGAGTTCGGCTCCGGATCTCATCAGTCTCGCCCTGGAGGAGGACATTGGCGCGGGTGACCTGACCGCCCAGTGGTTCACGGGGCCGGCCCGCCAGGCCACGGCCCGGCTTGTTGCTCGCCAGAGCTGTTGCCTCGCCGGAGCTTCGGTGGCGGCGGAGGTTTTTCAACGGGTCGACTCCGGCTTGGCGATTGATCAGCGGCACTGGGACGGAAACACCCTGGGAGCCGGTGACATCGTTCTCGAAATCTCGGGCTCGGCGGCCTCGATTCTTATGGCCGAGCGCACGGCCTTGAATTTCATCCAACGGCTCTCCGGCGTTGCAACGCTGGCGAGGTCGTATGTCGAGGCCGTTCGGGGGACCGGGGCGTTGATTCTCGACACGCGCAAAACAACGCCCGGCATGCGCCTGTTGGAAAAGGCTGCCGTCGCGGCCGGCGGGGCCACAAACCATCGGATCGGACTTTTCGACATGGTTATGGTGAAGGATAACCACCTGGCCGCCGATGGGGGATGGGATCACCTCCCAGAGGCCATTTCCCGATTCAAACGCGAGCACCCGGAAATCCGCGTCGAGGTCGAAGCCGACACACTCGAACAAGCGCGTCAGTTTTTTTCGATGCCGGGAATCGATGTCGTGCTGCTCGACAACATGACGCTGGAGGAGTTGCGCGAAGCGGTGCGTTTGCGGCCGGAGAGAATGCTTCTGGAGGCCAGCGGAGGCGTGCGCCTCGAAACCGTTCGGGCAATTGCAGAGACCGGGGTAGATTTCATCTCCGTGGGTGCCCTCACACACTCGGCCCCGGCCGCAGATTTTTCGCTTGAGCTCTGACGATCTCGGAACCGCCCGACCGGCGTCGCTTCGCGCATTTGCGTGGATCTGGCTGAAGATAGGGTGCATCAGCTTCGGAGGCCCGGCAGCCCACATCGCGTTGATGCATCGGGAGGTCGTCGAACGGTTTCGTTGGATAGACGAAAAGAGGTTTTCCCATGCGCTCGGGTTCTGCATGTTGCTTCCCGGACCCGAGGCACAACAACTGGCGACCTACATCGGGTGGCGGCTTTTTGGACCGTTTGGCGGCGGGATTGCTGGCGGGCTTTTCGTTCTGCCCTCGGCTCTGCTCCTGTGGGTGTTGAGCGTCTTGTATGTTTCGGGCGGCGACACTTCGGTGACGGCCGCTCTCTTCGCCGGCATTCATCCCGTCGTCGTAGCGCTGATCGTTTTGGCCGCGTGGCGGATCGCGCGGCGGTCTCTCACGACCCGAACGGCCGTGATGCTTGCCCTCGTTTCGTTTTTGCTTCTGACCCTCTGGAAGGTTCCATTTCCATTGGTCCTGCTCGCTTGCGGGGCGGTGGGCCTTTTTCGACCGGTCTGGCTGGATGTCCGGACGCCGGACAACTCCGGTCCGGAAGAGAAAGCTCCAGGCAGCCTTCGAGCGGGGTGGACCGCACTCATCCTCTGGCTCGTGCCGGTGGCGCTTCTCGTTGTTTTCGAGCGTGGGCTGCTCGCAGAACTGGCCGTCTTTTTCAGCACGACCTCGGTGCTGACGTTCGGTGGAGCGTATGCCATTCTGCCCTATGTCGCCCAGGTATCCGTCGAGCAGCAATGGATGACACCGGCGCAGATGGTGGACGGAGTGGGACTCGCGGAGGCCACGCCGGGGCCGTTGATTATCGTGCTGCAATTCGTGGGTTTTCTCGCACCATACCAAAACCCGGGGACGATGGCACCGATCTTGGCCGGAACCCTTGGAGCGTTGATCGCCACTTGGACGACGTTTGTTCCGAGCTTTGTCTGGATCTTTTTTGCCGCCCCACACGTCGAACGCCTTCGCAGGAATCTCCGGCTCTCCGGCGGCTTGGCGGCGATCTCCGCCTCTGTGGCCGGGATCGTGGCGAGTCTGGCGGTGTGGTTCGGAGCGCATGTCTTTTTTCCTTCGGGGCCGGTGCCCGATCTTTTTGCCATCGTCCTGTTCGCTGCCGTTTTTCCGGCCCGGCGTCTGGGTGTTCTCCCGCTCCTCTCGCTAGGTGCCTTCGCGGGGCTGGCGCGCCAGTTCGTTGCGGGCTAATGCGGAAATCGAAACGCTTCGGCCGGCGCAGCTCGTCTGTCGGTGGTGCGAGCAGCTGCCGACAGGCCGTTGGGGAGAGTTCATCCAGAGTGCCGATGAGGTCCTCCCGCGGCGGCGGAGCCGGGACGCAATCTATTTCCTCATCGTCGGTGCGCGATGACAAACCTCAAAGCGGTTGCCCCAATGGTCCGAGAAAAATACTGCATAGTAGCCATCCGCCTCAAAGCCAGGGCCTTCTATGGACGCCGCTCCCAGTTTCACAAGTTCCAAGGCGACCTCATTGACATGATTCGGCGACGGCGCTGCGAACGCGATGCGGTTTCGGTTGCCTTGATGCGCCGGGTCTTCCGTGATCCCGAAAAACGTCAAGATGTTCCCATCGTCACATGCTGCGAATTGGATCCAACCTTCGATGGATTCCTCCTCGGTAAAGCCCAGGACCGGCAAAAGATTGCGATAAAAGGCGGCGGCAGCCGAGAGGTCGTTCACCCGCAAATCCACATGGTCGATGGGAGATTTCATAGCCCCGGTGAGAGGGGATCGCATTCCCGACCGGTGATGGATGCCCGGTTGCGTCAGCCTTTTCGATCTCGCTCGATTTCGGAGCGGAGGGTGCGGAGATCGGTGTCGATGCGGGTGAGAATCTCAAGAACCTCGGACGGCGTTTCTGTTTTCTCCGGTTTGAGGGCCAGTTCCTGCATAGTGGAGACGATGATGCCGATGAAGAGATTCAGAATGGTGAAAGTCGCGATAATGATGAACGGCACAAAAAACGCCCAAGCCCAGGGGTAGGTCTCCATGACGGGGCGAACAATCCCCATGGACCAACTTTCCAGTGTCATGATCTGGAAAAGCGAATACAAACTGCGGCCGAGCGTTCCAAACCACTCTTCAAAGGCTCCGCCAAAGAGACGCGTGGCGAGAACGCCCATGGTGTAGAAGAAAATCGCCATCACGGCCATGACGCCGGCGAGACCGGGAATCGAGTGCAAAAAAGCGGCGACGACCTTTCGCAGGGCCGGCACAACGGTGAGGAGACGAAGGACCCGAAGGATGCGGAGCGACCGAAGAACAGCCCACGGTCCGGCTCCCGGGACGAGAGCGATCCCGACCACAAGGAAATCGAAAACATTCCAGCCGCTCCGCCAGAAGTGCCATCGGTAGGCGATAAGCTTGGCGAGGATTTCGACGATAAAGACGGCGAGACAGGCTTTGTCGACGAGGACCAGCCACATTCCAGAGGAAGCCATGAGCGCGGCATCTGTCTCCAGTCCGAGGACGATGGCGTTGACCAGAATGACGCCGATGATGAAAGACTGAACGCGCTTTGACTCCACCCTCTCAGCAAGTCCCAAGCGGAAACGGGAGATGCCGGTTCGTGCTCTTAGTTTGATCAGATCATCTTCGCCCATATATTGGTCACGGAGTGACCGGCGCGGAATCTGGCACGGGAGGGAAAATGACGCAAACGGGAACAGCGTTTGTTTTTACGACATCCGTCTTGGAGAGCCGGCCGTCGGTGCCAACGCGAAAGGAGGCGAGTCCGCCGTCGTTCTGCCCCGCGACCACCATCCAGCGGCCGGTGGAGTCGATTCCCAATCCGCGTGGAACAGCCACGGCGGCCGGGACATTTTCAAGAAGCTCCAAACGCCCATCCGGGCGAACGCTGTAGACCGTGATGCTGTCGTGTCCGCGGTTGGAGACGTAAACCCAGCGACCGGTTGGGTGCATGAGAATCTCTGCCGTGCTCACGCCCTCGGTTGGAGAGCCCTCAGGGAGGACGGGGAGGGTTTGGACAAGGTCAAGTGCGCCGGAGGCGATATCTCTGGCAAACACGGAAACCGTGAGCCCCATCTCGTTGTTCACGTAGACAAAGTCGCCCGAGGGACTGAAAACCAAATGCCGGGGACCGGAACCGGGCGGGACTTTTCCGGCCGGCGGATCGATGGGTGTGAGTTTTGATGTTGCGGGATCGATCCGAAATCCCCACACGCTGTCCGTCCCGAGATCGCAGGCGTAGAGAAAGGCCCCGTCCGGGCTGGCCACGACCGCATGGGCGTACGGTTTCTTTTGGCGTTTGGGATCCGGTCCCGAGCCTTCGAAAGCGATGACGGAAGCGGCCGGAGCCAATGAACCATCCGGGTTGACCGGAAAGCTGGAGATCGTGCCGCCGGAGTAATTTGCGACGAAAACGTGGCGGCCGGTGGCGAAGACATGACAACTCCCCGCACCGCCAGCCGGGAGTTCATTGAGGGGTTCAAAATACCCGGGGGAGACCACGCGGAAAGCTCCGACGGCTCCAGCCGGGGATTCCAGTGCGGCGTAAACAAACCGTCCGTCCGGTGTCACGGCGAGAAAACTCGGGTTCGTTGCCGGTGCCGCTTCAACGACGGGACCAATCTTGCCGGTCTCCCGGTCGATCTGGGTCGCGAGAAGGCCGTTTTGTTTTTCGGGCTTGGAATAGGTGCCGAGGTAAATCGGGAGGGACGCCGACTGGGCGGAGAGAAGAGAGGCCGTCATCGTCAGGATCCAAAGAAGTCGCCCGGGAGGCTTCATTTTATCCGGAGAATTTCACCAACCAAACGGCGACCACAATGGCGAGCACGACGCGATACCAGCCGAAGATTTCCATTCCGTGTTTGTTGATGTAGCCGACCATCCATTTCACGGCCAGCACGGCGGAGATCCATGCGGCAAAAAATCCAACAGCGAGCGGTGCGACGCCGAAAGCCTCGATCATCTCAGCACCGTAACGGAGCGCATCATAGGCAGTTGCAGCCGTGAGGGTCAGAACGCCGAGAAGAAAACTCAACTCGACCGCTGCCGGGAGGGACAGGCCGACCAGCAGGCCGCCGACGATCGTGATGAGACTGCGACTGACGCCGGGCCACATGGCGAGACATTGGGCGATGCCGACGATGAGAGCCATACGAACGGTCAAATTGTCGAGCGAAAGCCCGGAGCGCACCCCACCGCGCTTTTTGTTCCAGAACGCAACGACAAGAATCGCAACGCCTCCCACAAACCAAGCTCCCACTACAGGCCAGAGTCCCCATTCCTCGCCGCCGAAGAGGTATTTTTTGATCGTCTTCTCGAGAATGAATCCGAGCACTGCTGCCGGAATGAACGCTGCGAGGATGTTTGTGGCGAGCTTGAAGCCTTCGGGGTTGCGCCCGAGGACGCCGGAGGTCATCTCGAAGACGCGTTTCCGGTAAAGCCCCAAAACGGCCAGAATCGCCCCGGCTTGAATGCAAATTGCAAAAGCGTCCGCCGCATCACTCGACGGAATCCCCATCAGCCGCTGGGCGAGCAGAAGGTGGCCGGTCGAGCTGACCGGCAGGTATTCCGTAAGACCCTCGACGATCCCGAGGATGAAAGCTTGGAAAAGATCCATGGCGCCGACGGTCCGGAGCCCCTCGTGGGGAACTTAGATCGCAGCTTCGCCGGTTTCCTCCGTGCGGATGCGCACGGCATTCTCGATGGGGAGGATGAAAATTTTCCCGTCACCGATTTTTCCAGTCTTTGCGGAAGCCGAGATAGCAGCGACGGCTTTTTCCACAAGGCTGTCGGCGACAACGACCTCGAACTTCACCTTGGGGAGAAAATCGACCGTGTATTCGCTGCCGCGGTAGATTTCGGTGTGTCCTTTTTGGCGGCCGAAGCCTTTGACCTCGCTGACCGTCATCCCTTCAATGCCGACTTCGGCGAGGGCTTCCTTGACGTCTTCCATTTTGAAGGGTTTGATGATGGCCTCGATCTTCTTCATATTGGGGCGAAGTAAACACGCCCGGCGCCTCTCTTGGCAAGCTCGATGAAGGGGAGACGCGAATGAAATGAAACCCACCCAATGGCGGCGCTCCCGCTTCGGTCAGTATTTAAGGCACCTACCTCGTGCCAAAAACATCCGTGGCACTTGGCTGCACCGCCGCCTCGGGGACCGGCTTTTCGCCCCGGAACTGTGGCAACCGAGCCGCCGACGCATCGCGGCCGGAGCTGCTCTCGGGGCTTTCTTCGCGCTCATCCCGGCTCCTTTCCAAATGCTCGGCGCAGCCCTTCTGGCCTACATCACGCGGGTGAACATCCCGATCGCGATTGCCGCCACGTGGATCTCGAATCCCTTCACCTTCGCATTTTTCATTTATCTTCAATACCGGGTTGGGTGTCTTATTCTCGGCCATGGCCCCGGCGACGTGCCGACGCATGAAATGATGGCGATTGTGAAAAGCGCGCCTCTACCGTTCATTGTGGGCGTTTTTCCATCGGCAATGCTTTTGGCAGCTGTGGTTTATCCCGTGACGCTCCTCATTTGGGATCTGATCCACCGGCGCTTGGCGCGAAAACTGCCGGCCACGCATGTGGTCCCCTGACCGTCCTCGCCATGGTCAACTCCAGCACCTCGGCCGCAGATTTTCCAGCCGCCCGCAGTTCGCGGAGACTCGATCCTCCGGAACGTTTGGCGAGACGTCGGCCTTCGGAATCGACGAGAAGCGGCGTATGATACGTTACAGGGAGACTGCTGCCAAGGGCCCTCGCGAGCAGGATTTGCCGCGCGGTTGAGGTCAGCAGGTCCTCGCCGCGAACGATTTCCGTGATTCCCATCGCGAGATCATCGACCACGACGGCCAACTCGTAAGCGGGCACATCGTCCCGATTCCAAACGACAAAGTCCCCGAAGTCCACTCCGGCCCGTAGGGCAAGCGGCCCGCACCGCCCATCGACAAAGCTGACAATCTCACCATCCGGCACCCGGAACCGCCAGTTGACTCCTGCTGGGGCATCGTAGTCAAGTGCCTCCTGGACATTGCGACCTAAAGGCTGCCTGCGCCCACTCTCCTGCCCCCGTGGGGCATCGTAGTCAAGTGCCTCCTGGACATTGCGACGCCAGGCGGCCGGGAACACCGGCTCCTCCGCGTGGGGTGCCACCGCAGCTCCGGCCACATCCCGCCGCGACCGCCGACACGGATAGATCCAACCGCCATCCCGCAGACGCTTCCAGGCCGCAAGATAAGCATCCCGCCGCCGACTCTGGAAAAGCGGCTTACCGTGCCAATCGATGCCCAGCCAAGCAAGATCGTCCATCGCAGCAGTCACATATTCCGACCGACACCGCCGCGGATCGAGATCTTCGATGCGGAGCAGGAGTTGCCCGCCGACGGACCGCGCTCTTCCAAATGCGGTGTAAAAGGTGGCCGCATGTCCGAGGTGGAGATAGCCTGTCGGCGTCGGTGCAAGACGTCCGCGATAGCTCACACCACCGGCGACTTTTTCGGACCTTCCTCGGGCTCTTGGCGCCAGGCCGCAAAGAGCTCGGCATCTTCAAAAAGCTCCTGCGGCGAAACACCGCGCGCCGCACGACCCAGCACCCCCCGGCCCGCGAACTCCGGCTGACAATCGAGACAATAGGCCGCGAACTCCGCTGAGAGCCATCGAGCGTCCACCGGGTCGAGCTTCGCGGTGAAGTGCCGACTCTTTTCGGGAAAATGCGAAAGAAGCCACCGCCTCAGAAAACTCCCCTCGACCAGTCGCGCCGCCATCAGCAATTGGTCGAAACGCGTGCCGATCTGCGCGAGCGCGGTTGTGGCGATCCGTGTGGCAAGCCCGCCGGAGCATTTCCTCGGCTTTCGGAAAAAGATCTGCGTCTTCGGGTCATCGAAGTATTTGGTGAGAGGGACCGTGTCGACCTGGCGTCCGCCCACCAGCTCGACCCCTTCTTTTTCTCCGGTCACCACCAAGACGCGATCCACATGCACATCACTCAGGCGCGACCACCCGGTGATATGCGCGATCCCATGGGATGCCGAGGAAGATCCGACATGCGTGAAGCCCAAAAATCCCGGTCGGTAGTTTTCACCAAAAACCGGTTCGACGGACTGCACACAGAGGCGCGGTGTGCCGAGACGACGGGCATCCAAGCGTTTCATTCCTCCGAGGCTACCCTTGTCTGGGCCAGATGAAAACCGGAAACCGCCCGGTTTACTTTCGATTCAAAATCCCGGTCGCCGCCCGCGGTAGCAACTCCGAGAGCCGAAACTCCACCCGCGCGCCACGCAAGGTCCCCAGCAGGATCCGCAAGTCCGGCGCAAATTCCGCCAAGACCTGACGACACGCCCCGCAGGGGCTGATTGGCTCATCGGTCTCGGCCACCACGGCGATGCAACGGAACGTCCGACGTCCGGCCGCCACCGCCGCGCCCAGCGCCACCCGCTCCGCACAACACGTGAGTCCGAAACTCAGATTCTCGATATTGCACCCAACGAAGACCTCTCCGTCCTCACACAAGAGCGCCGCCCCCACGGCAAAACCCGAATACGGGGCATACGCCTCGCTGCGAACCGCAACCGCCCTCGCCACGAGCGCCTCATCATCCATACCCGCACCATGGACCGGTCGCCCCGCCCGCGTCCATCCCGAAAGTCTTCCCCTTGTGAGGCCTCCGAGACTGTGCTTGATTGCAAGCGCGCATGAAACCCGAATCGGAAGTCGAGGCCTCGCCCAAAAAAGCAGTCCTCCAAGAGCTGGAAGCATTCCGGTCCCTTGTGCACGCCTCTCTCGAAGGCTTTCGTTTGAGGATGGACGCGGAGCTGGATGTCATCCGGAGTCGGATTGAGACCTTCGATTCCGCCGACAAGAGCGCCTCGGGAAAGATGCGCGATTTCCGGGACATGCTCACCCTCCTCCGACACGTCGATGTCAAACCCGGCAAGGGCCGCCGCAAAGACTTGAAAAAACTCGACTCGATCATCGGAGATCTCGAGCTCCTCGTCGAAAACTGGTAACCCCCTTTTTCCGGTCTATGCTCAAGTTTTTGATCTCTTTCCTCCTCCTCACGTTCGTATCCCTTCCTGTTATGGCTGAAGAAAAAGCAATCCTCGGCGGTGGTTGTTTCTGGTGTGTCGAAGCCGTTTATCAGAGCCGGCCGGGCATCCAAGCCGTGGTCAGCGGCTATGCCGGCGGCAAATCGCCGAATCCGACCTACGACGAAGTCTGCTCCGGCCGCACCGGCCATGCCGAAGTCGTTGAGATTTCGTTCGATCCGTCCATCATCACCTACGAGCAAATCGTCGACCTCTTCTGGGACGCTCACGACCCCACCACTCTCAACCGCCAGGGCGCCGACGTGGGCACCCAATATCGGTCCATCATCATCGCCCGCGATGCCACCCAACGCGCCACGGCCGAAAAATCACTGGCCAACGCCCAGACCCAGTTCAAAAACAAAATCGTTACCGAAATCGTCGAGGGAGGTGAGTTTTTCCCGGCCGAGCCCTATCATCAGGACTTCTACGAGCGAAATCCCTCCCACCCCTACAATCGCGCCGTCATCGCCCCGAAGCTCGAGAAGCTCAAAAACGTCGGCCGCTGACGGCCATGAACATCCCCTCGCGCGGCGCCTCGGGCAATCCCCCGAACCGCTTCGAATCCCTCGCCGTCGAGCTCGATGATCCGACGGATCGCAATCCCCGCACGCGATTTCTGCGCGAGGAGGCCCGCACCATCATTTCGCGCAATGACAGCCCGGACATCAGTTTCGGGGCGAGCCTCAACCCCTACCGCGGCTGCGAACACGGTTGCTCGTATTGCTACGCCCGACCCTATCACGAATATCTCGGTTTCTCCTCCGGTCTTGATTTCGAAACCCGGATCATCGTCAAAGACAATGCCGCGGCCATCCTCCGCGAGACGCTCGCCTCGCCAAAATGGGTGCCCGAAGTGCTGGCCCTGAGCGCCGTGACCGATTGCTACCAACCCGTCGAGCGTCGGCTCCGGATCACGCGGGCCTGCCTGGAAGTTCTTACCGAATTTCGCAATCCCGTCGGCATCATTACGAAAAACCACCTCGTCACACGCGACACCGATCTGCTCGGAACTCTCGCTGCCCACGAAGCGTGTGCCGTGCATGTCAGCCTCACGACCCTCGATCCGGATCTCTCCCGCCGCATGGAGCCCCGGGCCTCGCTCCCGGCTCACCGTCTCGATGCCATTCGCCGTCTCGCGGAGGCGGGGATTCCGACCGGTGTCGTTCTGGCACCCATGGTCCCCGGTCTCACCGATCATGAGATTCCTGCCCTCCTCCGTGCAGCCCGCGAAGCCGGAGCCCGCCGCGCCGCCTACAGCATCGTCCGTCTCCCTCACGCGGTGAAGGACATCTTCGCCGCCTGGCTCGAGGAGCACTTACCCGGAAGTCGCGAGAAAATCCTCGCCCGCATCCGCGACCTGCGAGGCGGCCACCTCAATTCCTCCCGCTTTGGTGAACGTCTCCGCGGCCAAGGCTTTTGGGCGGAACAAATTCACTCGCTTTTCACCAAATCCCGCGAACGCGAGGGCTTTGACCCAACACCCTTTTCCTACAGCACCGCGGCCTTCCGACGACCGCCGGATCCCCAGCTCACTCTGCTCTGATCAGACAGCCCGCAGTCAACCCACACGCTTCGCCCGCACCCCGCGTTTCTTGAGAATCGCACTGGAGGGAAACGCAATCTCACCCCGCAGGAGCTTCTTGAGAATTCGCTCCATCCGACGACGGTTTGATTCGCCGGTGTAAACAGGATCAAAAGAAAAGGGGATACGATTGGAAATCATCGCTTTCATGACCAGGAGAGACTGACGGCAATTCCCATGCGGCACAATCGGGAGGGACCCTGAGCGCCCCGTGCGGTCCGTGGCACCCCATAACAATGTCAGGCCCACCCCGGCAATGACCCCGGGGACGGGTGCCAACAACCCACCTTCCGTTCCACCGGCCGGCGGAATGAATCCCACACCATCCGCCACCCCCATGATGACTCCGGGCGCAGGAACCACCCCCTGAAAACCTATGCATCCAAAAGAACAACTCATCGAGTGGCTGGGCGACGCCTATGCCATGGAGAAAGGTCTCTGCGACACACTCAAACGCCATGCCGATGAGGCCGGAGACCATCCGGACCTGCAAGGCGCCATCCCTCAGCACCTCCAGGAAACCGAACGCCACGCCTCGGAACTGGAAAACGCCCTGAAATCGCTGGATGAATCCACCTCGGCAATCAAGACCGGGCTGGCACGCGCCGGCGGGCTTTTCGGCGGCCTGTCAACCATGGCGGCAGCCGATACCATGGTGAAAAACGCGCTGTCGGAATATGCCACCGAGCACTTCGAGATTGCATGCTATCGCTCTCTCATCGCTGCAGCCAAAGAACTCGGCGAAACATCGACCACCACCTGAAACGGAAAACTCATCCCCGCCTCCCGATCACCGGGCTGGCGGGGATTTTTCGCTTTATTGCAACGGCAGAACGCAGCTGATGCGCGAGCCTCCGTTTTTCGTCGAGCGCATCTTCAACCGCGCACCCATCGCGCTCGCCCGATAGCGCATGATTTGCAGTCCCATTCCCGAAGTCCGTGCGGCCCCGGCGTCAAACCCCGCGCCGTCGTCCTCGATTTTCAAAACAAGATATCCCCGCCGTTTCATCAACGTGATGGTCGTCCGCTTCGGACGGCCGTGCCGCAGGGCATTGGCCAGCGCTTCCTGCGCGATGCGATAGAGGGACACCGCCACATTTCCATCGGCGACCGCGATTTCTTCCAGACAGATGAACTCACAGCGTGCCGGTTTTTCCACGCGTTCGGTCAGTTCCTGCAAAGCAGCCGAAAGACCATGACGGTCGAGCTCGACCGGGTGAAGGCTTCGCGAGAGATCGCGGGCCTGCTCGGTGGCACTACGGGCGATGTCGACCAGCCGGGCCATTTCATCGGCTTCGGGCGCATCCCGCTTCCGCAGCGACGAGGCCAGCACGGCAATCGAAAGGACCATGCCGCCGAGCACTTGGCAAAGCCCGTCGTGCAATTCGCGCCCCATCTGCCGGCGCTCGTATTCGCTGATGCCCAGGATTTCACGCTCCATGATTTTCCGTTCGGTCACATCCTCATGGACCAACACCGCCCCGCCCCCGGCCAGCGGCGTTGCTGTGAGCGTGAACCACCGGTCGCCCTCACTCCTCTGCATCCGGCGATATTCGGTTTGGAAGGACGGGAGATCACCCCGCAGCACGGCTTCGACGCCTTCGCCGACCTCCCGCATCGCGACATTGTCCGATCCCGGTGCAATCCGGCAAAGCTCCAGATAATTGTCGATCCCCGGCGGGATCCCCACCGCCGCCAGCGAGGTCGCCAGCCGTTCGAACCACGCGGAATTGGTCTCCACGATTCGGCCCTCGGCGTTGAGTACGGCGATCTGCTCGGGAATGGCATTGAAAATTGCCTGCTGGAATTGCTCGCTGCGGAGCCCGATGCTCCCGATGGAGTGAGTTGAAGGATTCCTGTTGGTCATGGCATTTCACTGTGGTTCGATGTCCCGGCCTTCTTGGCCGTCGCGGGTGATGGAATTCGTCAAAATGACCGGCTGCGAGTTGCTGGACAAGCCGCGATCCACAGCAAAGTCCGACGGAGCCGCATGGCGAATCAGGTCTCTTCGCGTTTGGCAAATTGCATCGAGTGGAGTCGCCGGAAAAGACCATCCTGGCGGAGAAGCTCATCGTGCCGACCGGCTTCCACGATCCGCCCGTGATCCAGCACGAAGACCTTGTCGGCATTGACGATCGTCGACAACCGGTGGGCGATCACAATGCTCGTGCGACCTTTCATCAACCGCTCCAAGGCGTCCTGAACGAGTCGCTCGGACTCCGTGTCGAGCGCCGAAGTCGCCTCATCCAAAATCAGAATGCGCGGATTTTTGAGCACCACCCGGGCAATCGCAATCCGTTGTCGCTGCCCGCCGGAGAGCTGCACTCCGCGCTCCCCGAGCCATGTGCCATACCCATGCGGGAGTTTTTCGATGAATTCCTGCGCGTTCGCCGCGCGCGACGCCGCCAGCATTTCCTCCTCACTGGCGTCCGGACGACCGTATCGGATGTTATCGGCGATGGTTCCCGAAAACAAAATATTGTCCTGCATGACGATCCCGATCTGGCGGCGGAGCGATTGGACATTCATCTCCCGGATGTCGCGACCATCGACGAGAATGCGTCCGACCGAGGGATCGTAAAATCGCGCCAGCAGAGTGATGAGCGTGGTTTTTCCCGATCCGCTCGGCCCGACCAAGGCAACCATTTCGCCCGGTGCCACTTCAAAGTCCAACTCATGCAACGTCCGGTGCTGTGGCCGGTAGTCGAAGGAGACCTTCTCAAAGCGAATCCGGCCCTCGATGGCTCCGAGCGCGGGCAACGAATCGTTCTCCGGAATGTGCGGCCTCGTATCCAGCAACGCGAAAATCTTCTCCAGAGACGTCGTCGCGGTCTGGATCACCGCATTCGATTCCACGATGCGCGTGATCGGTGTGTAGAGCAGCCCGAGGTAGAAAAGGAATGCGGTCAGCTGCCCCACCGTGAATCCGCTTCCCGGCTGGATCACCAACCACGCGCCAAACGACAAAACCGCCAGCACACCAAGCCCGGAGAGGAAATCCGCCCCGACCGAGAGCAGCGTATTGCGCCACATCACACGGTTGAAATTCTGGAAGTCGGCCTCGATGTGCCGACGAAACGTCTCCACTTCGATGCCCTCGGTGGCAAAGGCCCGGATCAGACGCGTGCTGGAGATTCGCTCGTGCATGAAACTCATCACCGTGTCCCAGTTCCGCCGGTGCCGACGGCTTTCCACCCGCAAGCGCCGCCGGTGCCAGCGGTAGTTTGCGACAAAAAACGGCAGCACCGCATACGTCACGAGCGCCAGCTTCCAGTTCGCATCCAACAACACGATCAACACCCCGAGAATCGTCACCAGATCCCCGATGAGATTCACCGACGCACCCGTGATCAACGAATAAAGGGCCCCCGTGTCCGTGCTGATCCGCGAGACGATTTTCCCCGTGTGGCGCGCATCGTAAAACCGAAGCGAGAGGCTCTGGAGGTGCCGGAAGATCGCGAGCCGCATATCGCACGTGATCCGCATTCCCGTCCGCTGCGTGAGAAAATTCCGCGCCAGGATCGCCCCGCCGCGCAGGATGACGACGCCGAGAAAAATCCAAAGTGTCATATGGACCGCCTCCCACGACCGGTTCGTCGCGGCTTCATCGACGATTCTCCCGATCAGATACGGCCGCAGCAGGTCGAATCCCGTGACCACCAGAAGCAGCCCGAAAATGATCAATAGTTTCGGCCAGTAAACGAGAATCGACGGAATGAACCGACGAATGGTCGGCCAGACCTCGGATTTATTTCGGCGACGGGACATAGGAGAGAGTGGGCTGAAGAAAACAACCGCGCCCGGACGGTGAGACGGGCCATCCGGACCGCACAAGATATTCCCCACGACGGAGGACATGCACCACCGCACAGCGCGGGCGGTGAAACTCGTAAAGGTGGGACTTGTGACGATAGAGCGCCACGGCAGGATCCCGCGGCTCTCCAAACTCAACGACTGTCAAATCGGCATCCGCCCCGACTTCGATGGTGCCTTTTCCCTTCAGTCGAAACCGCCGCGCGGGCGTCCCCGACAACCACGCAGCCGCCTCAGGCAGCCGGTGAGGAAAGCGGTGATGCCATTCCCCGAGAAATGCCGGGAGCCCGTGCTGGCATCCGGAAACCCCACCCCAAATGCGAAAAAAGTCCATCCCCGTTTTTTGTTCCGGCGGTGCGGGGGAATGGTCGGTCCCGATCGTATCGACAAGTCCTTTCGCAAGCGCAGCCCAAAGTGCTTCAACATCCGCCGCCTCGCGCAGGGGCGGCGCGCACTTCGCCCGGGCCCCGATGCGCCCGGCCGCGTCGGCATCGAACAACAAATAGTGCGGACACGTCTCCGCCGTGACATCCACCCCCGCCGCCTTCGCTGCATCGATGGCCTCCAGTGCCTCCAGGCAGGTGACATGCACCACATGAAGCGCGGCACCGGTCTCCCCGGCCACTTCGCACGCCATGCGCACCGCGGCAACCTCGGCCTCCTTCGGGCGGGTCGCAAAAAAACTCCGGAGCGACTCATCGCTCCGCAACCTTGCTGCCTCGGCAAGGACTGCCGGATCCTCTGCATGAACACCCACCGGCAACCCAACCTCCGCAGCCCGCCGCATGCCTTCGCGAAGGGTCCTGGCATCCGCCGCTGGAAATTCCTCGATCCCGCTCGCACAGAGAAACGCCTTGAATCCCATCGCCCCCGCCGCCGCCATCTCGGGAATTCGATCGGTCGTTCCCGGACACAGCCCGCCCCAAAGCGCAAAGTCCGTGACCGATTTTTCCTCAGCCACCGCCCGCTTCCGCATCAATTCCACCGCCGAAAGCACGGGAGGATCGGAGTTGAGCGGCATGTCACAAAAGACCGTCCCACCACCCACAGAAAACGCCCGGGATCCGCTGGTGATTCCCTCCCAATCCGCTCGACCGGGTTCGTTGAAATGCACGTGGGCGTCGACAAACCCCGGGAAAACAAAAGCTCCCCGCAAATCGAGTTCCTCACCCGTCCGTCCGCGAATGCTTGCCGCGATTTCGACAATCCGGTCCTCCTCCAGCGCAAGATCCGCGCGAACGACGCCGGCCGACGTCACGAGTTGTCCGTCCCGTAACAAAAAGGTCATGGCTGGAACTCCCGGAAAAACCGCGTCAGCACATCAATCGCACACTCGATATCGTCGGCCGCGGCGAATTCATCCGGGTGATGACTCACTCCGCCGCGACAGCGCACGAACAGCATTCCGACCCGCGCGACGCCGGCCATCGCCGCGGCATCATGCCCGGCCCCGCTCACCATTTGCGGACAGAGTCCCTCCTGCTCCGCGACCAAGTCGGAAAGGTGCTCCCCAATGGCGGGATCGCACGGAACGGCCGGGGCTTCCAAAAGTAACTCCTCGTCCGACCGCAGCCCACGCCCCGCGCAGACGGTCGCAATCCGTTTTCGGACCGCCCCGACCAATCGCGCACGCCGGTCGTCGTCCGCATCGCGGATGTCCACGGAAAACGTGACCAGCCCCGGGATCACATTCGAGGCCGCACGGTCGATTTCCAGACAGCCGACGGTCGCTACGGATCCCTCGGTTGCCCGGGCCAGAGATTCAATGGCCACGACAATCTCAGCCGCGCCAGCCAGGGCATCGCGCCGCAATCGCATCGGCACCGTTCCGGCATGTCCCGTCACACCGCAAACAGTGATTCGCAGGCGCGTCTGGCCAGAGATTCCCGTGACCACACCGAGAGCCCGGTTTTCGTTTTCCAACACGGGCCCCTGCTCGATGTGGGCCTCGACGTAAGCCGCGAGACGGCGAGACGGCGGGGGCGGGAATTCCGGCTCGTGCCCCGCCACGGCTTCGGCAATGGAGATGCCCCCGGCATCGCGAACCGCCATCGTCGTCACCGACCCATCCCCCGCATAGAACCGGCTGCCGAGATACGTCGACTGAAAACGCACCCCTTCCTCATCCGAGAAAGCAACGACTTCGAGGTGATACGGCAGCTCCACGTCCCGAACAGCAGCTGCCGCCCGCAGCGCCACGACAATCCCCATCGCTCCGTCAAAACGCCCGGCATTCCGAACCGTGTCCAGATGCGATCCGCTTGCCACGACCGGAGCCCCGGCCAAACGACAGGAGCGGCGACCGATCAGATTGCCCACCGCGTCTTCGAAAACCTCCAACCCGGCCTCATGCATCCAGCCGGCCACCAACGTCCGCGCCCGCGCCGCACCCGCGGAGAGAAATGTACGCGTCAGCCCCGGCGGCTCATCGGTGATGCCCGCCAACGCCTCGATCATCCCCGTAGCGCTCAACTGCCTCGATACGTCTGATACGCCCATGGAGAGCAGAGAAGCGGGATGTGATACGACGCCGCTGCATCTGCGATGAAAAATCGAACCGGCACCTCGCCGAGAAAACCGGGCTGTGCCACGCCCCGAGCCGCAAAATACGGGCCCACCGAAAAAATCATTTCATACTCGCCGGCTTGAAAAGCATCCCCGGCCAGCAGCGGCGCATCCGTGCGACCATCTGCATTCGTCACCATGCGAACAATCTCCTCAAATCTCCCGCCCGAACGGCGTCCAAGGGTCACCATCACGCCGGCGGCCGGACAACCGTGCGCCGTGTCGAGAACATGCGTGCTCAACTTTCCCATGACGTTGCGTCGATCATACGGCTCACCCTCCGCTGCGCAAGATGTGATCTTGCCCATCCTTGCATGGCTCGCTAAAGCGAGCGTTCGAAAAGCTCCCACCGCCGTTCGTATTCGCCACCGACCAGCTCGCAGTTTTTCAAAATCTCGGCGTTGTTTTCCTCCATCCATCCGAGCGTGGCATTGGCGTAACGCTCCTTGGCGCGGACAAATTGCTCGTAGATGAGCCAGGCGTGGAGGCCCCTGTCGCGGCACGACGGCACCACCCCGAGCACACTCTGCCGGCATGAGTCGATCCGGTGGGTTTTCATCAGCCAGAAAATGTGTGGAAGTCGCAGCCAATGCGGCGTGGATTTCGTCCGGACCAGGATCTCGTTGAAATTCGGCAACGTGAGGGCCACCCCGGCATCGCGACCGTCGAGTTCGGCTATAAGGAGCAATTTGGGATCGGCAATCGCCCGGATGTCCGCCGCCGCCGCGGTAAGATCCTCCTGCGAGATGGGTACGAATCCCCAGTTTCTCTCCAGCGTGGCATTGTAAACCTCGCGCACGATGGACAGCTCCTCGTCCAGTCGCGAAAAATCCATCGTCCGCATCGTGAGCCGCGATCTGCGCGCGATGTGACCGACAATTTTCCCCAGCCGCTCCGGAGCCGGAAGCCGGTGCATCGGCAGATTCATGCAATGCAGCACGCGAACGGCTGCCAGACCGCTCGATTCGAGGAGCGGCTTGTAATAGGCCGGATTCCAGGTCAGACCAATGAACGGCGGTTTTTCAAAAGCATTCGCCAACAACCCGCACTCATCATTGATCGAAGGATTGTAAGGCCCGCGGACGCTGTCCATCCCGGCCTCGCGAAGAACCGCAAAGGCGGCATCAAACAAAGCCCGCGCCGTCGCCGGGTCGTCCTCACACTCGAAGAAGCCGAAGAATCCGGTGCGGTCGCAGTAGAGGTCATTATGCGAACGATTGATCACTGCCGCAATGCGCCCGACCGATCGACCGTTTTTCCGGGCGAGGAAGGGGTAAATCGTGCCATGACGCACGTGAAAGGCCGATTTTGGCGAGAGATACTTCGCCACACTTCCCGGGAACGGCGGAACAAAGGCGGGATTTGTCCCGTGCAATTCCTCGGCGACCCGCTCAAAACGCCGCCACTCCGAGGGTGTCCGGCACGGCACAATTTCCAAAGCCCCGTTCATTCCCAGGAAACTACGGGGCGTTTTCTGAAGGACAAGAACTTCCCGGCGCAGAGATCCGGGTAAGGCCCGCAAAGTCCGCCGCCAACAACCCTGCAACGGATTCGCAACTGTGCTGGCTTGCATCCCATGATATAGTTCCTGACTGATGAGCACTACGTTCCGCCACCGGGGGTTTACCTTGATCGAACTTCTGATTGTCATCGCCATCATCGGTGTTCTTTCTGCGCTGCTTGTCCCGGTCATCTCGAAGATCCGCGGTGACGCCGAGCAGGCTCGCAATACCTCCAACCTCCGCCAAATTGGCTCGGCGGTGCTTCAATTTGCCGGGGAAAACAACGGGCGCACGCCCACGGCCGGCGGGGTGATTCGCCGGAACGAAACCGACCCCACCACGGGCCAACCCGCTTGGACCGAACAAATCGCTCCCATCGTGCAATCCGACTGGCGGGTTTTCCGAAAGCCACGCGCTCAGGCCAGTGAGGAAGTTTCCTACTATCTCGGCGGTCGCGCCGCCTACGTGGCAGCCAATGCAGCCGGTGAAGCCGTCGCCTTCCAGCCGGTCATTCTCTCCCGCGTCGCCAGCCCGTCGCGCTATATTCTCGTCGGGGAGATCGGAGCCGTGACTTTTCCTCCGGAAGACGCCGATCCTGACAACTTCTCGAGAGAACCATCTTTCAATGGGTCCACCACCCCTTCATCGACGAAACGCCAGTTGTTTTTCGCCGATGGACATGCCGCGGCGTTCCGCAATTACGATCCGACCTTGATGACGACGACTTACGAAGGAACGGAGACGTCGTTCAATCCATGACGGCTTTGCCCGTTTTTCCTGTGTGAAAGACGGCGTGCTTCCGGCGTCCTTCCCGCGAGCAACCTTTCGGCGGCCCTGGCTCGCTCCGCATCTCGTGGGGTTGGATGTGGCGGCGATCGCCGTGCTATGGCACGGCGTAAGTGCCCGCGCAGTAGGTTTGTCGGCGGACTTCAAGATTTCCTTGGTTTTGTTTTTTTCGGTCTGGGGGATTTACCTGCTCGACCGCGTGTGGGACGGGCGACGGGACGATCCCTCGGCCTTTCCCTCGCGGCGACATACGTTTTCCCGCGAACACGGGCGGACGCTGGCCACGCTCGGAACCATATGTCTGATTGTCGCGGCCGGTTTCGCTCTGCAGGCTCTTCCAGTCGGGACGCTTCTTGCGGGCGCGGGCGTGGCGTTGCTTTGCCTCGGTTACTACGCGGCACGGGTTCGTTTCCGAACCGCCGAATGCCACGCTTACCGGGCCATCGCGCTCGGCACGATCTTTTTTCTCGGCGTTTCCTTTCCCGCCGTGATCGCGACCGGTTGGTCGGGTCTGCCCGTCCTCGTGGGCGGGATCGGCCTTTTCTCGGCAAACGCCTTCGAGTGCATGCTTGCCGAAACCCGCCTTGGCGGAAGCGGGTCCGGTGCCAATTCGCTTTTGATTCCTGCCTTCGTTGCTGTTGCCGCATCCACCGCCTTCCATGGTCCGCCCGCCCTGGCCGTCTCAACGCTCGCCCTCGGCGCTGTTTCCATCGGGCGGCGTCACCTTGCTCCCGATACGCATGGTGCTCTGGCAGACGCCGCTCTCCTTGCCCCATTGCTCGTCGCTCCGGGCATTTCTTTTTAGCTCGAAGCCAATGAGCCCGTGACGGATCGCTCCGGGCCGGATAAGGACAAGCGATGGAAAAGCCAACATTTGCCGTCCTCGGCCTGCCGCCGGAGATCCTGAAAGCCGTCGAGGCGCTGGGATTTGAAGAAGCGTCGCCCATTCAGGCCGCCGCCATCCCCGTCCTCCTCGCCGGTCACGACGTCGTGGGACAATCCCAAACCGGTTCTGGAAAAACCGCTGCGTTTGCCATTCCGGCCATCCAAAAATGTGACCCCCACTCGCGCGATGTCCAAGTTCTGATCCTCTGTCCCACCCGCGAACTGGCTACCCAGGTCGCTGATGAAGTGCACAAATTGTCTGCCTACAAGAAAGGCATTCACACCGTGCCGATTTACGGCGGTGCTTCGTACGAACGTCAGTTCTTCGAGCTCAAGAAGGGCGTTCAGATCGTCATCGGCACGCCGGGCCGGATCATCGACCACCTCGACCGCGGCACGCTCCGACTCGACGCCGTGCGCATGGTTGTGCTCGACGAGACCGACCGCATGCTCGACATGGGTTTCCGCGAGGACATCGAGCGAATTCTCAGCGCCACACCTGCCGGGCGCCAGACCGTCTTTTTCTCCGCCACCGTCTCCAAACAGATCCGCGACATCATCGGCCGCCACTCGAAAGACCCTCAGAGCGTCCGCATTGAGCAAAAGGAACTTACGGTTCCCACCGTCGAGCAGTGGTATTTTGAAGTCCAACCCCGGATGAAATTCGAAGCCCTCCTCCGGCTCATCGATTTCCACTCGTTCAAACTCGGCATCATTTTTTGCAATACCCAGCGTCTTGTGGATGAACTGGCCGACAATCTCATCGCCCAAGGATTCTCTGCCGACCGCCTCCACGGCGGCATCGCACAGGCCCAGCGTACCCGTGTGATGAACAAGTTCAAAAAGGCCGAATTCGAGTTTCTCGTCGCCACCGACGTCGCCGCACGCGGAATCGATGTCGACGACTTGGAACTTGTCGTGAATTACGACCTGCCTTACGACGCGGAGGACTACGTCCATCGCATCGGCCGCACCGGCCGCGCCGGACGCCGGGGCATGGCCGTAACCTTTGCCGCGGGCCGCGATCTCTACAAACTCAACTTCATCGAGCGCTTCACCAAAACCAAGATCCGCCGTGGAACGATCCCGACCGCTGATCAGGTCGAAGAAAAACGGGGCGACGCCTTGCTGGAACGCCTCCGCGAGATTCTCTCGGCCGGAAAATTTGCAGGTGCCAAATCACTCGTCGAGCGACTGCTTGAAGAGAGTTTTGATTCCACCGACATCGCCGCCGCGGCCATCCAGCTTCTGACCGGGTCGCCTGACGACACAGCTCCCGTCAAGCCTGCTCCCAAAGATTTCCCGAACGCTGGGAAGGAAGTTCGGAGTGATCGCCACGAGCGCGGGGACCAGTCTGCGCGCCGGGAGGAAGCGCCACCGGTTCAGCTTCGTCCCCCCTCCCGCGGTATGCAGTGGGTGCGCCTTAACGTCGGCCGCGAAAGCCGCATCGGCCCACGCGAAATCATCGCCATCCTCGAAGACACCCTCGGCCTCCCGGGTCGCTCGGTCGGCATCATCGACCTCTCCATCGGGCAATCCTTTGCCCAGATTCCCCAACAATTTCTTGATATCCTCCGGAGCGGGCCGCGGGAGGTGGATTCTGACGGAGGACGGATTTCAGTGTCCCTCGCAACATCTCCGGGACGTCTGAACAAAAAATCTCGAGGTTGAGGAGTTGGCTGCCCGGGTGGACAAGGAATCCGGGGTTTGAGGCGTCTCAGATGAAACCGGGCTCATCACGCTCCGCGGAAACAAAGAACATTCAGATTGCCTTTCTCCCCATTCGACCAGCGCGTTCCGCCATTCAAGCCTTCCGTCGGGCTTTCGAAGTGGCAGCAACTCCAAGCAACTCGACCGGGTAACCGAGTTGGCAATACAACGGGGCATTGGTAATGCCCGATAAGTAAAAAAAATGCCCGGCACCTTGTTTCCAAGATACCGGGCATAACACTGGCAACGACCTACTCTCGCACAACCTATAGATGCACTACCATCGGCTCAGCAGCGTTTCACTTCCGTGTTCGGAATGGGAACGGGTGGGACCACTGCGCAGGATCACCAGACGACGGAAATCTCGAACATCAGATCGAAAATTCCAGATTGTCGTGTGTCTGGAGACCATTCACTGCCAGAATTGAAAAGAACAACAGGCCCCAACTACGGGACACCATTCTCTGAAAACTGCAAATGAAGGGGAATAATGACATCTTCCCAGCGACAAGCTGTAAGATGGAGAAAAAAGCCGAACGAGTATTAGTATCGCTAAGCTGAACACATTACTGCGCTTATACCCGCGACCTATCAACGTGGTGGTCTTCCACGACTCTTCAGGGAGATCTCATCTTGGGAGAGGCTTGGCGCTTAGATGCTTTCAGCGCT
>CAZEYT010000016.1:0-43441 GCA_964516295.1 uncultured Chthoniobacterales bacterium | reverse complement strand
GTGCCCCCGGACTTGCGCCCGGGGCGGTGGGCTCTTACCCCGCCTTTTCACCCTTGCCGCCCGACTTGCGCCGGTCGGCGGTTTGTTTTCTGTGACACTTTCCGTCGGCTCCGGTTTTCACCGGAGTCTCCCGCGCGTTGTGCGCGGCATGCCGCCTTGTGGTGTCCGGACTTTCCTCCCGGCGTCGCGTTGCCGCGGCACCGGACGACCGTCCGCCATCAGGAAACACGATATGCGGACCGGGAGAGCTTGGCAAGGCGGGCGACCGACGGCTTAGTTTTTGAACTTCTGCCGGAGCCAGGGCAACGGGAAACGGTCGCCGGGGCAATCGGTGGGCTTGGGGTTGATTTCCTTGTGGCCTTTGACGATGGCGGGCTTGCCTTTGACGCGGCCGACGCGGCCCCGGAGGTAATTCACGAGTTCTTCGAGGGCGGCGAGCTGGGCGGGGGTGGGTTTGTCGCGGTTGAGATCTCCGACAAGGCAGATCCCGATCGAGATGTCGTTGAGGTAATCGCTGGCGACGTGGCCGCCGTTGATCTGTCGGGTCCAACGGTTGCCGATCTCGATTTCGCCGTCGCCGGACGAGCGGCCATTGCCGATGACAAAGTGGTAAGCGAGGCCGTTTTGCATTTTGCGAACCCGGCGGTGGTAGAGGTCAAAAACGCGGGCATTCCCCTGGCGGGTGCCGCTGTTGTGGATGATGACGTATTTCCAGCGTCCGCGTTTGACCTTGGCTTGGTCGATGGCTTTGCGGGTGGCGGGGGTGAGGTAACGCCAGCGTTTGAAGAGACCGGAAAATTGCTGGCGCGGCGGTGGCTCGTAGCCGCGGTCTTCCTGGAGTCCAGACTTTTCGACGACGATGGGTGCGTTGACGGGTTTCTCGGCCGCCGCGGGCTTTTGAGGTTCGGGCGTCGGCTTGGGCGCGGGCGTCTCGGCGATTCGAGGGGGCGTTTCCGGTTTGGGCGTCGGTTTGTTGTCGGGGATGTCGATGATGTCCTCGTCGGCGGATGGTTTCGGACGCGGGGTCGGCGTGGATTCGGGAGGGCGCGGCGTGGCGGTTGCTCGGGGAGTTGCCGTGGCGCGCGGGGTCGAGGTCGGTTCCGGTGTGGGCTCGGGTGTTTCGTCCGGCGTCGGTTTGGGACGGGGCGTGGGGGTGGCGCTCGGGCGCGGTCGGGGCGTTGCGGTGGGCGACTGGGCAGGCTTGGGTTTCGGACGTGGAGTCACGGTGGGCGAGGCCTTCGGCATGGGCCGGATATCCTCGCGCGCTTGAAGGAAGAGTCGCTTTTTTTCCTCCTCGCTCATCTCACCGCGAAGCGGAGACCATGCCGGAACCAAAAGGCCCAGACCAAGAAGAATGAGGGGAAGCCACCGTTTCCGCACGCCGCATCCTACCAGAGCCTCCGCCGGGATCAAGAAACGCGGCCAGAAAAGGCACACCCGTGCGTGAGGTCACCGATAGAGCACACGGACCAGACACAACCCCTCCGCCGGGGCGACATGATGAAACACCGGCTGGCGGTCCGTGAGACGCTTCCGTAAATCCTCCAAGTCCGCCTTGCCGGTCGCGCAACGAACCGCCGCAGCGCTCAGAATCCGGATCATTTTGTAGAGAAAGCCATCGCCGGTAAACGTGAGCGTGAGGCGGGGACCGGTGTGGCGAGTTTTGATCGAGTGGATGGTACGAAAGGAGTCAAACGGTTCTTTGGTACGCCGGACGGAAAATGCGAAAAAATCATGCCTCCCCACAAACAGCTCACACGCCTGCGCCAGACGGACGGGGTCAATTTTCGGAATGACATGCCAGGCACGATCCCGCTCCAACGGCGGTCGCACAGGACCGTTCCAGACGGCGTAGCGGTAGATTTTCCCGCGTGCATCATAGCGCGCATGAAAATCCGACCGTGTTCGGCGGACGCCAAGGACGCGGACGCCCGGCGGGAGGTTGGCATTCAGAGCCCGCATCCAACCTTCCATCGAAAGATCCGTGCGCGCGACATCCGCATGGGCCGTTTGCGCGAGGGCGTGGACGCCGGCATCGGTGCGGCCGGCTCCATGGACGGCCGTTTTGGTGCCGGTGAGTTTTTTAAAGACACCCTCCAAAGCATCCTGCACGGTGTCGCCGTCCGGCTGGCTCTGCCAACCGGAGAACTGGGTGCCGTCATAGGCGACGGTAAGCCGCAGCCTCATGACTGCGTGTCGAGCCAGCTTTGGAGGATGACCTGGGCGGCGACCTGATCGATCACGCTTTTTTGGTCACGCGCCTTGCGACCGGCTTCCTGAAGCGAACGCTGGGCGGAGACGGTGCTGAGGCGCTCGTCCCACGGGAGAACCGGGCAGGTGGCGCGGGTGGCGAGGTCCGCGATGAACGCCCGGGCCTTCTCGGCTGCCGGTCCGAAGGAACCGTCCATATTACGTGGCATGCCGATCACGATGGCCTCAACTTTTTTTTCCGAGGCGAGTTGGAGGATCCGCTCGATGACCCGGCCCTTCTTCACAGGAATCGTCTCCAACGGATGAGCCAGCATTCCGAGTTCATCGCTGCAGGCCACGCCGACACGGGCGTCACCGAGATCTATGCCGAGGGCTCGCTTCATTTGCGGTTGAAAATCCCATACCGCAGTCCTAGCTTCAATCTCCATGTCACAGCTTTCGTTGGATAAGTTCGGAGAAAACCTTCCGGTTTCCGGTGTGGTGGCGTTTTCGCAAGTGGCCATCGGACTTGGAGCGGGTCTTCTCGTCGCAGATCGGATCGGCCATGGAGCCCGCAAGGGAGCAGCCATTGCGCTGATCAGCGCCGGGGTTGCAGCGTTGGTGCCGGTTGTCGCCGGTGTCGTCTCAAATTTCTCCCACCGTCCCGCCTCCACGCGAACGATGAAACGCCGCCTCGAAAGCATCCGCCACGACTCCGGTCTCTCGGATGACGAGAGCGGTATCTGAGCGACGGGCGGTTTCGATTTTCCCCGGATGCAGATCGTGCTGGCCTCCGCATCTCCGCGGCGGAGAGATCTTTTGCTCGAGGCGGGCTTTGAGGTCGTTTGTATTCCGTCAGGAGTGGAGGAACTGGAGGACGACTCCCTTGCGCCCCAGGCTCTCGCCCTCGAGAACGCCCGGCGCAAACTGACTCTGGTCGCGGCCCGACAGGATGGAAAAACCGTCCTCTCCGCCGATACCGTTGTGAGTCGTGAGGGGCGGCACTACGGAAAGCCACGGGATCTGGATGACGCCTTCCGCATGTTGGAGGAATTGGCGGGACGCACCCACGTGGTGGTGACCGGCGTCAGCATTCGGATGGCCGACGGTACCTGCCGGGAGTTTTTTGAGTGTTCAGAAGTCACCTTTCACCCGCTGACACCCGGGGAGATTCGCGCGTATTTGGCGTCCATCAACCCGCTCGACAAAGCCGGCGGCTACGCGGCACAGGATGACAACGGAGAGATAATCTGCGAAATTCGCGGCTCGCGAACCAATGTGATCGGACTCCCGATGGAGCGCCTTCTCCCATTGCTTCATCAAGGTTGAGGAGACAGAGCTTATTCGGAGAGGAGATTGTCCGGGCGCGGAGTTGGCGTGGCTTTGATACCCGAGATGTCGACCGGGCGGTCACCCAGTGTCGGGAGTGCTTCCTCCACCTTGGGAGCGTTCGGATCATTGAGCTGCCCTCCGACGATAAGGACGCTTCCATCGCTGCCGCGGCGCAAGGCCGGGCGGGTCGAGAACTCGTTGTAGGATTTGCGGTCGAGCACTTCGCCGTTGAGGCCGATCTTTGAGTACAGAAAGGTCTTCGGTGCCGCGTTTTGGAGGATGTGAATGGTGTTCGTCGAATCGAGGAGAACGTCCGGAAGTCCGAAGGTGAGAAAACGCCCGAGTTGATGCGTGCAATAGACAACTCCGGCCTCCGGGTCCTCGATGCGCAGATAAAGTTGCGTGCTTTGGGGGAAGCGGTGGGAGAGAAGTGAAACGACGCGCGTTGTTCCCCCACCCGGCTGGCCGTCAGGAACGCCAACCGTCTTCTGCCAGAGGACGCGACCGTCGGTGACCTCGATATTCAGTGACGGCGAGCTGAAGAAGCGGTTGATGTCCGCGACATAAATCGCCGCTTTGATGCGGTAGGATCCAAATTCCGAGATCGGGAACAATGGTGTGAGATTGACCGTCCGGGAGATTTTTTGTCCGGCTCCCATCGAGAGGGGCGCGTTTGTGTAACCGCTCTCCATCGGAGGCACCGGCCGACCATCGAGCGTTTCGACTTGGAAACTGAACCAGTGATGTCGTGGCACGTCCTCCAGGCGGAGCTCGCGACCGCTGAGGTTGGTGATCGTAACAGTGACCAGAACCGGCTCATAGCGGACGTAAAGGTTCCGCTTCATCGAGATGTCCACCTGCACTTGGGCGGAAACGTTGGCGACGGAGGCCAATCCCAAAACAAAGAGAACGGCGACCAGTCGACGGAAGAAAAAGGCGTGCTGCGAAATCACTTGGCTGGGGGTGTGTCGGAGGCCGTGCGGAAGCCGAGACCTTGATTCTGTTGAAGATCCATGAGCTCAACGACGCGGCGGGTGATCGTGCCGTCGGGGTTCCGCCAGTTGCCGCCGCGAATCACCGGAACCGGATAGCCGGTGGACTCATCGAACGATGCGGTCCACTCGGAAACATTCCCCGAAGCCCCGATCATGCCAAAGGGGGAGCGGTCTCCTTTGATGGCATCGACGGGATTCCAGCGTTTGAAGCCATCGATATCACCGCCTTCTTTGGGATTCGGATTGAAATCCTGGCCGGTGTTGGCGCGTTTGGGTTCCGGCTCGTTGCCCCAGGGAAACCTTCGACCGTCGGTTCCGCGAGCGGCCTTTTCCCATTCCTGCTCGGTGGGAAGCCGCTGACCGCGCCACTTGGCGTAGGCGTAGGCATCAAACCAATCCACGCCGAAGACCGGGGAATTCACGTCGAGCGCGGCCTCCCGGAATTTGCCCCAGCGTTTGGCGCGGGCATAGTAGCCAGGCATGGGCGGGTCGATTTCGGTCATGTCGGCCCACTCGAACGGGACGTGCGATTTTCCCTTCGGCTGTTTTTCATGCGCGAACGAGGCAGCCTTGTCGGGGTTCTCTTCGAGGAACTTCAGAAACTCGGCGTATTGGCCAATGGTTACCTCATGCTCCGAGATATAAAATTCCGGCAGGGTGATCTTTTGTCCGTTTTGATAAATAAACTCACCGGCCGGCACGCGGACCATGCCGTCCAATTTTCGCACATCGGCCCCGCGCGGGCGGAAAACGATATACCAGATGGTACACAACGCCGCGGCGAGGAGCAGCAGGGAAACCGCCATGTTGACAAGAACCGTCCGCTTCTGGCGTTTCTTCGCTTCTTCGACCATGCGAATGGCCGCTCGCTCCTGAGCGTCGAGCTTGTAGGCATCGGTCGGTGCCGCTTTGGGTTCGCGTGCTTGAATGATCTGAAGAAAGGCGGCCCAAGAAGCCGGGGCGGTGGAGGGATCGAGAAGACTGGTCGCAAGATCACGCGCAATCGGTGCGGCTGGCGGGTTTTCCAGCGCTGAAAGAACCAGCTGACCCACGGCCTGCATTTCCCGCGCGGTGTCAAACTCCTCTGCAGCCTCCAGCGCCGCGATGTTTGCGAGACGGGGGCGATTCTGCGGGCCGATGAGGACCGCGTTCTCGGAGACCAGTTCATGCTGAATTTTTTCCCGACCGAAATAGCCCAACGCATCGGCACAAGCTCGGAGGACGGCCAGTGTTGTGGTCTCATCAAGACGGCCTCCGGCTTCCCGCAACTGACGAACCGAGCGACACGGAATGTATTCGCAGGAGTAGAAATAAACGCCGTCGGCTTCACCCGCTTCATAGACAGTAATCACGGTCGGATTACCAACCTTCGCCTTGACGCTGGCATTCGAGAGAAAGCGTTGAACCGCCGCGGGATCGGCGGCCATCGAGCGGTCAAGGAGATACAACCGAACCAACCGGCCGACGGTCGTCTGGCGGGCTCGGTAAATTCCACCCATCCGCGCTGTTCCGATGCGGGCTTCGATCTGGTAGTTTCCGACCGAGTGGCCGACAAAATCATCCGGCGGCAGTTCGATTTCGCTTCCTAGTTCGGCGGAAACAGCCGCCGTCGGCGTGGCAACGGCGACAGCTGGACGTGGGCTGGCGGACGCCACAGCGGCGCGGGGTGCGGCAGCAATCGGTCGGGCCGAGGCCACTTGGGCCCGGGGCTTGGGTGACGACGGCGACGGCTGCGTAGCGGGTGCCGTGGTGATTTTCTGGGCCACGGCTGCGGCTTTCTGCGACTTGCTGGATTGTCCGGTGGAAGCTTTTTTGACGACGGGTGCGACGGCCACGGGCTTCAGGGCGGCCGGGGTTGCCTGCGCCACGCGCGGGGTTGCGGCCACCGCCCGCGGGGTGACGGTGGGTTGGGCGGTTGCAGCAGGCTGAGGCGGAGCGGCGACCGGAACTGGGGTCGGACGCGGCAGGAGACGCTGGATGAGACCAGCCAGTGCAACCGGATCGACCGGTTTCGCAAGTTGCTCACATCCAACCATCCGGTCCGCATAAGCCGACACATCATAACCCGAGACGAAAATCGTTTTCATCCCCGGCAGGTGAGGCTGAATCGTCTCCCTCAAAGTAAGTCCATCGGAAGGTTCCAGATAAACATCTGTGACCAACACATCGCAGCCGCCGTGGGAATTGATCCAGTCAACGGCTTCGTCCGAGGAGGTGGCCGTGCCGACTCCGGCGATTCCAGCTTCGGCGAGCGACTGGGCGAGGGACGCGGCGAGGCCGGGTTCCCCGTCAACAAGGAGAATCTTCATGGAGTATCTTGCTTCAAATAGAGGGGAAGTGGGAATTTTTTGGCAAGATTGCCGGGTTCGGCACGCGTATCCTGCAATTCGCTGTTGTAGTAGATTCCAACAATATAGCCCGCAAATGTGCGACCCGGTGAGCCATTGGAGAGCGCACTTCCCGGCACGTCGCTGTCCGGAAGAATGTAGGTAACATCAAGAACCTCCGGCTCGTTATCCGCCCAATTGACCGGCGGACTGATCCACTGGGAGACGACTTTGGATTCGGTGAGCCTCACGTCGCCGGCTTCGTCCTGCTCGTAGAAAAAAACGTGGAGCTTCATCTGGCGGGTATCGATTTCGACGTCCGGGCGGGACTTGATGCCGATCCGAAGAACTTTGGTGCCCGGCGAGCCATCCCGCAGCCGGGTGTCCACGATTCCGAGATTTGATCCGGGTTGGAGGCCGGTCTCATCCCGGATGTCCGTGCCGGTTTCCTCCATAACAGCCGACGACGGCCTGGCCGCGGCGGCCCCGCCGAGTTGTTCGAGTTTCCGGGAGGCTTGGGCGCGCGTCTCCGGAGCCAGGTTCGGGAGGGCGAGGACCGACGTGTAGATTGCCGCGGCCTCGGCCGGTTGCTGGACGCTTTCAAACGCCCGAGCTCGTCGCAGCATGATTCCCGGGTCGTTCGGGAGGAGGCTGTCGGCTTCTTCCAACCGACTCAGGGCCGACTCGAAATCGCCGACGCGGTAAGACGTGTCGGCCTCGGCGACCAAACCCTGGATGCGTTGTGCGAAGGCCGGGTCAGGACCCGGCTGGCTCCGTTCGACAACGGGAGCGGCTGCGGCTTCTGCCGGGGTCTCGGCGGCCGGTTGGACCGCCGCGACGGTGGCACTTTCGACGACCTGCTGCCGGAGCTTCGGAAGGAAAAACCAGGCGACGCCGAGGAATTGCAAGGTGAGAACAACGCCCAGAATGCTGATGGCAACAATGAAGGTCGTCCCAATCGGTTGACGGGGGATCGGTGGCTGACTGTGAGTGGCTGGGGTCACGGTGACGAAAGATGAGTCAATTGCATTAAAAAAAAAAGCCCTATTCGCCCGACTGCTTTTCCACAACGACGCGAATGGTGAGATCCTTGCCATTTCGGCGGACGCCGAGCGCGATTTCCGCTCCGGGTTCTGTCTCGAGAATGCGATTACGAAGGTCCACATCGTCCGCAATCGGGCGTCCGTTCAAAGACGTGATGATATCGCCAAACTGAATACCTGCGCGGGCGGCCGGTGAACCTTGGATGGGAGCCACCAGCGCGCCTTTCGCGGAGTCGAGTCCCAGTTGCGCGGCGACCGCCGGTGTCAGCGGACCGATCTGGACGCCCAGCCAAGGACGGATGACACGGCCGTAGCGCCGGATGTCTTCATAGATCCGGCGGACGGTATTGGAAGGAATGGCGAAGCCGATGCCGTCGGTCTGGAGAAGGATCGAGTTGTTAAGACCGACCAATTGACCGCGAAGATCCACGAGGGGACCGCCTGAGTTTCCCGGATTGATCGGAGCATCCGTCTGGAAAAATTCATTGGTGAACTCCGGCGACGTCCGGCGGCCTTTGGCGCTGATGATGCCTTGGGTCACGGTCTCGGATAGGCCGAACGGATTGCCAACGGCAAAGACCATCTGGCCGACATTTACCGCATCGGAATCGGCAAACGGAAGCGGCTTCAGATCTTTGGCGTCGATCTTGAGAACGGCGACATCCGCAGAGGGATCGGCCCCGACGATCCGCGCCGGGAGAAGACTCCCATCGTGAAACTGGACATCAATGGCGCCGGCGTTGGTTATGACATGCCAGTTGGTGACGATGTAGCCATCTTCCGAAATGATCGCTCCCGAACCGAGCTGGGGCTGAACATCGGCCGAGCGATTGCGCCCCAGAAGCGAGTGGAGGAGGCGCGCCCGGGGATCGAGAGCTTGGGCGGGCGTGACATTGATGCTCACGACGGACGGCACCACCGAGCTGACGAGTTCGGTAAACTCCCGATCCAAAGCCGCCAGCCCCGGCAAGCGGGAGGTCACCGCGACCGGAGCGTCGGCGGGGGGTGTGGCAACGACCGGGGCCGCACTGCGCCAGAGGTACAGGAGAGCGACCGCTGCGGACACGACGGCCACGAAAACCAGAAACCGCAAAAGACTCGTCATACCAGCGTGCAGGGCTTCCTAAAACTCCGGATCGAATTCTGCCGACGCGAGGATTTTTTCGCGAAGCGCTTCCAATTCCATGGAATCGCCGAGCGGCGTCTGCCAGGCGAAAAAGTAGAGCGTGCCGGTACGGTCGTTGGCGAGCGCGACATTGACGGCGTGCATCTGGCCAGCTTCGCTTTCGATGTCGTATTCGACCCGGAGGGATTTGAGACCTTGGAAATCGCCTTTTTGAACGGTCGAGCCCGGTGATTCCTCCTGCGACATCTCAATGAGGGCGGCGGCATATTCGCTGGGAGATTGTCCCGTGCGGTCAGCGACCTTCGTGGTGACACTGAGAGTGATCGATGGACCGCTACCGTTTTCGTTCTTGCCGAAATGGTAAACAAAGACCCCGTCCTCGCTTTCTTTCGTCGAGGTCCAACCTTCGGGAATCATGACCGAGCCTTTCACTTCTTCAAGGGCGTGCTGGCCCAGAGGGACCTCGGCCGCGATGGCGAGGGCGGCAGTGAGCAGGAGGAGGAGAGCGGGCATTTTCATGTTCTGTCTTTCTTCTTGGGATCGGATTTCTGGAAATCGGGGTAGCGCTCGCGGAGCTCGGCCAGCGCTCTATCGGCTTCGAAAGTATTGTTGGCGCGCCGGTAGGCATCGGCAGCTTTTTGGAGCGCCAGAGGCGTGATGGCCGGGTCGTCGGTGAGGACGGAAACAGTCATGAAAGCCCGGGCTGCGCCATCGTAGTCCGACCGGGCGAGGAGGAGGTCTCCGGAGAGCATGCGGGCTTGGGCGTTCAACGGGCCTTCGGGTTGGAGCAAAAGGGCTTCTTCCACCAACCGGGTGGCTTCCGCCGAATTCTTTTGCGCGGCGGCGATGCGGGCGGAGGCGAGGATGCCGCGGGCTCGCGAGGCGGGATCACGGGCGGTCTCGAGGTATTTGTCCACCGGCGCGCTGGCTTCCTGAATTTTCCCGGTGCGAAGACGGGCCTCGGCAAGTTGGATGAGGGCGTCCGGCGGAATGGCCGCCGGATTGGCCATGAGGGGCGCGAGGAGGCTCTCGGCCTTGGCAAAGTTGCCGTCATCAAATTCCTTTGCCGCCAGCCAGAGCGAGATTTCCGCCGGGAGGTTGCCGCCCTGATAGTCGGCCGCCTCGCGCAGGACGTTCGCGCGATCTTCGAGATAATAATAGGCAAGAATGATGCGCAGCGAGGCGCGTTCGTTGTATTGGGCTGCGTCCAATTTGCGTGCGGCAGCGAGGCGCTCGATGGCTGTCTTGTAATCCTTTTGCTCGAAGGCGGCCCAGCCGAGCCAGAAATTCGCCTGCGCGGCGGCGGCGGTTTTCGGGAATTTTTCCAGAAGCTCCCCGAAATCTTTGGCCATCGCGTCGTATTCCTGTTTCTGCCCGTGAATGAGGGCCTTCTGCTGAAGGGCGAGTTCGTGCTCGGCCGAGCCCGGGTACTTCTCGATAACGCGGTTGAAATCCGTCATGGCGGCCTCGAACGCCTTGCCCTGTTGATGGGCCAGTGCCCGGCGGGCGAGCGCGCTGGCGGCCATGGCATGGGCGGGGTATTTTTCCAGAAACTCCGAGTAAATCCCCACGGCCGCCTGCGGGTTGTCGGACGCGGCGAGACACCAGCCGAGTTTATAGAGCGTGTCGGCATGGAGAGCGGGGTCGAGCTCGGCGTTGACGAGGCTTTGGTAAATCTCGCCTGCTGCGGGAAAATTGCCCTCTTTGTAAAGAGCCTCGGCCTTGAGCAACGAGGCCTGGGTGCGCGCGCGGGGATTCGTCTCCCCGGCAAGAAACGCATCGACTTCCGCAATGAGCGACTTGTCATTGAGCGAGTAGAGACTCACCAACCGCTGAAGACGGGCATCCCCGGCCGGTGCGGCGTCGGGAAATTCTTTGATAAGGCGATCGTATGTCCGACGGGCTTCGAGATTGTTGCCGGTCTGCCGGTAGGATGCGGCGAGCAACTGGAGGGCTTCCGGCTTCGAATCGTCGGTCAAGGCATCGATTGTGGACGGCCCCATTTCGACCACACCTTTGTAGTCACCGCCCTGATAGCGCAGTCGGAGAGCCCCGATGAGCGCCACGGGTTTCCATTCGGTCGAGCGGGAGTCGGCCACGGCCTGATCGAAGAGTTTGAGAGCCTTTTCGCGCTGGCCGAATTCCGCGGCGAGGGCGGCGGCTTTGACCGCGGCCTCGGTGGCGAGGGTAGATTTGGAGGAGGCAATTTCCTCGTAGGCGGCCTGCGCGGCGGGCTTGCGACCGGCGCGAAGTTCGAGGGCCGCGAGAGCCATCCGCGCGTGCTCGCGGTAGGGGTTTTTCCCCTCGGTATCGACGACAGCGCGGTAGGCGGTGATGGCCTCCGGGTCGCGTTTCAGATAGTCGAGGCTCCGGGCGGAAAAGTAGCGGGCGGTCAGCCGGACTTCGGGGTCCTTGGCCTCGCGGGCGGCCGTCTCAAATTGCAGGTGGGCGGCATCGTAAAGACGCTGGGCGAAAAGCATTTCTCCGAGGCGGTAGGCCCCGGCCCCGGCAAATTCGCCGATCTGGTATTCCATGACGAGTTTCTCGTAGCCGGCCCGGGCGGCGGGGAGGTTGTCGAGCATGCGATGGCACTCCGCCAATCGGAACAAGGCCGCGTCGCGCGAATCTTTCACGCCCGAGATGAGATACATTTCATACTCCGGGACCGCGAGGTCGTACATTTTTCTCGAGTAGAGACTGTTCGCCAGAGCGAGCGTTCGTTTGGCCGTCTCTTCCGGAGAAACTGGCGCGATGCGGATCGTGCCGTCTTCATCCGTCACCGGCACCGACGGTTCGGCGGGGGCTGCAGGAGCGATCGCCGGAGCCTCGGGCACCGCTGGGCGGGGTGGCGGACGGAAGGGCTCGGTGAGCGGCGGCGACATCGGAATCGGCGTGGCAACCGGAATCGGCGTGGCCTCTGGCATGGGTGTGGAAACCGGCTGCGCGGGGAGGACTCTTTGAACCCAGGGTGGATTGTCGTAATCGCTAAGCGGCGTTGGCGTGACGGGGATGGCGCGACGTACCTCCGGCTCCCCCGGCGGCGTTTGGGCGAGAGCCGAAGTTCCCAGGAGGGTGATAAAAAGAACGACCGGGTGCTTCATTCCGGTCGACTGGTGGCGAAGGCCACGTTCCAAATGTTGGCGCTCCGGCAGATGTCGAGAACATCGACGATATGCCGGTAATCGACATTTTCATCCCCGCGCAAAACCACGGCCTGGTCGGGATAGAGCGACGAAATGCGGAGCAGGGCTTCCTTGAGGGCGTCGGGGGAAAATGTCCGGCGGTTCATGATGATCGAGCCGTCCGCTTTGACATTCAGGATGACCTCGCCGACGGCCCGGCGGGTTTCTTTGCCCTCGCGGGCGGTGGGAACTTTGACATCCAACTCGGTCTCGTAGCGGGCAAAGTTCCACGTCACGAGAAAGAAAATGAGCAGGAGGAACACGATGTCCACCATCGGGGCAATCTGAAAGCCCGGCACCTCCGGCTGGATGCGTCCGCGGAAATTCATGTCAGTCGCGGTCGCTCCGGGAGCCCATGTTCGCCGCGAGGAGAGCGATGAGCTGGGTCGAGGCGGCTTCGAGGTCGGAAATGAGAGCCTGCACGCGGCCGCGGAAAAACGAATACGCCGCCATGGCCGGGATGCCGATCAAGAGGCCGGCGGCCGTGGTGACGAGTGCTTCAGCGACCCCCTCGGCCAGCATCATGGGCCGCGTGGCGGCGATGTCGCTGGCGACCACGGTAAACGATTTGATCATGCCGAGGACGGTGCCGAAAAGGCCGAGCATCGGAGCGATGGCACCGATATCGGCCAGGTAGGTGATCCGCTGATTGAGCGATCCGGCGATGCGGGTTCCCTCGGCTTGGGCGATCTCGCGCGCCTCGCCAAGTGTGGCGCGGGGATTTTTTGTAACAAAATCCATCGTGCGTTGGACGACCCGGGCCACGCCTTCGTTGTGACGGTGGGAAACGGCGAGGAGTCCGAGATAGTCGCGTTTCCGAATCAACGCGTCCGCCGTCTGCATGTAGCGGGCCGTGACGATTGTCCCCCGGCGCAGCGTGATCAGGTAGAGAAAAATCAACATGAGCGCTATCACGGACAACGCCGCGAGGGGAATCATGACCGGCCCACCCGAAACAAGAACCTGCCAGAGGTTGACAGCGGCGGGGCTCTCCGGGGAGGCCGCGTCCTGCGCGAGGGCGAGCGGGCCGGTGCCGAGAAGAACCGCGGCCGGGAGTGCGAATTTCATAAGGAATCCACACGATAGCGCCGAGCCCCCCCGATGCAAGCCGCGCCTCAGGGGTTTGCATTCGGGGTGCATCGCTATTGCCGGTCGCGGCGTAATCTCCTACGCTATGACCACCATGACCATTGCCGAGCAAGCTGCCACACGGACGTTTCCCCCGTTCAGCCTCACCCGCCTCCTGAAGAGCACTTTTGATCCGAAAGCAGGCCAGAAGGTTTGTGTTTTGATCGACCTCGACGATCCAAAAGAAATCAAGGATTTCGCCTTTTTGAAGAACCCGGATCTCTCGATCCAGCGCAATGCGCACACGCACATATATCAGGAACTCCACAAATCCACCCTCGCCGAGCTGGGTCTTCAGGGCGGTGAAATCTTCGCCTATGCCGTCACCGGCGGCAGCAATCTCGACCTGCCGGATGAGGCGTTCACGCCGGATGGAACTCAGGTGAGCCTCGAGCGCGATGTGTATCCCGCTTATGATATTATCCTCTGCATCTCCACGTATTCCGCGACGGCCCCGCTGACCGCGTTTGCCAAAAAGTATCATTTTCGCGGTGCGACGCTCCACGGGCTTAATCAGGTGATCCTCTCCTCCGGCCTGTCGGTGAATTACGACGACGTCAGTGCCGATGCGGAGAAGCTGCGGCTGGGGATGACGCGGGCGGATTGGGTCGAGATCGACTTTCTCCACGACGGCCGCACGCACACGCTGCACTTGGATCTCGGCCAGCAGGAAGCGCAGAAAAGCCATGGATTGTGTCGCGGAGACGAACCGGATGTGGCCAACCTCCCGGCCGGCGAGATTTACTATGTGCCAACCGGTGCGGAGGGCGCTTTCCCGATGAAATACGAGGATGGCACGATCGGCCTCATGCATGTGACCGGCGGCCGAATCGCCAAAGCCGAGCTCCTTTCCGGAAACCCGGAGACCATCGCGGCCCACAATGCCAAGTTGGTCTCGGACCCCGTGACCGGCGAACTTGGCGAGCTCGGATTTGGCACACAGATTTTGCCGGTGTCGGGACGGGACATTCAGGATGAAAAAATCCGCGGGACCATCCACGTCGCGACCGGTCGGAGTGACCATCTTGGCGGGGAGTTGACGCCCGACAAATTCGCGAACCACAAAAACGCGACGCACGACGACATTTTGTTCGCCCCGCACAAGACGCCCGAAATTCTGGTCACCCAAGCCCGCATGCAGCGGAACGGCCGCGTGGAGGTATTGATCGAAAATTTCGAGCCTTCGGACTATATGAGGCGGCTGGTCGCCTGACCCGGCGTCCGTCCACGTCCATGATTGCAGGTCCCCGTGGCCCGGTGCATAATCGGGCATGAGCGAACTTCCTGTCGTGCCCGACGCCGCGGGCCATTTTGGTCCTTACGGCGGCATGTTTGTCCCCGAAACGCTGATGACGGCGTTGAAGGAACTTTCCGACGAGTATGAAGCCGCCAAGAAAGACCCGGCGTTTCGCAAGGAGCTCACCGGGCTCCTCGGGGATTTCTGCGGACGGCCGACGCCGCTTTACTTCGCGGAGCGGATGACCGCGAAGCTGGGAGGGGCCAAAATTTATCTCAAGCGCGAGGATCTGCTCCATACCGGGGCGCACAAAATCAACAACGCCATCGGTCAGATCCTCCTCGCGCGGCGGATGGGCAAGACGCGGATCATTGCAGAAACCGGAGCCGGTCAGCATGGCGTGGCCACGGCGACAGCGGCGGCGCGTTTTGGATTCGAGTGCGTGATTTACATGGGGGCGGTCGACATGGAGCGCCAAGCGTTGAACGTCGCCCGCATGCGCTTTCTTGGTGCGAAGGTCGTCGCGGTCCACGCCGGACAGGCCACGCTGAAGGAAGCCATCAACGAGGCGATGCGCGACTGGGTAACCAATGTCCGAACCACGCACTACATCCTCGGCAGTGCGCTGGGATCGCACCCTTATCCGATGATCGTGCGGGATTTTCATCGCGTCATCGGTGACGAGACCCGTCGGCAGATGCTTCAACGGGAGGAAAGGCTTCCCGATTTGCTCGTCGCCTGCGTCGGTGGCGGGAGCAATGCGATTGGCTTCTTCCATGCCTTTCTCAACGACGAGGGTGTCGAGATGACGGGCGTCGAAGCGGGCGGGGATGGAATTCATCGCGGACGTCATGCAGCACGTTTTCAAGGCGGGCGGCTCGGCGTTCTTCAAGGCACGAAGACCTATCTTCTCGCCGACGACAACGGCCAGATCGAGCTCACCCACTCGGTCTCAGCCGGCCTCGACTATGCCGCCATCGGGCCGGAACACAGTTACTACCGCGACCAAGGCCGGATTTCCTACGACTATGCAACCGACAGCGAGGCCCTGGATGCCTTTTCCAAGCTTTCGCAGTGGGAGGGCATCATCCCGGCGTTGGAGTCCGCGCATGCCATCGCTCACGTGATCAAGGTCGCCCCGACCATGGCGTCGGATGAAATCATCGTCGCCAACCTCTCCGGGCGCGGGGACAAGGATGTCCACCAAGCCGCGGAAATTTTGCTGAGCGGGCCTACGGCGTAACGACGACGTCTTTTTCGCCGGGCGACCGCGAGGCGGTCTTGCCCTTCATGTTCAGCGAAATGAGATCTTCCATGATGCGGAGGGTCTCGTTGCGAATAGGATCGGGCTCTGGTGGTTGAGGGCCTTCCACCTTTTCCGGATCGAGTTCATCCGGATCTGTGTATTTTTTGTCTCGCTCGCGCTCATAGGCCACGGCCTCCAGCTTCTCGCGCTGACCGCGGACATCGTCGAGAGTGAGTTGCCAAGCCTGGACATTGACGAGCGGACCGCGGGCGAGGCGTTCGGCTTTCCGCGTTTCGCGGCGCGCTTTGTCCTCGGCCAGCTCCTGGCGACGAACCTGCTCGTTGAGGGAAATGGTGTTTTTCGCCAAACGGTCCCTTAGCCGCTGCATATCTTCGGAAACGTAGAGGAACTCGGGATCGCGCACAATCCGCTCGGCCGAGCGGCGGCGGAGTTCTTCGAGGAACAGCGGCGTCGAAACGGACTCGGTGATACGCACCGGGGCAACCTCGTCGTATTCGAGGCGATTTCGCAGCGAGCCCTCGCCAATCTCGGCGTTGTCGGTCCGTGAGGGCAGGACGATGTCGGACTCAACACCTTTGAGCTGGGTCGAGCCCCCACGCACACGGTAGAATTTCTGGATCGTCAACTTGAGCGCCCCCGCATCGGCCGCGCCAAGGCTGAAGAATGGCATCACGCGCCCGATGTCGAGCACGGTCTGAACGGTCCCTTTTCCAAAACTGCGTTCGTCGCCGACGATGACCGCGCGGCCATAATCCTGCAGGGCCGCGGCAAAAATCTCGCTGGCCGACGCGCTGAGGCGGTTCATGACAACCACCATGGGTCCGGTGTAGGCCACGCCGGGGTTGGTATCGCTGGAGACGGTGATTTTTCCGTTCGGGTCCTTGGATTGCACCACCGGACCTTTGGGGATGAAGAGTCCGGTGAGGTTGATGGCTTCTTCGAGCGAACCGCCACCATCGCGCCGCAGATCAACCACGAGACCTTCGATACCCTCCTGTTTCAGACGACCGAGCAGAGCGCCGACATCCTCCGTGGTGCTCTTGGCCGGGCCACCGCCGCTCATGTTCGCATAGAACGATGGGAGCGTGATCCAGCCGATGCGGGTCACCTTCCCGCTTTCATCTTGAAGATCGAGGACCTCGGCCTTGGCCTCCTGATCCTTGAGCTTCACTTCGTCGCGGGTGATTTCGATGACATTCCGTTTGGATGGGTCGGCCGCATCGGCCGGGATGACTTGGAGACGGACCTTGGAACCTTTTTTCCCACGGATCTTCTCCACAACCTTGTCGAGCTTCATGTCGACGACGTCCTCAAATTCGTCATCACCCTGGGCAACGGCCGCGATACGGTCGTTCACCCGCAGTCGCCCGTCGCGGTCCGCCGGTCCACCGGGCACGACCTCCATCACGCGGGCATAGCCCTCGTCGGAACGGAGAACAGCTCCGACGCCGACGAGCGAAAGTTTCATGGCGATGTTGAAATTCTCCATGTCGCTCGGGCTGAGGTATTCGGAGTGAGGGTCGTAAGACTGTGCGAGCGCGTTCAGAAAGGTTTTCATGACGTCCTCGTCTTCCATCTCGGTGACATTCCGCAGGACTTGATCGTAGCGACGGGTCACGGCTTCAACCGGCGGGCGAAGGCGGAATTCGTTCAGGTTTTCTTGGAGCAACTCCGCCTCGATGCGCTCGCGCCAGAGGCGATCAGCGTCGGCGGAGTCTTTCGGCCAAGCCGCTTTCGATCGGTTCAACTCGACGGTGCCGGTCGATTTGAAGTCGTAGTTCTTTTTGACCAGTTTTTTGTTCGAGGCGGTGCGTTCTTCCACGCGTTGTTTGAATCGTGCAAAAATCTCGCGGGCCGCGGAGAGATCGCCCCGGAAAATCGCATCGTCGAGGCGGGTCGCGTATTTGCTTTCGAATTCATCGACATCCTGCTGCGTGAAATAGAGCCGGTTGTAATCGAGAAGCTCGAGGTAGGTCTTCAGCAGGCGTGCCGACATTTCGTCGTCCAACTTTTTGCGCGTGTAGTGGGCCTGCTCGAGCCAGCGGGCGACTGCGAGGGCGACTTGCCCGGAATCGGGGCTGGCCGAAACACCCGCAGGAAAGAGGACCGCCCCCGCCAAAACGGCGGCGACGGTGGTCCGGAGAATTCGGGAAATGTTCATACGAGTGTCGCGAAAACCTTGCAGAGGTCGCGGGGAAAATCAAACTTCGGCATAAAAATCAGACCACTTCGACATGAATGAGTTCAAAATGTTCACGGGCGGCCCCCTCGATACGAACGCCTACCTCCTCGAAACCCCCGGAGGAAACCTCCTTTTCGACGCTCCGATGGGCGCAGCCGACCACTTCGCCGGTGCAAAAATCGTCTGGCTGCTCCTGACGCACGGGCACTTCGACCATACCGCCGACGCCGCTCGTATCCATCGGGAACAGGGCTGTCGGATCGCCTATCATGCCGACACCGCGCCGATGGTCACGGACGCGACCTTTTTCCGACGCCATGGGTTCGGCTTGGATATCGAGCCGTTTCAGGCCGATCGTCTTTTGGACGAATGCGCACTTTGCGACGTTGCCGGGACCAGCATGCAAATCCTCCACGTCCCGGGTCACTGCCCAGGAAGTTTGTGTTTCTATTTTCCCGACCGGGGGGAAATGATCGGCGGCGACGTGCTTTTTCGCGGCGGTGTCGGACGATGGGATCTGCCGGGCGGCGACGGGAATTTGCTTTTCGACGGTATCCGGAAAAAAGTCTTCGCGCTGCCGGAAGAAACGGTGGTCCTTCCAGGCCACGGCCCCTCCACAACCGTGGGTATGGAGAAACGCACGAATCCTTATGTCGCCGGTTGAGTTCTTTTCCTCGACAGCCCCTCTCTGCCGCGTTACGTAAAACAAGTTAACTTCCCGCCGAACCATGCCGCGCTATACGTACGTAGCCCTTGATGCCAGGGGCCAGGAAACAACAGGGGTTGTAGAAGCCGAATCGCAAAATGCCGCCGTCGGGCAGTTGCGCCAATCGGGTTATTTCCCAAAAAGCATCGCCGAAGAAGGCAAGGGCCCGAAAATCAAGGCCAAAACCCCGGCGAAAACTTCCGCGGCCAAAAAGGACCTCAAGATCAACATCCCCTTCCTCGAACGGAAGACGGTCAAGCCAAAGACCCTCATGATCTTTACCCGGCAGTTGGCGACCCTCATCGACGCCGGCCTGCCGCTCCTCCGCGGCCTCACCGTCCTTTCAAAACAGGAGCCGGATCCGGTGCTCAAGGGAGTCATTATCAATCTCGCCGAATCCGTTCAGGGCGGCGGCACTTTCTCGGAAAGCCTTGGAGGCCACCCAAAAATTTTCAACAAGCTCTACGTCAACATGGTGAAAGCCGGCGAGCTTGGCGGTGTGCTGGAGCTTGTTCTCCTCCGTCTCGCAGAATTCCAGGAAAAGGCGCAGAAGATCAAAAACAAAGTCGTCGCGGCGATGTTTTATCCGATCATCGTGCTCGTGATCGCCATCGTCATTCTGGCGTTCCTCCTCGTCTTCATCGTTCCAAAGTTCGAAGCCATCTTCGCCGACATGCTTGGCGGCAAACCGCTGCCGGCGCTCACCCAATTTGTGATCGGCGCCAGCAATGTCGTCAAAAACAACGCACTCCTCCTTGTGGTGGGACTGGTCGTTTTGATCGTCCTTTACAAGCTCGCCGCGAAAACGAAACAAGGCCTCCAACTCATCGATACGATCAAGCTCAAGGCCCCGCTCTTCGGCGATCTCACCCGCAAAAGCTCAATCTCGCGGTTCAGCCGCACGCTCGGAACACTCGTCACCAGCGGTGTGCCAATTCTCCAAGCCCTCAATATCACACGCGAAACTGCCGGAAACCTCGTCATCGCCGATGCCATCACGAAGGTCCACGACAGCGTCAAAGAGGGCGAATCCATCGTCAACCCGCTCGAAGCCAGTGGCGTGTTTCCACCGATGGTGATCAGCATGATCGACGTTGGTGAAGAAACCGGCCAACTCCCGGAGATGCTTCTGAAAGTCGCCGAAGTCTACGACGACGAGGTCGACAATGCCGTCTCCGGCCTGACCTCTCTCCTCGAGCCGATCATGATCGTGTTTCTCGCCGTGGTCGTGGGAACAATCGTCATCGCCCTGTTTCTCCCGCTCATCAGCATCATCACCGGCATGCAGGCCCAGACATGATGGAAAAAGAAACCAAAACCTTCGCCAGAACGGCCCGACAAGGGTTCACACTCATCGAGCTTCTGGTTGTCATTCTCATTATTGCCATTCTCGCCGGGCTGATTTTAAGCACGGCGGGATTTGTCCAGAGGAAGGGAGCAACTGCTCGCGCCGAGACCGAAATCGCCGCGTTGTCAGCAGCCTTGGAAAGCTATAAGGCGGAGTATGGAGCTTATCCCTCCAATACCGCGGCAAGCCCGGCTACAAGGGGCGCAAATATTCTATTCAACGCACTCGTCGTCTCGAACCCGACTCACAATCCCCTTGGAAAAGTTTTCTTCGAGCCTTCGAAATCCATGTTGGGGCCGGTTACAAACATGACCGATACCAACAATCTTTTCGTCGACCCCTTTGGTTCGCCTTATCAATATCGCAGCGACTCCGCCGCAACGAACAATGGCTCGAACTTCTTCGACCTGTGGTCCTACGGCGGCGCGGGTTCAAACGCGAGCGATGCCCCAAAGTGGATCAAAAACTGGTAGTTGCTGACACGGTGGCTCCCCAAGCCCGCATCGCTCGCTGCCACCTCTGATTTGGACGATCCGGTCGAGTCATTCATCCTTTACCTCGCAACCGAGCGCGGTCTCTCGACGAACTATCAACTTTCCGTGCGGCGCTCGCTGGAAGCCTTCGTAATCTGGCAGACCCAAGTCGCAAGGATTCCCGATCTCCGCGACGTCCAACCCACGCACATCACCGACTTTCTCGCGTTCCGGAAGCAAAGCGGTCTCCAAGCCTCATCCATTCGCCTCGATGCCGTCTCGCTCCGCATCTTCTTTCGCTTTCTCGTCGCAAGACTGGGATGGACAACCAACCCGGCTGAAATGCTTTCTTTGCCCAGACCGGAGCACCATTTGCCCGACACGCTACGGGCCGACCAAGTGCGTCGTCTGATCGAGAGCGTGACTCCCACCGATCCCCTCGGCCGCCGCGATCGCGCGATGTTTGAACTTCTTTATGCGAGCGGCCTTCGGGTCTCCGAACTTTGCGACGCTCGTCTGGAGAACCTCGATATGGAAAACACTCTTCTCCGCGTCACCGGCAAAGGAGCCAAAACACGCATTGTCCCGTTCGGTGCTCCGGCCCGCAACGCCCTCGCCGCCTATCTGGAAGGCGAGCGCCCGAATCTCGTCAACCGCCGATCCGGAGCCGAGATTTTCCTCTCCATCCGCGGCAGAAAACTCACCCCGCAACGCATCTGGCAACTGATCCGCCAATATGCCGCGCGCGTCGGAATCGACACGGCCGTTTACCCGCATCTGTTGCGCCACAGCTTCGCCACGCACCTTCTCCAAGGAGGCGCCGACCTGCGGATTATTCAAGAGCTTCTCGGCCACTCAGACATCTCCACCACGCAAATCTACACCCACGTGGAAAAGAGCGGACTCCGGCAGGTCCTGAAAAAGTTTCATCCCCGGGCCTGATTCTCTGCCCGATCCGTCTGGGAATCCGAACTTCGCCCTGATATACAAATCCTCTTCATGGGCTTGGAACCAAGCGATGGCGAGCGTTACGCAATTGTCGGAGTCGGTTGCCGGATGCCTCCGGCCGCCCGTTCCCTCACAACGTTCTGAAAATTCCTGCTCCGCGGCAATGCCCTTCGGGTCGTTCCTGCAAATCGGTGGGACTGGCGGCAGTTTTTCGACAGCGACCCGGCACAACCAGGGAACTTTCATGCGCCCAAAGGAGTATATCTTGAAATTGACCACGGGGAATTCGACCCACTTGCCTTTGGCATCTCTCCCCGCGAGGCCGCAGCGCTCGATCCGCAGCAGCGCCTGCTGCTCGAATCCGCGTGGGAAGCCTTCGAGGACGCGGCCTCCCGCTCGAATCCGTCGTCGGAAAAAAGATCGACGTCTTCATCGGTGCCTTCTGCATCGATCAGCTCATTCACCAAGTCCAGCCCTCGAATCGCCCCTGTTCGATTCGCACTCCACGGTCGGCGCATCGATCACGATCCTTTCAAACCGCCTCTCGCACGCCTTCGATCTCCGCGGCCCGAGCCTGACGGTCGATACAGCATGTTTCTCTTCCCTCGTCGCTCTGCACTATGCATATCAAAGCTTGCGTCTTGGCGAATGCGAAGCCGTTCTCACCGGCGGTGTCAATGCGATGACCCGGCCGGACTTTCCCATCATGATGAGCAAGGGGCATTTTCTCTCCGATCATGGGGAATGCCATCCGTTGGATGAAAGCGCCGCCGGTTACGCCTGCGGCGAGGGTGCCGGTGTTTTTTTTTGCACCTCGGCGACGCGCTGCGCCACGGAGATCGCATCCACGCCATCGTCCGCGCCTCGGGAGTCAATCAGGACGGCCGCACGGACGGCATATCGCTCCCAAACAGCCGCGCTCAGGAAGAACCCGTTCGAAGCGTTTACGAAAAGACCGGGATTCCGCTGGACGAGGTCGACTCTATCGAAGCCCATGGAACCGGCACTCAGGCCGGAGATCCCGCGGAGGTGAAAGCTCTCGATGCCGTCTTTCGTCCATACCGAAAATCTAAACTCCTCATCGGCTGGGTCAAATCCAACATTGGTCATCTCGAACCTGCCGCCGGAGTGGCCGGCGTGCTCAAGGTGATCGGCCTTCTTCAAAACAGGCAAACTCCCAAGACACTCCATTTCAAAACTCCGAATCCGCGCGTTCCATTCGACCAATACTTCGTTGAAGTCGTGGCGAACAACCGAACGCGCTACCGCCCGCATTGGAAAAGCCGATCCTCTTCGCGGGTATCAATTCCTTCGGTTACGGCGGAACCAACGCCCATGTGATTCTGGAATCGCCGCCCGAACCGCCGCCGGTTTCCCGATCGCCGGAACGCGATCTTTATTGCATTCCGTTCTCCGCGAAGAGTGATGCCGCCCTGCGGGATCTGAGCGGGAAAGTGGAATTTCAAATTGCCAACCGCGCGATCTCGTCCCTCGCCGAGGCGAGCAAATAGATCGAAGAAGCCGAGACGGCGATCGTCGGAAATGTTACCACCGACGAGTCAACCGCACGGTCGTTCCGTGAGTCAGGCGAAAGACCCGTCGCCGGAAAGCTCCGGGAATTGATGCTGCTTTTCGGAAAGGAGGCCTCGCTTGTGCCGGACGAGGAAGCTGTGGTTTACAAGGCTTTTGCACGTCGTGAAATTCACCCGTTCATTCTCTGTGCACCCTTTGCATTTCGATCCTACGCCAAACCGCTCGGCTACGCCGGCGACTATGAGATGGTGAACTTGATGGTCAAAGAGTCGCCAGTCACGGGAAACAACACCTACGCCCGCATTTTCCATGATTCCACGACCGACGTCGCTGCCGCAAAAGCCCATCGCAACCGCGTTCAGATTCTTGAACGGTTTCTTGTCGAAGAAGCGGGGCGCGTCGCCGCCGAGCAAAGGATCTACGCTGCCCTGAGCGTCGGCTGCGGGCAGGCCGTCGAAGTGCAGCGCTTTATCCGAAATCACGATGCGGCCAACACAAGTCCGATTCATTTGATGGACTTCAACGAGGAAACCATTCGCTATGCGCAGGAAAGGACACGTCTGGCTATGGAGACATCGGGCCGTCAGCCGACGCTTCAGTTCATTCAGAAGTCCATCGATGAGCTTTTGAAAGACGTTCACCAACAGCCGACTGGGATTCTTCCCGCGTACGATCTTATCTTCTGTGCCGGACCTTTTGATTACTTCCCGGACAACGTGTGCCGGAATCTCGGCCAACTTTGCCACCGCTGAGTTCGTCCCGGTGGTCTGTTGGTGACAACGAATGTGCATCCGATCAATCCCGACCGCTTCACGATGGAGCACCTCCTAGAGTGGTATCTGATTTATCGGGATGAGACACAAATGGCCACCCTGGCTCCCGCCGGAACATCCTCCGAAGAATTCACGGACGAAACCGGCGTCAATGTCTTCATGACCATTCGTCGCGCCGCATGAAGGACGCAACAGCTACTGACCCGCTTGCAGAGGCCTGCGGGGCCTATGATTTCAGCCTCCGGCTCCGGAGCGTTGTAATTGCCGATGTGGTCGCCCTGGTATGCATGCCGGCCGGGATTCTGCTCGATTACTTCGTCAATCCGGAAAGGGTCTGGCAGTTCCTCAAGATCCGTCTTGGTGTGGCCGGTATTCTTCTCTTGATCCCTCTTGTTCTGGCCGCTACGCGGAGCTGGAAAAACCGGGCCATCGTCATCGCGGCAGGCGTTCTTTCGACCATTGAGGTGAACCTGTCGTTTTGTCTGATGGTTTTTATGACCGAGGGAGCACAGTCGCCCTACTACGCCGGGATCAATCTCGTCATGCTCATCATGACAACGCTCCTGCCATGGAGGGTCTGGGAGACAGCGTTGGTTTGCGGGGTTTCGCTGGGCTGCTAGGCGGTGGCCTGTTTGGCGAATCCTGCGTTTGCCATAGCCGATTCGATTTCGATCTTTTTCAACAACAGCTACTTCGTCGTCATCATCACGGTGATTTGCGTGACATCGACGTGGTTCCGCTCTCGGGCGCGTTTTGAGGACTTCCAACTCCGGCATCAACTCGATGTCCAAAACCGGGCGTTGCAGGATCTCGACCGCACCAAGACGCGATTTTTTTCGACCGTGAGCCATGAGTTGTGGACGCCGCTCACGCTCATCCTCGGTCCGGTCGAAACATTGCTTGGACGGGCCGACCAGCTCGACGATCGCGTGCACCAAAGCCTCATTCTGGTTCACCGGAACACACTGCGTCTTTTGAAGCTGATCAATGATCTCTTGGAGCTCGCACGCTTCGACCGGCAGCGCGGCGGATTATCTTCAAGTTCTCTCCGAGCGTGATGGCCTGCTGTCGCCGAGGATGACGACCCTTCAGCGCATCATTTGCGGGGATCGCGTACGCTGGTTTCTGGCATTGCTGCCTGAGGGTGCCGACGGACAGTCGACCCGGACCGGGCGGACCGCGATGCTCCGGGCCATGCCCGCGTCCCTCCAGCCCGTTCCCGGACAAGATTCCCGGGCCATGGCTTCTGAGTTCCGCCTCGAAACCCTGTTGAGTCGCGAGTTGAGCAATGCACGCGCCGTTCAGACGTGGTTGGCGACTCCTTGGAGTGCGCTTCCGACCTTGGCCGTATCCGGCCTCGACGGCTTGGATGGCACGACGCGCAGAGCCGTGGAGGCCTTCGCGGGGCGGTCAATAGCACTCAATCGTCCTCCGGTTCCGCCGGTGGATCGAGCGACACGATCACCTTGGAGATCGGCGTCCGGGTCGGTTTTGAGAAGTGCTGGAATCTCGTTCAAAATCTTTTCGGGCTTTTGATGCCGTCGGAGCCTCCGGCGGCGAGCGCTCTTTTAATGCGTCTTCTTTCCGATCTCTCGGTGTAAAACAAAGATCTGCGGTCGATCCTGACTTCGGAGTCGACAGCGGATGACCCGATTGCATTGAGTTTTGAAACCCGGGGATCGGACGCCATCACCTCCGACGCAGTCATCGGCACACTTTGTGAAAAGTTTTCGTCATGGGATATCACACGCCTCTAAGTCCAGCGTTTGCGCAGAGCGGTGTGTCGCTTATGATCAGAGCATGACTTTTCCCGCCAACGCCCGTCTTTATGGAATCCTTGATCTTGGCTACGTCCGTCGCGAGGACGCCTTGGTCGTTGCCCGGCAGATGCTCGGCGGCGGAGTCGGCGTTCTGCAACTTCGTGGCAAGCAGGCGGGACGTGCGGACATCGCCGCCTTGGGAAAATCCCTCGCGCCCCTCTGCCGCGACTATGGTGTTCCGTTCCTTCTCAACGACCACGCGGATCTTGTCAGGGAGACCGGAGCCGACGGAGTCCATGTGGGTCAGGAGGATTTGTCGGTGAACGAGGCCCGGAGCCTGCTCGGGGACGGGGCGTTGATCGGGCTTTCCACCCACAGCTGCGCCCAAGCACTCGCGGCGCTCGAATGCGATCCAGATTACATTGGTTTCGGCCCGCTCTTCGCGACTCCGACCAAGCCGGACTATACGCCAATCGGCACGCAGGATATCCGGTCCGTGCATGAGGAAATCTCCCTTCCGATTTTTTGCATTGGCGGCGTGAAGAAGGAAAATCTTCCCGGCATTCTGGCGGCCGGGGCCCGTCGTGTGGTCATTGTCTCCGGTATTCTGACAGCCGCTTCCATCGCGGATTACTGCCGCGAGTGTTTGGCCCTTCTCGAGCAGACCGACCTGTGATCAAAGACCCGGAAGACGCTCAACAAAAAGCTCTCCAAACCGGGTCGTCACGGCTTGGAGATCAACACTCCCTCCCACCTCCCGGTCAAGACTGGTCATCCGGACGTCTTGAATTCCGCAGGGGGTGATTTCACGAAACGGGTCTAGCGAGGAGGCGAGGACGTTGAAAGCGAAGCCGTGCATGGTCACCCATTTGCGCACTCCGACGCCCAGCGAGGCGATTTTTTTGCGGTGAATCCAGACGCCCGTCAGACCGTCCTGCCGTCCCGCCTCGACCCCGTATTCGGCACAAAGGTCGATGAGGACCTGTTCCAATAAGCGGAGGTATTTGTGGAGATCGCGACCGCGACGATTGAGATTCAAAATCGGGTAGCCGACGAGTTGGCCCGGTCCGTGATAAGTAGCCTGCCCGCCTCGGTTCGTTTCCACGACGGGATGTCCCAAAGCGGCCGGATCGCGAAGACTCGATCGATCCCTGGTCCGACCGATGGTGTAAACCGGCTCATGCTCGAGGAGAAAGAGCTTTTCCGCCCCAACTCCGGCAAGCAACGCGTCAACGGCTTCGTTCTGCATGGCCAAGGCGTCGGCGTAGGAGATTCGGCCGATTTGAAGAATCTCGGGATTCATACAGGCACCAAAGGAACACGCCGGCGCTCGGAAGCCTCGGCTGTTTGAAAATGGGTCATCCCAATCGCGATGGCATCGGCGGCATCCGGCGGCGGCGTGACCGTCAGACCGAGGAGCGCCCGAACCATGAAGGAGATTTGATCTTTTTGCGCCGCGCCATGGCCGACGATGGCCTGCTTGACACGCCGGGGAGCGTATTCAAACGCCGGAAGACCCAGTCGGGCCGCGGCAAGCAGAGCCGCTCCACGGGCCGATCCCAAGGTGATCGCCGTTGGGAAGCTTTGAACATAAATCACCGACTCGATGGCCATGGAGGTCGCTTGGTGTGTCTGGATCGCCTCCACCAGCCGGTCGTAGATGGCCACCAGACATCCCGAAACTGTCCACTTGGCCGGATTTTTTATAATCCCAAACTCGAGACAACGAACTTTTCCGCTCTCCCGGCGGAGGATGGCAAAGCCGGACGACCGAAGTGAGGGGTCCACAGCGAGGAGCGTTTCATCCGCAGCCTTCATGATTCAAGCTCCTGCCATCTCACGGCTTCCAGGCGGTCCAAAACCATTTCCACGGGGATACCGTCCATACGTCCGGTTGGCGAGCTTAGGATCTCGACCCGCGGATTGGCGGGCCCCCACACAGCCGGGTCGGTCGGGCCGAAAAGCAGAAGGCAGGGCACCCCGGTCGCCGCCGCCAAATGCGAAATCCCGCTGTCGTGACCCATGAAAAGTCCGCATCGCGCGAGCAGGGCGGAGAGAACCGGAAGCGAGAGCGTCTCCAGCAAGACGATACGACTTGAAAGCCTCGGACGAAGCTGCTCCACCCGCGGCGTGTCACTTTCCCCGGCGACCACGAAAACAGTCCCCGGACGCTCGGATTTCTCCACATGCAAAAGGAGCGACTCCCACGAAGAAAGCGACCAGTTTTTCCGCTCCGATCCACTTCCCGGATGAACCGCCATCCACGGCCCCGGATACTGGCACAGGATTTCATTGGCTCTCGCAAAATCATCCACCGAAGGAAAAACCTCGGCGGCCGGATCGTCGAGAAAGAGAGCCAGTTGCTCCAGTGGACGGGCGAGCTGTCGCGCGGCGTGATCGTGATCTTCGATCCTCGGGTCGCCAACGATCAGATTCCGAACTCCCGCCTTCCGCAGGTTCCCTCCGAAAAAGCCGTCGGGGTCGAAAAGATAGGAAACGACCTGTCCAAACGAGGCAAAATACTTGGTCAGCCCGGGATCCAGATCGGTCTTCGGATTGAAGAAACCGGCCATGGGAGCGTATTCGATCGAGCGTGTCTCGTCGGCATAAAAGCGGTTTCGGGCAATCTCGCAGATATGACGGTAACCAACGATCTCGAGGCGACAATCCGGGAAACCGGTGCGGAGGAGTTTGATGGCGGGAAGCGTGAGGAGAAAATCGCCGATGGCTCCACCTCGGATCACAAGAATACTTTTGCGGTCCATGAGTCCGAATCGGGCTTCGACGAGTCTGCCCGGGTCTGATGAATGGGGTCAGCGAGTGCCTTGCATCATGGATCCCATGACGCCCGGACCTTCCCATTTTTCTGGCCGATTCCACGGGAGCGAACTTCCGGCATGGTCGGCACTCGGGGCCTCATCGGTGGCGCATCCTCCTGCAAATGCAAGGAGAAGGACCAACAGACTATTCTTCCAGAGCTTGGTAAATGACATTGTCACCGGGCTGGATGGTCATTCCACGGGGAACGCTGTTCGAAACAATGTCCGCGATGGCGGTCGATGGCTCCACGGAGGTCACGCGAACCTTGCCAATGAACTGCGAACCGCGCTTTACGAGCATCTCGGCGTTGCTGACAACACCGTTTTTGTCACCGAGGTTGAGAACCACGAAGTTCCACGCTTGGTTAACAGCAAGAACGCGGCCTTCGAGACCGTTGCGCATCTGGCGCTGACGGCGCTCGGTGTCAGCACGACGGAGAGTTTCGAGCTGACCACGGGAATTATCCAAGTCGGACTGAAGCTTCGTGATAAGGGTCTCCTGCTCTTGGAGACGGGCTTGGACTTCAGAGCTTGGTTCGGTCGAGGTGGCCGGCTGTCCGACTTGCGCGGTGGCAAGTTGCCCTGTCTTCGCAGCGAGCTCGGCGGTGAGCCGGGCGATTTCTGCGTCTTTCGTGCCAATCTGCGAGGTGAGCGTCGTCAGTTCAGTCTTGGTCTTGTCCAGTTCCGATTTGACTGTTTCCACTTGGGAGATGGTCTGCTCTTTCTCTGCGGTCGCCGTGGCGAGGGAGTTTTGAGCCGCCTTCAATTCATTGGCGACATTCTGCAGATCAGCGACTTTTTTCTGGGCTTGCGCTTCGATGTCGACCCGCTCTTGAACGGCGGTATCGAGTCTTCCTTTGTTAATAAACCCGAGTGCTGCAGTTGCAGCCGTGATGATGATGGAAACGATGAGGAGAACTTTACCCATGACTGAACGGTTGGTTAAGAAGCGAGAAGCGTTTTAGCGAATCAAAACCGTCTTCGCAAGAGCAAATGACGTTTTACGATCAATTTCTATCAAGCAGGTTTTGGCTTGACTCAGGGGGCGGGTTGGCGGAGGCCGTAAAACTCGAAACTGTCTACGAGCGCGAGCCAACTCGCTTCGATGATGTTGTCCGAAACTCCGACGGTTCCCCAAGAGGCGTGTCCGTCAGTGGATACAATGAGCACCCGCGTTCGCGCGGCTGTGCCACGTGAGCCATCGACGATCCGCACTTTATAGTCCGCCAGTCGGAGGGAATCGATCCAAGGATAGAACGGACGGAGCGCCTTGCGGAGCGCGGCGTCGAGCGCATTGACGGGACCGTCTCCTTCCTCAACCGTGTAGGCGGGGGTTCCGTTGACATTGACCTTCACCGTCGCTTCGCAGGTGGTGAATCCATGGAGCGCCGACCTCCGGAACGAGCAATGATACTCACGAAGGTCGAAAAGTGATGGCTGCCGCCCGAGCGTGCGCCGCATGAGGAGGTTAAAGGAGGCATCCGCCGCTTCGAATTCGTAGCCCTGCGCTTCGGAGTCCTTGACCTTGCGGAGAATAGCCGCGACCTCCGCGGATCCCTTGACAAGATCAAGGCCAAGCCCCGCTGCTTTCGCGAGAATGTTGCTTTGGCCCGACATGTCGGAAACCAGGATATTCTGGGTATTGCCGACAGCGGTGGGATCCATGTGCTCGTAGCTCCGGGCGAGCTTTTGGACAGCATGAACATGAAGCCCGCCCTTGTGGGTGAAGGCGGCCTCTCCGACGTAGGGCGCACGGATATCCTGCGGCACGTTCGCGAGCTCATCGACAAATCGCGAGACCTCGCGAAGGCGGGTGAGATCCGGAACGACCGGGAGACCAAGCTTCACCTGAAGCGTCGGGATCACCGTGGTCAGATTGCAATTGCCGACCCGTTCCCCGTAGCCATTCATGGTTCCCTGAACCTGACAAGCACCGGCTCGGATGGCCGAGAGCGCATTGGCGACGCCAAGCCCGCAGTCGTTGTGCGTGTGGATGCCGACCGCGACGCTCAGGTCGGCGACGACCGCCGCGGTGATCCGGCCGATCTCATCGGGAAGCGTGCCCCCGTTGGTGTCGCAAAGAACGATCAGGTCCGCCCCGGCATCACGGGCCGCACGCACCGACCGCAGGGAATAATCCGGATCATCTTTGTAGCTGTCGAAAAAATGCTCGGCGTCGTAAAAGACCTCGCGCCCATTGGCCTTGAGATACCCCACCGTGTCGGCGATCATGGAAAGGTTTTCGTCGGGCGAAACGCCGAGTACCTCGGTGACATGGAGTAACCACGTCTTCCCAACGATGGTGACAACCGGTGTGGATGCCTCCAGAAGCGTGCGCACTTGGGCGTCGTCCGCGACGGCGACCCCGGCACGGCGCGTGCTTCCAAACGCGGCGATCTTCGCGTTTTTCCAGTTCCGGTGCGACGCTTCCGCAAAAAACGCCACATCGCGCGGATTCGACCCCGGCCAGCCGCCTTCGATGTAGTCCACCCCGAACTCATCGAGCTTTTCCGCCACCCGAATCTTGTCGAGCACCGAGAAAGAAATGCCCGTGCCCTGCGTACCATCGCGCAGGGTTGTATCGTAGATGGAAACCGGTTTCATGGGAAAAGGGCGAAAGCATAGACCCCCGCCCGCCCGGGATCAAGACCGGCTCTCGCGGGACAAATACTCGCGAAGCCGCCGCACCGCCGGCACCGGAATGAACGGACTCACATCTCCGCCCAGACGCGCGACTTCCTTGACGATCCGCGAACTCAGGTAGGTATAGTCTTCCTTCGGCGTCAAAAAGACCGTCTCCAGCCGCGACTCCAGTTTGCGATTCATGAGCGCCATCTGAAATTCAAACTCAAAATCCGACACAGCGCGCAGACCGCGGATCACCGCAAAAACATCCAGCCGCCGGGCAAAATCCACCAACAGCCCCTCCAAAGGCATCACCTGCACTGACAACCCCGGATTGATACTTTCCCGGAGCATTTCCATGCGCTCCTCCACGGTGAAAAGCGGACGCTTTCCCTCTCCGGTGGCCACCGCCACGATCACCGACTCAAAAAGCTGGGACGCCCGCGTAATGACATCCATGTGCCCAAACGTCACAGGATCGAAAGTTCCGGGATAAATCGCGGCGGCTCGTTTCACGGCCCGAGGGTTAGCATGCGGGGCACTCCGCGACAAGCCCCGGAGCCGACCAGCGAAATTCCCAGCATTTCGATTGGCCGCGCCGGGTCGGTTTCTGTATGGAAATCCCCTGCATGCCGTGTTGTCGCAGCGGCGCATTCTCCAATCCACCATGAAAAACCTTCTACCTATTGTCATGGGCGCGGCCCTGCTGGCAGGATGCCAGACGCCGCGACCGCTCAACGTCTCGCTCACCGAGCTTCCTCCCGGCCCGAACCGCGGCCAGCCACCGGTCCGCGTCGCGCTCGCCGACGGCTGGACATTTACCGGCGAGTTCATCCTCGACCCGGCGACGCGCATGCCACGCTCGGTCGTGCAGGATTATTTCCGCGGCACCGCGGCGGAACTCACAGCCGTCGCTGCCGAAGCGGCCCTCCGCGCCGACCTGGAGCCGGGAACCCACCGCGTCTCCTTCGCCGTGGAAGTTTCCCGCCGCGGTCGCGTCACGGCCGTGGAACTGGAATCCGATCCCCGTGGCACCGAGCTCCCGCGGCGCATCGCGAAGAGCCTGCGCGCCCGCTCGCCTCTCCCGCGCTGGACCCCGCAAATGCTGGCCGCCCAAAATCGCTCGCTGCTGATCCAAGCCGAATTCACCTACATCAAACCAGGGCCCCCACCGGCACCATCGCCGACGCCGTAGCCGGGTCTTTTTCATGAACGTTCTCCAACTCCAAAAAATCTGCCTGCACTACGGGTCGGACATCCTTCTCGACGAGGCCGATTTTTCCCTGGAGTCCGGTGAACGCGTCTGTCTCCTCGGTCGCAATGGTTCGGGAAAAAGCAGTCTCCTTCGCCTCATTTCGGGAGAGGAACGTCCGGACTCCGGCACGATTATTCGTCCGCCGGGGGCGGTCATGACCCGGCTTCATCAAGATATCCCCACCGACATTCACGGACCCGTGCTCGAGATCGTCCGCTCCGGCATTTCGCCGACGCGGCACGAGGAAGAATGGGAGACCGACCAGCGGCTGGACGAACTCATCGCCGACATGGGATTGCCCCCGGGGGCGGAATTTTCCTCGCTCTCGGGCGGTCTCAAGCGTCGCGTGCTCCTCGGCCGGGCTCTCGCCGGTCAACCGGACGTTCTGCTGCTCGATGAGCCGACGAACCACTTGGATGTGGAGTCCATTCTTTGGCTTGAGGAATTTCTCCTCACGCATTCGATCACCCTCCTCTTCGTGACGCACGACCGGGCATTTCTTCGCCGCCTCGCCACGCGCATCGTCGAGCTCGATCGCGGCAAACTCGCCGGGTGGAGCTGCAACTACGAAACGTTCCTCGAACGAAAAGCCGCCGCCCTCGAGGCCGAGGAGAAGCAATGGGCCGCTTTCGATAAAAAACTCGCCCAAGAGGAATCCTGGCTTCGTCAGGGTGTCAAAGCCCGCCGCACGCGCAACGAGGGCCGTGTCCGCGCGCTCCTCGCCCTGCGCAAGGAGCGCGCCGGCCGACGCGAACGCCAGGGCCAAGCCCGCATGGAGCTTCAGGAAGGTTCGACATCGGGCCAGCGCGTGATCACCGCCGATGCCATCACCTACAGCTACCCCGGCGCTGACAATCCGGTCATACGCGACTTTTCCCTGGAGATCTGGCGCGGGGACAAAATCGGCTTCCTCGGACCCAACGGCTGCGGAAAGACCACTCTTCTCCGCCTTCTCCTCGGCCGCCTCACCCCCGACGCTGGCGAAGTCCGCGCCGGAACCAATCTCGAAATCGTTTACCTGGACCAACTCCGCGATCAGATCGACGGAAACAAGACCGTGGCGGAAAATGTCGCCGGCCCGTCCGAGACCGTGCGTTTTCAGGGCCGTGACCGCCACATTCACAGCTACCTTCAGGATTTTCTTTTCCGGGCGGACCGCATCCGCATGCCGGCCCGCCTGCTCTCGGGCGGTGAGCGCAACCGCCTCCTCCTCGCACGGCTTTTCCTCCAACCGGCCAATGTTCTTGTGCTCGACGAGCCGACCAACGACCTCGACGCCGAAACACTCGAGCTCCTCGAAGAAATCCTCGTCTCCTACCAGGGCACCCTCTTGCTCGTGTCGCACGACCGCGAGTTTCTCGACAACGCCGTCACCAGCCTGCTCGTCTTCGAAGACGGCGGTTCGATCACGGAAGTCAACGGCGGTTACAGCGACTGGCTCCGCTGGCGCGAAAAAGCCGCCACACGCCCGGTCTTTCCTCCCCCGGCCGTCCAGGCCCCGGTGCCTCCGCCACAACCCGGGCCCTCACGCGGTCGACCGCGAAAATTCCTGAATCGCGAGCAACGCGAACTCGACGCCCTCCCGGCCCTCATCGAGTCCCTCGAGCGCGAACAGGAAACCCTCACGGCCAAAATCCAAGACCCGGCGCTCTATCGGGAAAATCCCGCCGCCCTTCCGGTTCTCGAAGTCGAACTCGTGAACCTCGAAAAAAAGATCCAAACCACCTTCGCTCGCTGGGAGGAACTCGAGGCCCTCCGTAAATCCCTCTCGGCCTGATCGCTCACGCCACCGACGGCGGCCACTCCCCATCCGCCAACGCCTCGGCCACCGTCGGGTAACTTTGAAAAACCTTGTCGAGGCCGCTCAACTCGAAGACCGACCTCACCGAGCGCCCGAGTCCGGCCAAAGCAAAACGCCCCCCGGCCTGCGCCACCCGCTGCGAAGGCACCAGCAGCGCGCGGATTCCCATACTCGCCAGAAAATCCAACCCCTGAAAATCTACCACCACCGACCGCTGTCCGTCGGCCACCGCGGCCTCCGCCGTCTTTCGAAACTCCTCGGCTCCCGCATGGTCCAGCCGACCCTCAAGCGACAAAACCAACACCGGCCCCTCCTGGCGTGAATGAATTTTCATGAAGCGGAACGCCACCCGCTGCATGGCCCATTGGCAAGAACGAAAATTCGTCTCACGCCTCTCGAAAGATAAAAAACACCGCCCCCACCAGACACAACCCCGCGAAAAGACAGTTCCACGACAGCGGCGTCCGCATGTAGAGCACCGCAAATGGCACAAAAACACTCAGGCTGATCACCTCCTGCAGGATCTTCAACTGCGGGAGCGTGAACGTTCCATACCCGATTCGGTTCGCCGGCACTTGAAACGCATACTCGGCCAATGCGATCTCCCAGCTCACCAAAATCGCCATCAAGAGCGGCTTGCCACACAAATCCCGAACGTGGGCATACCACGCAAAGGTCATAAAGACGTCGGAAACAATCAGCAGCCCGATGGTTTGAACGGAATCAAGTGGCCCACGAAGCGGGAGTCTCTTTTTCCCCCGCCGCCTGTCAACGGTGTTGTCAACCCGCCCCGCCGCCCGCTAAGCAATCGGCATGTCGAACCGCATCGATCTTTGTTTTCAAAACCTCCGCGCCGAAAAGCGCAGTGGGTTCATCGCCTACGTCACGGCCGGTGATCCCACGCCCGATGCCACCGTCGAAATCGTCCGCGCCCTCGAAAAATCCGGCGTCGATCTCATCGAACTCGGTATTCCCTTTTCCGATCCCCTCGCCGACGGAGCCACCATCCAAGCCGCCGCCGGACGTGCCATCGCCGCCGGAACCACCGTCCCCCGCGTGCTCGAAATGGTCCGCGACCTTCGCGCCACCTCCAGTATCCCCATTGTTCTCTTCACCTACCTCAACCCGGTTTACGTCTATGGGTTCGAGAAGTTTCACGCCGATGCCGCCGCCGCCGGAGCCGACGGACTCCTCATCCTCGACCTTCCACCCGACGAAGCCCGCCGCAACGCCGAGTTCCTCCGCGAGCACAGCCTGCAACCCATTCAACTCATCGCCCCCACCACGCCGCCGGACCGCATGGCCCTCATCGCCCACGCCGCCGGCGGCTTCATCTACTACGTTTCCCGCGAGGGCGTCACCGGCGAGCAGTCCACGCTCTCCCAATCCATCAGCAGCCACGTCGCCGAAATCCGCCGCCACACCTCCCTGCCGGTGGCCGTCGGGTTTGGTATCTCCACCCCCGACCAAGCCGCCGAAGTGGCCCGTCAGGCCGACGCCGTCGTCGTCGGCAGCGCCATCGTCCGCCGCATCGCCGAACACGGCTCCGGCCCCGGACTTCCGGAAGCCGTCGCCGCCTTCACTGCCCCCATCTCCGCCGCCATCCGATCCGCCATCCCAAGCCAGAAGTAACGAACGCTCCCCCGCTTTTGCCATGGCTTGCTCCACCAGAAAATCATCCGTCAAAAACCTTGAACAGGTGACGCATTAAAGCAGCCCGTTCCGGTGCCCGAGATCTCTCCTTCTGAAAAAATCACCGCGTCGAAGAAGTGCGAAAATTTTCCCGACAAGAAGTCCTTCCCTACATCCATTTGGTTCTCCCGGTTTCCTGACAATCCCACGCCGCTGGGGACAAAGGAAGTCATCACAAGAATTCTCTTGTTTTGTCTTCTCCTTCTCTTTTATGCGCCTTTTATCGTTCGTCCTTACGTTTTCTCAGGTGATGAACCGCATTACCTTCTCCTCGCCAACAGCCTGAGATGGGATGGCGACCTGGAGTTGTCCGACGACTACCTCGATGTGGCAGCGGGATCGGATCGCGCCGGGGCGCTTTTCCCCGGAGTCGATCTCGATCATCACACCGTTCTGGTTGATTCAACCGCTTGACCACCCAAGACCGTCGGCCCTTGGACTGATTCGCCCGCAAGGAATGTGGATTCCGAATCGAGCCCGCTCTCGGAGCGCTCCGTTCGGGCCGTCGGGTGGTCGGTCCTCATCGCAGCGGCAGCCTCGCTCGTTCCGTTTGCGCCCACGGAAATTGTTGCCAAAATCCTCGCACATCTCTGCGTGCTTGGCACCGCTTTGCTCATCGGTCTGTCCTTGAAAAACTCCGGTGCGAGCGATGGCGTCGCATTCGTCGGCGGGATGGCCATTGCCCTTGGTTCTTCGTTCTGGGTCTATGCAAATACGGCCTTCGCCGAGCCACTGGCCGGCTTGTGCATCGCCGCAGCCATTTACAGCGCCTCCTCCCGAAAATTTCCTTGGTTGCTGGCCGTCGCACTGGCCGTCGCGGTGTGGACCAAATTCCAGCTCTACCCCGCGGTCGCGGTTCTCTGGCTGGCCGCCATCCGGCAGTTTGGAATTCGCCGGATGATCTGGCCTACGGCCTTTTGCGCACTTAACGTCTTTGGCCTGCTTGCGTTCAACTACTCCCAATGCGGTGCGATTCGTCCCCCAATGGAGTGGGTCTTCGGTTCTCCGGGCAAAGCCTTCGTCTATTATCTCTCCGACAGCCACGGATCCGTTTTCTCGAGGAAACCTTGGTTGCTCCTCGCCGTGGCCGCTGCCGTCCTTTCGCTCATCCAAAATTTCGCCCGTCCGTCCCTCTGGTGGTGGCTCCTGACGGCATCCCTTTTTCTGCCGACCATCTTCTGGGCTGAATTCGAAGGCGGATTCGGATACCCCGGACGACTCGTCATGCTCGCTTTTATACCGGCTGCACTTTTGTTCGCTCCGCTCATTGAGTCTCGATCTTTGGCTGTCAAATCAGCAGCGTTCTGCCTCCTCGGCTTGTCGGTTCTCACAAATTTCGCCGCCGCTCTTTCATCTCCGGTTGCCACTTGGAGAATACTTCAATAGGCAGCCACCCGCTCTGGTGCGTTACTCCGGACAATCCGCAAGGCAGTCCTCCAAGCGCTGGGCGAGGTGTGTGGGTTCGGGACGGGTTTCGGTGAGTTCCAGTGCGCGGCGGAGGTGGGTCGAAGCGGTACGTGGATCGCCGTTCTGCCAGTGAAATTCGCCCAGAACGGCGTGGTAAAGATGATGCCCCGTCAAGCGCTCATCAAGGTCCGCCAGCGCCGCCCGGACCTCCGTCGGCAAAGCGGGATGACAACACACAAAAATCAGCCGGAGTCGGTCATCGGAAAGCCCGCTCTCATCATCGGACACCACACCGGACTCCTCGATCCCCGCCACAATCTCCGGCTGCTTCCGGAGAAAATTCTGCTCCCGACGCAGATGATCGAGCGCCAGATTCTTTGCCGTTCGCAAAAGCCAGGCCGTCGGATTTTCGGGCACGCCCGAATACGGCCACGTGCGAAGCGCCCGAATGAGCGATTCCTGGACCACATCCTCGGCAAGCTGGAGGCGATGCGCTCCATACAACACGGTCACAATCGCCGTCAGCTTGCCATACTCTCGACGAAAAATATGCTCCGTGACATGGCGGACGTGTGGTTCGCTCGGCGGGGTCTCGGAAGCGGGAAGGTTCATTTCAAAAGATCCGACGATCCGGACCAAGCAATCGGGACAAAAAAACAGTCGCCTTTGAAAATGTCCTCCGTTGTACGCCCGAACCGCCTAACCTTACCATAGCACCGCCAAACCCCGCGTCGAAATCGAATCCTCCATCACCATGCCGGAACAAACGCAACCAACAACAGACTATCTCCTCCTTTTTCGCAACACCGCCTGTCACCAAGACCTCGCCCCGGATGAGGTTCAACGGGTCATGACCGATTGGATGGCGTGGTTCGACGGAATGGTCGCCGATGGACGCTGTCTCGGCGGTCAGTCACTGACGGAAGCCGGTCGTGTGGTCAATGGCCCCGACCGCCACGCCACAGACGGCCCGTATGCGGAAGCCCGCGAGTCCGTCGCCGGGTATTTCCACCTTCGGGTCGCCGGCCTGGACGAAGCCACCTCTATCGCCCGTCAGTGTCCGGGTCTTCCCTACGGAGCCACCGTCGAAATTCGCGAAGCCCTCCCACGCTGCAAAGCCAGCCTCCTTGCAAGTGCTCCGGCCCCGGAACAAAGCTAAGTCGGGCGACAAAATCGCCGCCGCCGTTCAGCATTGGTCGGCGCGAAGGAGACGGCGTTTCATCCACAGCCCGACCACCCCGACCGCAAGAAGCAGTACGAACGCGGATGGTTCCGGGACAGCGACAATTCTAAGACTGAGCGAACCCTCGAGTCCGATCACCGACTCCCACGTGGAGCCGTCCGCGAGTCCGGTGACCTGAAGGCCCGCCAAATCGTATTCGTTGCTCCCATTCAGGATGAGCGTGTAAGTGTGCTCGCCGACAGTCGGAGCATATCGAAAATTCGCCCAAATCGTTCCCTCAATCAGACCGAGGGGAGAAAACGGGTCCACGGTATTTGTTCCGATCAAAATCGTGTCATAGCTCAGGTCCGAGAAGACATCGAACTTCAGGGTGGCCACATTGTTGTTCACAAAGATGGACGAGTCGGAAAACGTGGTTTGCGTCGCGGGCCCACTACCCCCGACATCCATCAAGCCGAAATTCACCACGGAGGCATTCGTGCCTGTCACCTCCGTTCCGGAGTTGAATGTTCCGCTCTCTTTGTTCTCAAAAATTCCGCTATTCCCCAAACTGATCGAGCCCGCCACAACGCCCTCGTTGTTAACGTCCAAGCCTTCGCCTCCGCTGTAGGCGATGACCATGCCGGAGAGCGAAGAGACGTTTCCCGTCGAGGAGACATTGACGATATTGGTCAGGTTGCCGGGATTGCTCGGCGGTCCACCGCCATCCACCCGGATCGCCGCGCCTTGCGGGCCGGAACCGCCGGAAACCGTTCCGTTGATATTCAAAGTCACGGCATTCCCCGCGCCGGTGGCTCCCTTGTTCTGCGCGAAAATGGCGACCGAATTTGTTCCGGACGTGGTCACGGAACCGGCTTGCGTCAGGACCGTCACTCCATTGTTTGCACCGCTGGTTGACGTCGCCGAGCCAGTCGAACCGGCGAAATTTCCAAGGATTCCGCCGCCACCAGCGATCGTCTGCAAAAGAATGCCATAGGCGCCGTCACCGGAAGTCGCGATGGTCGCATTCAGGTTCGCAAAAATCTCGCCGCCCGATCCGAGGGCCTGGCTGTCGTTCGCGCTGGTGGTGGTCGTCAGACCGGAAGAGGAGTCGGGGTTTCCGATTCCTCCCCCGCCGCCGATACTCTGCGCGACAAAGGCGTGGGAACCGTCTCCGCTGGTGGTAATCGAGCCGCTGCTGATCGTCAGTTCCAGATCACCGCCATTCGACGTGGTGGTCGCATTGCTGCCGCCGAGACGGTTCGTGCCGGGTGTCGAGAACTGGGAATTCGCCACGGTCGCGATGCCGCCGCCCCCGCCGATGCTTTGCGCCACCAAACCGAACGCATTCGCCTGCGTCGTGGAGATGTCCAAGGCCACATTGTCCAACGTCACCGTGCCACCATTTCCCACTGCGCCTGAGCCGCCAATCACCACGCTCGCCGCGCTGTCGGCATCGGGGTCCGTGAGCCTGCTCCCGGTACCGGCCAGACCGCCGCCGCCGCCGATCGATTGCAACACGACCGCATGAGCGTTTCGTCCAGTGGTCGAAACAACAACATCACCGGCAAGCTGCACTGCACCGCCATCACCGGAGGCCCCGCTTTTGCCGCCGAGTTCCAGCGATCCAACAGCCGTCACCGGACCGGTCGGCGTCGGAATCGACTGGCCCTGACCCGCAGAGGAAGCCGACCCATCGGTCGCCAGGCCTCCCCCGGCACCAATGGACTGCAGGAGGATGCCATAGGCCGAATAGCCCGAGGTTCGGATGCCACGGGAGTTCTGGCCTTGAGAAAGATTGGCCGTGACGGCGGCGCCGGAGCCAAGGCCGGACTCGGCGCCGAGTTGCATGTTCAGATCGGGACGGAAATTGCTCGTGGTGCCGAAAATCGTCACGGCTTTTCCACCGCCACCGCCAATGCTCTGCCCGACAAATCCGTGCGCCCAATCCCCAAGCGTGGTGATCTCGCCGCCAGCCAGATTTTCTCCAAGCGAGGCATTCACCCCGGAATTGATCGTCACCACGCCGCCGTTTGTCGCCGTGTTGTTGCGTGGGTTGAAGCCCAGAGTCACACTCACCGTCTGGTAAACCAAGCTGACACTTCCGCCGAGTTGGAAGAACGGCGTGGATGTTCCCGAACTGGCAAGACCGCCACCGCCGCCGATGGATTGGGCAAAGACGCCGATGGCATCGTGACCCGACGTTTCCACGGTCCCGGCCTGGTTCAGATTCACCGCCCCACCATTGCCGCCGGAGCCAGACTCCCCGTTCACATTGATCCCCAGACCGATGATGGTCTCGGCATCGATGGAGCCATCGGCCCCGACTCCACCGCCTCCGCCAATGCTTTGGGCAAACAACCCATGCGAACTATAGCCGGATGTCTCGATCTCGCCCGAATTGCTGACGGTTGCCGTGCCCCCGGCCGTGGCACTGCCGCCGCCACCGGAAAGGTTGATCGTGGTCTGGAAGTTTTCGTCTTCGTTTTGAAAGTAGCGGGAATTCGAAAAAGCCGTCGCCGCGCCACCTGTGCCGCCGCCACCTCCAATGCTTTGGGCCAGAATTCCATAGGCGCGATCTCCCTCCGTTTCGATTCTCGCCGTGCTGCCGGTGACAAATGGCTCGCCATTCAGGTCGGTGGCAAAGTTCGAAACGGAAACCACGCCACCCGCTCCCCCGGATCCGCCCGAGCCTCCGATGCTGATTTGGGAAACGTAGGCCACGGAAATTTGTTCCGGCGGATCTTCCGACTCGGCGTTCTCGCCCGGATTGTCGTTGTCGAGAAAACTCCACGAGCCAATCACCGCCTGCGGGTCCGACGAGCCGGCATTGCCGCCGCCACCGCCGATGGACTGGGCGAGGATGCCGGTCGCATCACCACCCTTGGTGGAAATCAAACCGTAATTCTCCACAACAAAGTCCTCTGTCGACGCGGCCCCGCCCGAGCCACCGCTCGCTCCGACCGTCACCTCGACGTTGATCGTCTGACCGTGCGAGACCGATGTTCCACCGCCCGCATTTCCTCCTCCCCCTCCGATCGACTGGGCCAGAATTCCCTGCGAACCGGAACCCTGCGTGCTCAAGGTCCCATAGTTGGTTACCGCGACGCCGTCACTGTTTCCCCCGCCACTGCCGCTTCCACCGAGGCCGACATTTACAGACGCACTGCCGGACGAAATGAGCGTGTCGGTCCTGGCTGTTCCCAAGCCGCCATTGCCACCGCCGCCGCCGATGGACTGCGCGATGAGCGCGGCGGAATTCTGACCGTTGGTTGAAATCGCGGCGGGGTCTCCCGGTGATTCCCCATTGGTCAGCGTAACCGTGCCGGCGTTTCCTCCCGAAGAACTGCTGCCGCCAAAGGCAATCGTGCTGCTCGCCGCCGTGGAGTTCGCCGAAGCGAGCAGCGTCGCGGCCGTTGAATCACCACCATTTCCACCGCCCCCGCCGATGCTTTGCGCCACGATGCCGTGCGAACCATCGGCCCAGGTGGTGATCTGACCTGTGTTTTCGAAGCTCACCTCGCCACCGTGGCCGCCGACTCCACCGCTCCCGCCAAACGTCAGGGCAAACCCGACCGCTGGAAACTCTTCCGCCCCCAAAGCCAGCGAATTCGCGACCGCCGAGCCACCGTGCCCGCCACCACCTCCGACCGACTGAACAAGAATGCCGATCGAGTCCGCACCATCAATGTTCGGCCGGCCATTGTTATTCGACGGAGGCTGCACGCCTGTGGTGATTGTCCCCGCGTGCGACGAATTCAGCAAAATCATCCCCCCGTTACCGCCCCCGTTGCCCCCGCCGCCGAGAGCCATAGATGCCGATGCCAGAAAAGCCTCGGACCCAGAATACGCGGCCCCTCCCGTGCCGCCTCCCCCGCCCACGGATTGCAAAAGAATGCCACCCGAATTGTTTCCCGTTGTCGTGATGACGCTGCTGGCGGTCGCATTCAACGAAAGATCCCCCGCATTTCCGCCTTGCGCTCCTTTGCCGCCAATCGACGCATCCAACGTCACTCCCACACTGGTCGCTCCGCCGCCATGCCCACCGCCTCCGCCAATGCTTTGCGCGATCAAGCCGCCCGAGTGGTCCCCACTCGTGGTGATTTCGCCCGCCAGCGTGGCTGAGACCGAATTGCCAACTCCGCCCTGCCCGCCACGTCCGCCGACGGCCACGAAAAGCCCCTCGGCATTCCCACCATTTCCTCCCCCGCCGCCAATCGACTGGGCGAGGATGCCCACGGAATTCACATCCGCCGTCGTCACCGTGCTTCCGGACGTTGTTGTCACACTTACCGCCCCGCCATTTCCACCCCCGCCGCCTTTGTCTCCCACAAAAAGCGACGCCTTGCCACCGGCCGAACCGCCGTTTCCACCAATCGACTGCGCCACAATTCCAATCGAGGCCGCTCCGGTGCCCGTCCCATCGCCGGTCGAAATGGAACCCCCATGGTTCACGCTCACCGTCCCCGCATGATGCCCCGGGTCGCCGCTTTTCGTAGTGCCATTGCCAACGGTCAGCCCCGCTGTGGACTGGCCTTCGGAATTGAACGCGGTCTCAATCGCATTGTTGATCAGCCCCCCGCCGCCCGAACTCGTCGCCACGATCCCGTAGGCATCCGTTCCCAACGTCGTGATCGCTCCGTTGTTCATGACAGTAACCGACCCGCCTGTCCCCGAGGACGTCTCGTCGTTATCGCCGGCTCCCAAGTAACTGAATTGACTCACAAGATCCGCCGAGGAGTTCGTCGCAATCCCAGCCCCTCCGATACTGAGTGCCGCAATCCCGATCGACATCGCGCCTTGTGTGTTGATGGTTCCAAAGCTCGTCACCGACACGGCACCGCTGTCACCCTCGCCAAACGTATTCACCGATTGCGAGGAAAAGGGATCGATCAGCGCATTGGTTCCCGCACTGATCGCCAGAATCCCAATCGAAAAATCCGACCCGCTCGATCCTGTCGTGATCGTGGAAGCGGAATCCAAACTCACCGTCACCGGTCCCCCCTCCATGTCGTTGGCTTTTTCCTCCTTCTTGTTTGTTGGAAAGGCCGTGCTGAGCGCGAAAATCCCCAGTCCCGACTGCCCCGTCGCAGATACCGAACCGCCGGTCAGATTCACCACCACCGGACT
>CAZEYT010000015.1:0-44112 GCA_964516295.1 uncultured Chthoniobacterales bacterium | reverse complement strand
GAGCCACCAGGCCAGGAGCGGTTTTTCGCACACCGGCCAGAGGACGAACGGCTGGGGCGAGCGCCGAATGGTATCCAACTCCGCCCAATCGGGTGCGACCAAGGTCCAAGGGTTTGTGTCCATCGTTCAATAGGCTCCCCGGCCGAGGAGAACCGCCGGGATGGTCAGAAAAAGGAGCTTGAGATCCGTAAGAAGACTGCTGGACCGGATGTAGGCGACGTCCAGGCGTACCTGACCGGCGAAGTCGATCTCGCTCCGCCCACCGACCTGCCAGAAACACGTCAGCCCGGGCTTCGCCAGCAGGCGTTGGCGATCTTCAGGAGAATACTCGGCCACTTCACGTGGCAGGGATGGCCGCGGGCCGACCAATGACATCTCACCCACGAACACATTCCAAAGTTGGGGGAGCTCATCAATGGAATACTTGCGGATGACCCGGCCGACCCTGGTGATGCGCGGATCATTTTTCATTTTGAAGAGCACACCGCCTTTCATCTCATTTTGTTGCAGCAGCTTTTCCTTCGCGGCCTCGGCATCCAGCACCATCGAGCGAAATTTCCACATCGGGAAAAGCTTGCCGCGGTAGCCGACCCGCATCTGTCGGAAAAAAACCGGTCCGCCGTCTTCCCATTTGATGAGGGCCATTGTGGCCAGAAGAATGGGTGACACGGCCAGAAGTACGGCGGCCGAGCCAACGATGTCGAGCATGCGCTTCAGGCCGTGAGCCAAAAAAAGAACGGTCTTCCAGGCCCACAGCTTCGCCAGGAGCCGGAGGCGCAACGCAAAACGCCCGCCCGCCGTTGAACTGCGAATCCAATAATCAATCGTATCGTCGGGAACGGGCACCGGGTCGGAGGGGCTCATGGGGTGGGCCCGGGAGCCGCCGGGGAAAGTGCTGCCGTTTCGCGCAACATGCTCAATACGTTATCGGCGTAGGCTTCAAAAGAAAAGATTTCCTTCGCCATCTCCCGGCCGCGTTCGCCCATGGAACGAGCGAGGTCGGGATCGACGGTGAGTTCTTGAAGTACGCGCCGCAAAGCCGGGATGTCCCCCGCGGGGACGAGCCGCCCGGTCTCCCCGTCCCGAAGCCACTCGGGAATGCCTCCCACGGCAAACGCCACCACCGGGCGTGCGTGCCGCATCGCTTCCACACCCACCATCCCGAACGGTTCCTGCCAGGCGGAGGGCACGACCACGATTTGGGCGCGCTGGTAAAGTTGGGAAAGCGCGGCGGGCTCCAAATGACCGAAAAACTCCACCCGTCCGGCCAGGCCGAGTTTCGCCGCCAGACGCTGACAGTGCGCCAGAGCCGAGCCACGTCCGGCGACCGTAAGCGCCCAGTTTCCCTCCCACCCGGCCAGCGCACGAAGCAGGAGATCGAGACCTTTCCCACGGATGACCTGTCCGACGAAAAGCAATCGGCCGGGTTCACAGGCCGGATTCTCCCCGCCGGTCCCCGCGGGCTCGGAAGGCACCGGCGGCAGGATGCGGATCTTGTCCGGAGCGAAACCATTTTTCTCCAACTCGCCCCGCATGAAAGCCGAGGCGACCACCAGGCGGTCCAACGCCCGATTGTCGGCGATCTCCCGAAGCTTCGCCCGAAAATCCGCCCACCGCACAGGAACCACTCCGCGCCCGCGCTGAAGCGGTGCCAGACACGGGAACACACACGCCCCCGACGCCGGCCGCGTGCAATTCTTCCGCGTGAGTGGATGGTATTTGTAATGCCGCAAACAATAGAGCGCGTGATCGTGGACCATGCGCGCCATCGGAATCCCAACCCGCCGGAGGGCGGGAAAATCCGCCCCGGCGTCCCAATTGTGAATCCAAACCACATCCGGCCGCGCCGCGCGGAGGAGGCCGGCGAGATCCTCCCCGGGAGCCAAGCGGTGAGTTCGATGAAATGCAGCCCGCCAGCGGTCTTCTTCCAAGCCGGTGACCTCGCGGTGGATAAGGAAATGTTCCGCCCCGCGGCTCCGGAGGGCTCCGGCTGTATCGAGCACGTTCGATTCTGCGCCACCGAACGCTCCGAGATTTTTTTGAAGCCAGCAGATTTTCACAACGGGATTCCAACCGGTCGCGGATTCGCATTGCCACGAGCGGACGGTGCGTCAATAATCCGCCTCATGGCTGACGATTTCCAGACAAATGTCGCCGAGGGAACCCTCCGGATCACCATCCCGGTCACGCGCTTGGATGCCGCGGCCGCGGCGGGACTGAAACCAAAAATCAAATTTTCCCTCGACGCCGGCATCCGCCGGGCGGAGGTGGATCTGGGGACGGTGCAATTCATTGACAGTTCCGGCATTGGCGTTCTTTTGGGCATCTACCGTCGCCTTCCCAAGGAGGGCTCCGTTGTCGTGCTGCAAAATGTGCAGCCGGCGGTGGTCGCGGTGCTGGAGTTGCTCCGCCTGCACCGGGTTTTTCAAGTCGGCTGACTGTTTTTTTGGTCTTCATGAACCCGCCTGTTGGTGCCGCGATCCCGACCGGCCGGCCGGCGTTTTTTCCCGAAGGTCCGGACACGCTTCGCGAAGATCTTGCAGATTACCTCCGGACCATCGGTGGTGCGGCCGCGTCGCTGCCGGGTTTGCAAGCGCTGCTGCTCGGCGGTGGCTATGGACGCGGGGAGGGAGGGCTCTGGAGAACGCCCGACGGGGAGCTGCACCTCTACAACGATCTGGAGTTCTACGTTTTGGCGGACCACGTTCCGCCCGGGATGCTTCGGGAGTGGACGGAGGAGGGCGAGCGGAGGTTTGGGATCGAGATGGAGTTCAAGGTGCTATCGTCACGGCGATTTCGAAGCTCGCGGCCGAGCATGTTCTTCTACGATTTGGTGTGCGGCCATGTCCTTGTGGCGGGAGAGTCGGACTGGTCGGCCGCTCTCCCGCGGGCTTTTTTTGACGCGGCTTCGATTCCGCCCGATGAAGCCGCGCGCCTGTTGGTCAACCGCGGCATGAGCCTCCTGCGCTGCCTGCGCGGGGGGGCGGCGGCTCCGGAGGATTTTACCCGGCGCATTGTCTCAAAACTTCATCTCGCCTTGGGTGACGCCGTGCTCTGCGTGCAGGGGAGGTATCATTGGTCGTGTCGTGAACGTCACGCCGGACTGGCCCGACCGGGCGTGATTCCGCCGGGCTGGGAGGACCTTCTTGCGTGGCATGCGCAGGGGGTGGAGTTCAAGTTCCACCCGACTCCGCAGGCGGTGACCGCAGCCGAATTGGAGGCCCTCCGCGCGGCGTGGTTGCGGACATTTCTCTGGGTGGAATCGCGCCGCCTCGGCAAGGCCTTCCACGATGCGCAGGAGTATGCCTGCGGTCGGATGAGTCTTTTTCCGGAGGATCCGAATCTCTCGAATCCCTTTCGCCAATGGCGTGATGCAAGACGTTCGCCCCGGCTGCCGTTTTCTTGGGGGCATCATCCACGGGGGCGAATTTGGAAAGCGCTGCCGCTGCTGCTCGAGGCGGCCGGAGAGACCGAAAAAGCCGGAGCCAACCGGGCTCTGGCCGCACGGCTTCTGGGCGCACGGGACCGGGAGCGGACGGCCCTCGAAGAACACGCCCGCGCCTGTTGGCGGCTTTATCCATGAAGATCCTCATCGGCATTCTGGCGTGGAACGAGGGATCCTCGATTGCCACCACGATCAAGAGCCTCGCCGGGCAGACCCTGCTCTCGAAGGCCGGGCCCGGATTTTCCGTCGAGATCGTCGTCGTTCCCAATGGCTGCACCGATCGCACGGCCGCCGTCGCGGCAAAAGCGCTGGACGATCTCTTGAAATTGCATCCCGCCGTCCACACCCGCGTGGAGGAACTTGCGGAGGGCGGCAAATCCCAGGCGTGGAATGCTCTAATCCACCGGTTTTCACCCGCGGACGCCGATTACCACATCCTCCTCGATGCCGATATCGAGCTGCTCACGCCCGGGACACTTGAGAACCTTTGGGCCGCGCTGGAAGCGAACCCGCATGCGTGGATCTCCACCGACATGCCCGTGAAGCATCTCTCCCGAAAACCCTCGCTGTCACTTCGCGATCGCATTCTCCTCGCAGCCGGAAGCATGACCCAATCCGCTCCCGGTCAGCTCACCGGCCAGCTCTACTGTGCCCGCAGCCGTGCGCTCCGTCGGGTGGTGATCCCGCGGGGGCTGATCGTGGATGATGGATTTCTCAAACAAATCCTGTGCACCGATGGTTACAGCGGGCCGGTGGACAACACCCGCATCGTGCGCGCGGAAGATGCGGGCCATGTTTTTGAATGCTACACCCGCTTTGCCGATATCTGGAATCACCAGGTCCGGCAGGCGGTCGGTCACACGCTCTACACGTGTTTTACGGCCGCGCTCCGCCGCGACTGGCCCGAGCGGCCGATCTACGAGGCGCTCCGGAAGCGCTGTGCGGAGGACCCCGACTGGCTGGTGCGCGAGATCCGGGAGGAAATCCGGCGACGCGGACTTTGGGTCATGGATCGTCCCTCGCTTTGGATGCGCTGGCGACGGGTTCGGTTTGCGAGCGGTTCTGCCCGGGTGCGCGCCTTCGCCCTGGCGCTGCTCGCCTTTCCCTTCGACCTCGCGGTGTTTTTCGCTTCGAATGCCCGGCTCCGCTCCGGCCGGGTCAAAGGAATCTGGAAAGACACCCGGACCACAGCTCTCCCATGAAGCCCCGCACCGCCCTCTGTACGATTGTCGTTGGAACACCCTATCTGGCCGCGTTTGACCGCTACTCGCGCCGACGGTTCGAGGACTATGCCGCGCGTCATGGGTACGATCCGATCATCCTCACCGAGCCCGTACGGGAGCTGCCCGGCCGCAAGTTGACGTGGCAAAAGCTGTGCCTTCCGGATTTGACGTGGTGGTCAACTTACGACCAGGTCATCTTCGTCGATGCAGACATCCTGATCGCACGGGATGCGCCGGCGATGCCGGTGATGGCGGCCGGACTGATCGGCGGCGTCCCGGACAAGCTGCCCTACCAGATCAACAGCGGCGTGTTGGTTTATCATCCCGACGAGAGCATCCGGACTGCCTTTGACGAGTCCCTCCTCGACACCGACCCGTTCTGGGACCAACGCGCCCTGACGCGCGTCATGCTCCACAGGCGGATGGAGAAACTCATCGACCGCCGTTTCAACCGGCAGTTTTACTTCCAATGCTGGAGCCTGTGGGGATCGCTCTTCCGGCGCCAGTGGTTCTACCACGCCTGTCACGGGAAAATGAAACTCCCGTTCATCGCGACGTGGCTCCGACTTACCCTCCGCTGAGCATCGCATGGCCGTGTCGAACAATCCCGCCGAAGAAACGTGGGACTTTTTGTTGATCGATGCGGATCCCGGCGTGATCCGCCAGTTGGACGATCTGGTGCCGGCCGGATCCCGCAGCGCACACGCTCGGTCGGCCGCCGACGGGGAGGCGTTTCTCCGGTCGCATTCCATCCGGGTCGTGGTGTGCGCGGATGATCTTCCCGATCTTCCGGGGCTGATGTTGTTCGCGCGCACACGCGACCTCCGCCCCGGCTTGCAGCGCGTGCTGATGTGCGCGGATCTGGATGCCGACCTCCTGCGCCATGCGATGACGGAAGGGGGCATCCTGCACTACCTTCCTAAGCCGCTGGAGGCGGAATCCACCGTTCATCTCCTCGCGCATGCGCTCCGACAGAGCCAGTTGCTGGAAACGCTCAGTTCGACCCGGAGCCGGCTCGACGCGTCCGAGACGCGGCTTCAGTCGGCGATGGCCGCGCGGGAAGCCCCGGCCCCGCTTCCCCTCCGGCTGTGGCTTTTCTCGGCGTTTGGGATCGTGTCGGTGGTGATGTTGGTTTTGATTGGTTTTGCGACGGTTTATCTGGTTAAGTCAGCCCTCGGATTTGATTTTTTCGCGGCGATGCATCTTCGGGACATTCTGGAGCCATGAGCCATACTTCGCCACCTGCCGAGCCGCGGACGATTGTTCTTTTCGGCATTCCCTTTCACGATGTGAGCATGGCGGAGACGCTGGGGTGGATCGACCACTTCATCGCGACCCGGAAGCCGTCGTATCTGGTGACCGCGAACCTCGATTTTGCGGCACAGGCGAGTGAGGATGTCGAGTTGCAACGGATTCTGGTGGAGGCCGAGTTGGTGCTGTGCGATGGCACGCCGTTGGTCTGGGCCTCGCATCTGACCGGCAAGCCGCTCCGGGAGCGTGTGGCGGGTTCGGATCTCGTTCCCCGCCTCGCCGCCCATGCGGAGAAAATGGGATACCGCGTTTTCCTGCTCGGGGGAGATCCCGACAGCCTCCGCCGTGGTGCGGCGCGCCTTCAGCAAGACCACCCCCGGCTTCCCGCGGCAGGCTTTTATTCGCCACCGTTTGCGCCGCTGCATGAGTTTGACAATCGCCCGATCATCGACGCCATCCGCGAGGCCCGGCCGGAAATCCTGCTGGTGGCCTTCGGGTGTCCGAAGCAGGAGAAATGGATCTATATGCACTATCGCGCGTTGGGTGTTCCGTGCTGCATCGGAGTGGGGGCGACAATTGATTTCCTGGCCGGCAAGGTGTCGCGGGCGCCCGCATGGATGGCGCGTTTCGGACTCGAATGGGTCTTTCGCCTCCTGCAAGAGCCGCGACGTCTGATCGGACGCTATGCAAAGGACATTGCGTTCTTGGTGACGCAAAGTCTCCGCGAAAGCCGGGCGATCCGAAAGACGGTCGCCGCCGGTGACCTGCCGGACGTGTCTCTCGAACCAACGAGCGACGTGGAGTACGTCCGCTGGGAGGGTTCGCTCACGGCAGCGCGGGTCGAGGGTTTTGCCCAACCGGATTTCACCCGACCTTTCGTCATCGACCTTTCTTCCGTGACAACAGTGGACAGCCGCGGGCTGGGAACCATGCTGCGGGTGGTCCGGCGGGCGTGGGCGCAAGGGACGCCTGGCTGTTTCCTGGCTCCATCCGAGGCGGTGAGGAAGGTCGTGGAAGTGACGCGGCTGGAACGCATTCTGCCGCTTGCGGAGACGATGGATGAAGCGACCCGTATCCTTGCCCGGGATGGGGCGTCCACCGCACTTCGGCCGGTGGCCGGCGAGGCGGCCGGGGTGCTGCTTTTTCGCCTCCCGGCGCGTCTCACTGCCGAGAATGCCGAATCAGTCGCGCTGGCGGTCCGCTCGGCGTGGGACGATCGACCGGACAGCCGCGAGCTGGTCTTCGACATGGGCGAGACGCATTTCATGGACAGCTCGGGCCTGGGGTTTCTCCTCCTGTGCCACCGCCTGGCCGTCCAGCGGCCGAACGGTCGCCTGCGACTGTCGCACCTTCGGGAGAACATCCGGAATGTCATCCGGGTGTCCAAGTTGGAGAACGTCCTGCTGGCGGCGGAATCATGAGAATCGGACTTTCGACCTCGGTGGTGCAGCGGGGAAAATCCGGGGTGGCAACCTATGTGGCCGGGCTTCTCCACGGACTCGCGCAAAGGAAATGGCCGGTTGAAGTGGTCATTTTCGGACTGGAGGAGGACCGGGACTGGTTCGCGCCGTGGCTGGATCGCTGTCGGTGGGTGGGCGTTTCGGAGAGCTGGCGACCGGCGGTGCGCAATGTCCTGTGGCATCAGACCGTGCTTCCGGGGTGGTTGCGTCGGGAGGGGTGCGACGTTCTTCACATCCCGAGTTATCGGCGGATCGTTGCGCGGCCCGGGATTCCTCAGGTGGTGACGATTCATGATTGCGCGCCGTTCCGCCTGGCCGGGAAATACGACCGGCTTCGGATGTTTTATGGTCGACAGATCGTCACGCGCCTGGCGCGGCGGGTGGAGGAGGTCATCGCTGTGAGTGGCACGACGGCGGGAGATATTCGGGAATTTTTTGGCGTGGAGGAAGACCGCCTCACGGTCGTCCACAACGGCATTGATCACGATCGGTTTTGTCCGCTGAAGCCCGCGGAGGTTCACCGTGCCCTTCCGGTGACGGCCGGGTGGGAGGAAGGATGGTGGATTTACGTGGCGCGGTTGGAACATCCGGCGAAGAACCACCTGCGACTCTTACAGGCCTTTGAGCGGGTCTGTCGGGAGGCGCCGGAACAGGCCGGGCGTCTGGTGCTGGCCGGGGCCGACTGGCATGGAGCTGCCGAGATTCACTCCGCGATTGCCGCGTCGCCGGTGCGCGAGAGAGTCCATTGCGCGGGTTTTGTGGACGATGCGTTGCTGCCGGCGTGGTATTCGGGGGCGAAGGCCCTGGTTTTTCCCTCGTTGTTTGAAGGCTTTGGACTGCCGCCGGTGGAGGCGATGGCATGTGGCTGTCCTGTGCTTTGCTCGGATCGCGGCTCGCTGGCCGAGGTGACCGGCGGGGCGGCGGTTTTGTTTGATCCGGAGAATCCCGACGCGATTGCGGCGGCGATGCTCGAATGGTGTCGGGATCCCGACCGGCGCATGGCTTGGCGCGAAGCGGGCCTGGCGCGGGCGGCCGAATTCCGTTGGGACGCCTGCGCCGCTGCCACGGTGGCGTGCTACGAACGCGCCGCAGCCCGCAATTCTGGGAAAGACAACCGGTAAACTTTCGCTAAGCTCGGCTCAGGGGAATGGACACCCACCTCGAACATTTTGGCCTCCGCGAACGCCCGTTTGAAATTCTGACGGACCCGCGGTTTTACTACGCGAGTCGCGAGCATCGCGAAGCCCTCGCGCGGCTTTCGTATCTCGTCGACCAGCAATCGATGTATTTCGGGATGCTGACCGGCGAGATTGGCAGCGGAAAATCGATCACGCGGCGCGTCTTCACGGCGGGCATCGACTGGCAGCGGCATTACGTGGTCGAGTTTGAGAACTCGGGATTTTCTTTTGCGGAGCTCATCATCCAACTCCTGCTGAAATCGGGTCACAATCGGAGGGATCTGGATGAGACGGCGGGGCTGGCTCGGTTGTTCGAGCACGTGGCAATCTTGGCAACAGAGCTCCAACGCCTGCAACGACGGCAGTTGGTTTTGATTTTTGACGAGGCCCAGGATCTTTCGACGGAGAATCTTCTTCACCTCAAGCGCCTCTCGAATTTGAACGGCGAGATGGAAGGTCGGATCACCATCATCCTCATCGGCCAGCCCGAACTCCGCGAGCAGATCGCCGCCTTGCCGCCGTTGGACCAGCGGATCAGCCTGCGGTTTCATCTTCCGAATTTGGATGCGGACGAAGTGCCGTCGTACTTGGAGTCGCGGTTGACCGTAGCCGGGCATGCGAGCGGTCGCTTGTTTACAGCGGAAGCGGCGGATTTGTTGTTCCGGGCGAGTCGCGGTATTCCGCGGGAAATCAACCGTCTGGCAAAGCTCTCGCTGGAATCGGCGGCGGCGGAAGGGGAACCTTTGGTCGATGCCGGGCAGGTGCAGCGGGTCGTGGAGGATCTCCGGCGACACCAGACGCTTCCGGCGGTGTTTTCCCTGCGCTCATGAAGGACCCGGCACCTTTGCGTGTGAGTGAATGGTCGGCTCCGACCGGTCCGCGGGATAACCCGCCACCGCCACCTCCGCCCGTCGGAGCGTTGCCACAGCGGGAGGAGCGTGGTGCTGTCGCTCCGACGCCGGATCGCCTGGAGGCGAGGGATCCCGTGCTTCCGGCTCCCGCGGCGGCTGCGGCGGTTCCCGCCTTCCGGCCGGCTCCGACGATTTTCCAAGGATTCGACCTGCTGCGGATCCCGATGGCACTTTTGAGGCGGTGGTGGGTTCCGGTCCTCCTCGCGTTGGTGGGCGGTGGGCTGGGGCTGGCGGCCGGGTTGTCCGTGTTTACCGTGACGTCGACGGTTTCGGCGCGGCTCATGGTTCGAAATCCGCAGGCGTTTGCGGTGAGCACGGTCTCGTACTCGCCGTCGCGGCTCCAAGGGTCAACGCTTCTTGGCGCGCTGGTTTCACCCCAGGTCGCCCGGGAAGTGGCGGCAAAATTCGGCGAGGGTCTGACGGCGGCCGAGTTGCAGGACATGGTGGCGGTACAAGAGGTGCGAAAGACCGATTTCGTGGACATCGTGGTCACGGCCCCGCTCCCGGCCGAACAAACGGCTGCCCTGGCCACGCTCTGGGCCAATGAAGCGCTGGCCTTCACGAGCCGGCTCCAGGCGCAGGAGAGCTCGGAAATGAAGGCTTATCTCACCGAGCAGTTGATGAAGACCGATCGGGAACTCGAAGAGCTGAACAAAAAAATCGCCGCCATGCGCGAGCAATCCGGTGTCGTCGATGTGGAAAAGGAGACGGACGCCTACCTCAAATCGCTCGGCGACCTGGATCTTCGCTATGAGACGGTGCGGGTGGACTTGGAAGCGACAGCGTTCCAATTGGAGTCTCTTCGCAAAGAGATTCGCAAACACAGTCCGAGTTTTGAAGAGCTCAAGGTGGAGGAGGCGAAGCTGAACGAGATGGCGGAGTATTACACCGACCAAAATCCGGTTTATCAAGAGGCACTGGAGCGGGTGAAGGCGCTTCGGGCCAAGGTCGAGAAAGACCTCGCCTCCGGAGAGACGCCGATTTCGGAGTTCACGGGATCCTATGTGGGGAACGCGCTTTACCTGCAGATTCTGGAGTTGGAATCCCGTCGGGAAAATCTCCTTCTGCAACAGGCGCAATTGGAAGACATGCGGGCGAAGGCCAGGGAGCGATTGAAAGATCTTCCCAAGCTGGGATTGATCGCCGCGCCGCTTTTGGAGAGCGCGCAGACGCTGCGGGCCGCGCGGGATGCCCTCACCAACCGCATGCAGGAGGTCGCCGTCTTTGAGGAACTTGCGCCGGGATATTTTCGTACATTCAAGACTCCCACCGCCCGCGACGTGGTGGTGGGATCGCGGACGACAAGACTGGCTGCGGCCACCATCGCGGGCGGCTTTGTTTTCTTCGTGCTCTGCGTGATGGGTTTGGCCGGGTTGGAGTTTCTCGACCGGACGGTGCGCACGCCCGCTGAAGCCGAGGCTGCGCTGCAATGTCCCGGCCTCGCGCGGATTTCCCTGAAAACACCCGCCGAGAGGCGCTCGCAGGAGATTTGGGCGTCGGTCATCGGATCTCTGGCGTCCGGGCGCACGCGGACATTTTGGATGCCCGTGGCGTCTCCGGCCGCGGGAGCGTTTTGGGAAGCGTTGCTCGATGCGGGGCGTCGCATGGAGATCCGTATTTTGGTGGTTCATTTGGCCGGGGAACTTCCGGCCGGTCTGGCTTCGCTGCCGCGGGTGGCTTCTCACCAGCTCCAAAGTCCGCCCACGGCGGAACGGGTGGTCCTGCTCGAAATGCCGCCCGACCTGGATGCCCGCGGCGGGAAGGATCTCGTCGCCAAAGTCCTCGCCGCTCAAAAACACTTCCAGGAGATCTGGATCGAGACGTCCGGGCTCGCCCGCGAGCCGGGTGCCAGTGTGGTGCGGGAATTTCCAGAGACGATTCTGCTCTGTGCGCTTGGTGCGGCGGAGCGAAGTTTCTGGCACACCCAGCGAACGCTGCTGGCGACGAACAAGCCTTTGCGCGGCACCGTGGCCCTTGGCTGAATCTCGTATGTTTCGCTGTGTTCCGCCGATTCTGACCGGTCTCCTGGCGGGGGCTTTTTTGTTTGGTGGCGCGGCCTCCGCCGACCCGACGCCTCCGGCGGCCAGTGAAGCGTATGGTGCCACCCCGTATCGTCTCGGCGCGGGGGATGTGCTCTCGATCCAGTTTTACGGACGCCCGGACCTCGCGCGGCCGGAGGTGCGTGTGGCTCCGGATGGGACGATCTCCTACCTGTCCGCAACGGCCCTTTCGGTGGAGGGGCGGACGATTGAAGAAACCCGCGGGCTTCTGCAAGAGGCGCTCACGAACTTTTACAAAAATCCGCGCGTCATCGTGACCCCGATTTCTCTCACCAGCAAAAATTACACGATCATGGGGATGGTGAAGCTGACCGGAGTGTTTCCGCTCGAGGGTCCGACCACGCTCATCGAGGCGCTCTCGCGAGCCGGGGGAACGGTGTCCGGACTTTTCGACCGGCGCTATGTGGACCTTGCCGATCTGGACCGCAGTTTTTTGGTGCGCGATGGCCGCCGGGTGCCGGTGGATTTCCGCCGTCTCCTCCTCGAGGGCGACATGACGCAGAATGTCTCCCTCGCTCCCGGGGACTATATCCAGATCGCCTCGGCGCTGGCGAATGACTACTACGTGCTGGGAGCCGTGCGCAAACCGGGCCGGGAGGGCTTTACCGCCGGGGCGTCTGTAATGGCCGCGATTGCGAAGAGACTCGGTTTTGAGGACTCTGCTTACCGCGAGCATGTCCTCGTGGTGCGCGGCAGCATGACGAAGCCGCAGATCTTTGTGATCAACACCGATGCGATCCTGAAAGGCAACCGCGAAGATTTTCCGCTCGAGCCAAAAGACATTGTCTATGTCAGCAACCGGCCGTGGCAGAAGGCCGAGGAAGTCGTGGATGCGGCGGTCTCGGTCTTCCTGCAAAGCGCCGTCGCGACGTGGACCGGCGCCAATGCACCCGTGCTGTTCCGCAGGGCGATCCTGCCGGCGACGCCAGTCAACGAATCACCACCGCGGAGTGCCGCGCCATGAGGATGCTCGGCTTGGCCGTTGTTGCGCTGTTCCTCGCCGGCTGTGTGCTGGGTCCGCGGCCGTCGCATGGTTTTGACCCGCGTGCCAAACCCCTCGCAGATGCCGACACGGAAACAATCGACCGCTCCGCCGCGCTTGGGGCCGACCTCCGGGTGCCAACGGCTCCTTATCCGCTCGGACCGGGCGATGAGATCGTGATCTACCGCGTCAATGCCCGCGCGAACGATCCGAATGCCAGCCTCAAGACCTTTGTTATGCCGGATGGCTTTGTCTATTTCGACCTCGCACCTCCCGTGATGGCTGCCGGGAAAACCGTGGCCGAGCTGGCGGCGACGCTCACCGAGGCGTTGCGGCCGTTTTACCGGGTGCCCGATGTCTCAGTGGCGCTCCATGCCGCAAAGAGCCGGAATTTCTCGATCCTCGGAAAAGTGTACAGCCCGAATGTCTATCCGCTCAATCAGCCGACGACCCTTCTGGATGCGATTGCCCGGGCCGGCGGGCTTGAGTTGGCGGGCGGAACTGGAACGACCGAAGAACTGGCGGATCTCTCGCGGTCGATCCTCGTCCGCGACGGCCGGTTGTTGCCGGTGGACTTCGAGGCGCTGATCCGCAAAGGCGACATGAGCTACAATGTCTATGTCCGCGACAACGATTTCATTTTCCTGCCGCAGAAGAGCACGAAGGAAATTCTCGTTCTCGGGAGTGTCGGCGTTCCCAAAGCAGTCGGCTGGCGGGAGGGCATGGGTCTCGTGGGCGCGATTGCCGAGGCGCAGGGGACACGGCCCGGAGCCTATGTGCAACGCGTGCTTTTGGTGCGCGGGAGTTTCACCAAACCCCGGGTCGCCATTCTCAATCTGGATTCCATCTCGAAAGGAAAACACCCGGATGTCGCGGTGCAGCCGGGTGACATCATCTGGGTTCCACGCAGCCCATGGGAACGGATCGAGCGCTATATCGACACGGTTATCGGGACGGCGGCCGAGACTTATGCCGCCGGCGAGGGAATTCGCATCGTCAATGGAGAAGACTCGGAAGGCGTAACGACATCGATCCAACTCAATCCCGGCGCGAACCAACCCGCACCGCCCCCGGTGGTGATCCCCTGAGCCTCCATGTCGGAGTTCAAATACCTCATCTTCTTCCTGGCCCTTTTCATTGGAGTGCCAGTCGGGATCGCTTTGGCGTCGCGCTATCCGCTGGTGGAAAAGCTCGTCCTGATCTTCCTCGTCCTGAGCACGGTCATTCCGGATGCCACCTCGATCAATTTCTACTCACGGGAATTCTATTTTGCCCTGACGAAGGGGATTGAGATCAGCTTGGGAGACTTGAGCGCGTTGGTCCTGCTCGGGGTGATCTATCGCCATCGGGAGGCGTATGCCGCTCCGGGAATCCCGCCGATGACCCTTGCGTTTTTGGGAATCATCTTTGTCTGCATGGTCTCGTGGATCACCGCTCCGACGAGCATCGACGTTCCAACGGCCGCCCAAGAACATCCGTTCTTCCTGCCTTACGACAAATTCGAAACCAAGCTCTACCCGGTCTTCGAGACCACCAAATGGATGCGGGGATTCCTTTTGTTTCTGGCGCTCTATTATTACTTAAGGAAGCCGGGAAACCTGGACACGGTCGTGCTCGCTGTCTGTCTCGGAACGATCTATCTTGGTTTGGTCGTCCTGTCGGACCGCTACCTGCACGGGGTGCACCGGGTGAAGGGAACGCTGCAGCACCCGAACTCGCTGGCCACCTACATGGCGATGAGCGGGACGTTTTTGTTCTCCATCCTGCTCGCCGAAAAACGCTGGCGGCGGGTTCTTCTGTTATCGCTCGGATTGGGGCTGGCAGCGCTCAGTGTGGTCATGACCATCTCGCGCGGTGGATTGGCCGCGCTGATTCTTGGACTGGGTTTTTCGTTTCTGCTCCTGGGGTGGCGGAACCTGAGCGTCAAAAATGCCGTCATTCTGGTCGCGGGGGCGCTGGCTGGTGTGGCCGTGCTCCTGGCGGCCGCGGATACGTTGCTCAACCGCTTTGTCGGCGAACAGGATGCCGCCGGCGACATGGAATACCGGATGTATTACAACAACCAGGCCAAGCTCATGGCGGCCGACCGGCCCTTCGGCGTGGGACCGGGAAACTTCTCCGCGCTGTCCTGGGACCGCTACGCCGGGATGGTCAATCCCGACAACCCGCCCGGCACGCCCGCGCACAACATTTGGTTCCTGACGCTCGGGGAGACCGGTTACCCGGGGCTGCTGATTTTCCTGGGATTCTGGCTCCGGTTCTTCACGCTCGCCGGCCCGCTGGTTCTGTGGCGGTTGCGCGGGCCGGAGTGTGCCGCGGCGACCGGAGCGATGCTCCTGTGCGTGGTGTGTCACGTGCAATCGATGGTGCAGCTTTCCTTCCGCCAGACGCCCATCTTTTTTCTTCTCATGATTGCTATCGCCATCGTCGCCGCTCTCAGTCAGAATTGTAGGCTCGAAAAAGCGCGCAGGCAAAATGAAGGCACCCCGGTCCCGGCATGAGTAGCTCCACGTTCCTCTCGCGCCGGTCTATGGAAGCCGTTCCCTGGATTCTGGGGTCCAAAGTGCTGCTTTTCTTTGCCTATTTCGGGATCTCCGTCGCGATTGTGCGGACGCTCGGCCGCGAGGAGTACGGAGTTTTCGCCCTTTGCAAAGCGTTTGCCGACGTGTTGGTGATCCTGTGCGGTCTGGGAATGAATGCCGCCCTGCTGCGGTTTGTTCCGGAGTTGGTGGTGAACCGCAATCGGGCCGGACTGGTGCGCCTGCTGTGGAAGTCCGCGGCCATCCAGATCGGGCTGACGACGATCGCCGCCGCTTTGATCACGTCGGCGACGCCTCTTTTTGACCGCTGGTTCGGCGTGTCCTTCGGGCCGCTTCTGCTGCTCACGGCGATTTCGGTGGGCTTTGTGCTGGCGAAGTCTTGGTACAACGATGTCCTGACCGGGCTCTTCCTCGGGCGGTGGGTGGCGGCCATTTCGTTCGTGCAGGGAATCTCCTGGGCGGCCCTCATCGGGTGGCTGATGTGGCGCGGGGGCGGGTCCGCGGCTTCGATTCTGATCGTGGAGATGATTTCGATCGGGATCGCAGGAGCTCTTGCGGCCATCGTGCTCGTTCGAACGCTGCGGACGATGAATTGGAAATCTCCGCTCGAAGGCATCGGTCGGCGGCGCGTGCTGAACATGGGACTCGCGACCTGGGGCGGGAGCATCGGCCGGGCGTTCATGATGAAATACACCGAGACGTTCTTCCTCGGGTTGTATTTCGGGCCGTCGGTCGTCGCCATCTATGATCTCGGCTACTCATCGACCATGCTGGTCATCACCTTCATTCCGATGGCGTTGCAGACGATTTTCTCGAGTGGTCTGGCCGAGGCTTATGTGCGGGATCCGGATTGCCTGCCGCGGATTGTGCGGTCGCTTTACAAAGTGCTCATTTTGCTGGCGGTTCCGGTGGCGGCCTTCGGGCTGTTTTTTGCGCCGGCGGCCGTGGTTCTTTTTTACGGTCCGGAAATGGCGGAAGCCGGTTGGATTGCCTCGGCGTTCTGCATGATTCATCTCCTGCCGCTGATCGCGATGCCGATGTCGATGGCGATCGGGGCGCGCGAGCGGGTGAAGGAGTTTTTGCCGCTGCTCTACATGCGGGTAGGGGTGAATGTCCTGCTCGATTGGATTCTGATTCCGCGCTTCGGGATTCCCGGTGCGCTGTCGGCGGTCGTTCTCACATTTCTGCTGACGTTTCCGCTGAGGCTTCGATTTGTGCGGTCGTTTCTAGGGGGATTCCATTTTCCGACGGCTTTCTTTCTGCGTTTCCTCATCGTCTGTCCGCTGCTCGCCGCCGGGGTGCGTTGGATGTTGCCCGGGGAGTCGATTCCGATGTTCTTGGGGGCGGCGCTTGTTTACTTCGCGGTCTTTCTGGTGCTCGTGCGATTCGCCCGCCTCCTCCGGCATGACGATGTCGCGGAGTTGCGGGCACTGGAATTTGGAAAACTCAACCGGCTTCTCAACCTTCTGATCGGAAATCCCAGATGAACATTCTCATTGGCGGCGTGCCCTTCGGGCGAAACAACATAGGCGACGAGGCGATTCTGGCCAGCGTGGTGCGGATCGTGCGCGAGGCGGCTCCGGGCGCAATACTGACCGTGAGCACGGATGATCCGAAGACTGCACAGCGACTGGGAGTGCAGGTTTGTCCGCTGTTTGGATTCGATGTGGTTCCCTATTCCGAAACGGAAATGCGGAAGGTTTTCTCGCGAAACGACGTTTACCTGTGGGCGGGAGCCACCGGGCTGTCGGATTACCCCGACCGGGCCTGCGAGCTATTGGCCATGGCCAGGAATTGCCGATGCCGGCGGGTGATCTGGAATGTGGGGATGAACTCGGAGCTCAATCCGGCCAAATACCGCCTTCGCGGAAAACGTCTCGCGGCAGCCCGATGGGCAGACACCTGCACCGGCGGGGTTTTTCAGATCCGCAACAAGCTCGAAGCGCACCTGGAAACCACGGCCCGGTCTCTCCTGAGAAGCGAGCTGGAGGGCTGTGAGTTGATTGTGACGCGGGATCCGGAAAGCGCGAGAGAGCTGGTCCGCTGCGGGGTGCCGGAGGGGTCGGTCGTAGTGGGCGCGGATTCGGCGCTGATTCAGGAGACCGCCGCTTGGCCGCCTCCGGTTTTGTCGCGCGAAGACGTCGGGCGTCTGGAACAGCCGGGTGTACAAAGGGTCGCCCTCTGCGTCAGCGCGCAGCGCGAGATCACCCGGTGGGACGAGCTCGTCCGCACCTTGGACCGGATTCTGGAGCGTCGGGGCGTGGAATTGATCGGGCTGCCGATGAATCCGATCACGGATCTCGCTTTGTTGGAAAAGCTGAAGGCGGATCTGGAGCGACCGGAGAGTTTTCAGATCCTGCGTGGCGTGACAGAGCCGGAGGATGTCACGGCGGTGGCGGCGCGGATGGATGTCATTATCAGCAGCCGGCTTCACCTTTTGATCCTCGGTTCGATCCATCATGTCCCGTTGATCGGCATCAGCCGCGGATCGAAGGTGGACAACTTTCTCGCCCCGTTCGGGCTGGAGTCAGTGGGGTCGGTGGAGGCGTGTGATTTTGATGCGTTGGTGCGGGAGACGTTCCGGCTGTTGGAGCAGAGGGGCGCGTTTGAAGCGCGGAGCCGCGGGGTGCGGGACGCCTTGTTGCATCGGTTGGACACGGCCCGGTCGCGGCTTGCGGAGGTGCTGACAAAACGCTGATGAACGACGCGCCGCCATTCCGACGGATCGTGCATGTGATGCGCCGTTTTGTGCCCGGGAAGTGGGGCGGCACGGAGAGCGTGGTTTACCATTTGGCGCGGGAGTTTTCCCGACTCGGCATCGAAAGCCCGATCTATGCGACGGCCATGTTTGCACGTCGCGGACGGGAGACCTTTCGCGGCGTGGAAGTCCGGCGGTTCGGCTATTTTCTTCCGTGGCTGGGACTCTCCGCGGCGCAGCGACAGGCGCTGGAGCTCAAAGGAGGAAATCCGCTCTCGTTCGGAATGTTGGGAGCTCTGGCGTGCGATACGCAGGCCGGGCTGATCCACGCCCATGTGCAGCATCGTCTCGGTGGCACCGTGCGATTTGCAGCGCGGCGGCTCGGGATCCCCTACGCGGTGTCGATTCACGGCGGATACCACACGCTGCCCGAAGAACAGACCCGCCAGATGCTCGCCCCCACGCAGGGACGCTTGGAATGGGGGAAGATCGCGGGATGGGCGCTCGGGGCCCGAAGGACGCTCGATGATGCGTCGGTCTTGTTTTGTGTCGGACAGGACGAATACAACGCCATGTCGCGCGAGCGACCGGGTCAGGCAGTTTATTATCAGCCGAACGGGGTGGATCTTGCCCGCTTTCGGGAGGCCGAGGCGGGTGCGTTTTTTGAGCGCTATCCGGGCCTCCGCGAGAAAAAACTCATCCTGTGTGTCTCGCGTGTGGATCCCCAGAAAAACCAGCGCCTTTTGGTGGAGGCGTTTGCGAAGGTCGCGGGGGAAATGCCCGGACACCATGTGGTTCTCATCGGAGCGGAGGTGGTGGAAACCTACGGGGACTCGTTGCGGCGCGACATCGCGGCGGCGGGACTGGGCGACCGGGTCACTTGGATCCCGGGTTTGCCACCGGGCGACCCGGCCCTGCCGGGAGCGTTTCGTGCGGCGGAAATGTTCGTTCTCCCAAGTTGTCATGAGCCCTTCGGCATCGTGATTTTGGAGGCGTGGGCGGCCTCACTTCCGGTGATCGCGACGGCGGTCGGAGGGATCCCGGGTTTCACCAAAGATGGGGAGAACCTTCTCCATGTTCCCTCGGGCGAAGCGCCCGCCCTGGCGGCTGCGATCAAGCGGCTCGCCCACGACGAAACCCTCTCCCGCCAGCTCGCGACGGCGGGGGCGGAACGGGCGGCGGCGGAGTATGATTGGCCGGTTGTCGCCCGACGGCTTCTTTCGCTTTATCCAAAACATCGATCATGAGCACCCCTGCCACGCTGGCCATCATCATGCGGTCGAAGAACGAAATGCCTTACGCCCGGCGTGCGTTGGCGGCCCTGCGAACGCAAACCCGCCGCGACTGGCGGCTGTATGCGATCGACTCGGGATCCACCGATGGAACGCTCGGGGAAGTCGCCGCCTTCCCTCCCGATGAACTCGTCCAAATCGCCCCGCAGGATTACGAGCCGGGGCCGGTGCTGAACCGCATGGTTGCCCTCGCCAAGGAGCCAACCATTGTTCTGTTGAATGCCGATGCCATCCCGCTCGATGACACGTGGCTGGAAACATTGGTGGGACCGGTCGAGTGCGGGGAGGTGGATGCCACGATGAGTGTGCAGGTCGCCCGCGACGATGCGGACTTCATCGTGGCCTATGATTATCGGAGGGCCTATGACCCGCGGAATCTGAAAGAGGAAAACGAAGACTTTTTCTCCGCGGTCTCGTGTTGCTTTCGTCGCACGCTCTGGGAGCGCCATCCTTTCAAAGACAAAGGATATTCCGAAGATCTTGCCTGGTCACGGTCCTGCCGTGCGGATGGTGCCCGCTTCCGGCTTGTCACGGATTCCCGGGTCGAGCATTCGCACAACTTCACGATTCCGGGTCTGCATAAGAAACGCTACCGACACGGCCGGGCGTTTGTGGACATTTTTGATGCGCGCCCACGCCCGATCTGCCAAGCGTTGCTTTGCCTGCGCGAAATGGTGCGGGACTTTTGTGAGGCTGTCCGAAGGGGGCGATTGGACACGGTGTCGTTCAACCTGAAATATCGGTGGACCATTCACCGCGCGCTCTATGAGGGCATGCGTGACGAGCGACGCGAAAGGGGACTCCCGTGAAAAACGTCGGGCTTTTTCTTTTCATTGATGCACTCGGTTGGGAGGTGCTCCGGCGGCATCCGGAGTTTCTTGCGGATGTGGCTCCCCATCGGAAACCCTTGGAGACGATCCTCGGCTATTCGTCCGCGTGCGATCCGTCGATTATTTCGGGACTGACGCCGGCGCAGCATCGGCTTTGGTCTTCCTATTATTATGATCCCGCGAGTCCGTCGCCGTTCGCGTGGGTTCGCTGGCTTGGATTTCTTCCGAGTGTGGTGACCGAAAAAGCGCGGGTGCGCCATTATTTATCGCGGATTGTGAAATCGGTCTGCGGTATTCGGGGGTATTTTCAATTGTATAACGTGCCGTTCTGTGAACTCCCGAGGTTTCACTATGCGGAGTGGAAGCGGATCTGGGAACCGGGCGGTCTTCCGCAGGGGCGGAGTATTTTTGATCTGTTGCTGGAGGCGGGAAAGACGTGGCATGTGCATGACAGCAACCTCGGCGACGAGGCGAAGCTGGGCGAGTTGAACCGGGCCCTGGCGGGCAGGAAAATCGATCTCGCCTATGTCTCGCTGGGCAAGCTTGATGCCCTCATGCATGCGGAAGGCACACGATCACCGCGGATTCCGCAGCTGCTGAAGTGGTATGACGGAGAAATTCGGAAGACGCTCGATGTGGCACGTTCGCACTTTGCGGATGTGAAGCTGTATGTGTTCACCGATCACGGAATGCATGACATTCATCGCGGCTTCGATCTTCAGGCCGGGATTGAAAAGCTCGGCCTCGTTTTCGGACGCGACTATGTGGCGTTCTATGATTCAACAATGGGTCGCTTTTGGAGCCGGACGGCCGACGCGCGCCGTCGTCTTACCGAGTTTCTTGCCGTTCATCCGGAGGGTCGCCTTCTGCCGGAGGAGGAGCTTCGGGCGCTGGGTGTGTTCTTTGATGACCACCAATACGGCGACCTGATTTTTCTTATGAATCCCGGCGTCCAGATTGCGCCGAGTTTCATGGGGCGGAAGGCGATTGCCGGCATGCATGGCTTCCACCCCGCCGAGCCGGACTCGCGGGCGATGATTTGTTCCGAACAACCGCTGCCGGAGGCCCTGACGAGGATTCAACAGATTTTCGGATTGATGTGCGATTGCGGGGGCATTGTACCGCCGCCGGAAACCGATGTTTCGCGATGAATAACCCGATCCCCGATGAAAACGCCATACCGCCCGGCGCGGACCAGGCGAGCTTGGAAATCCACTTTCCCGCGGTGGCCGACCTGTTGGAACTTTTTGGCGGTCTGCCGGATTTGACGATCGATATTCTCGAGACGGGATTGGCCGATCTCGAGCGCTTGAGTTCGTCGATCGACCGTGCCTTGGAATCCGGGGATCCGGCGCAGGCGGCGCGCGATCTTCACACTCTGCGGGGTGGACTGCTCACTTTGCGCGTGGAGGGGGTGGCGCCGCTTTTATATCGCATGGAGCAGGACTGTCTCGACGGCGGGTCGGCCGCCGCCGTGCCGGAGCGTTTGCGTTTCCTGGCGGCTTGCCGCGTTTGTCGGGATGGACTTCGCCGCCTCATCGATGAGGTGAGGCCATCGGAATGAGCGTTTTTGTCATCGGCATTGCGGGGCCGTCGGGAAGCGGGAAGTCCCATCTCGCATCCGCGCTGGCCGGTGCCTCGGGTGAGGACCGGTGTGTGGTTCTTTCGCTCGACGCTTATTACCGCGATCTCTCCGATCTGCCGGAGACAAGCCGGGCGGCGGTCGATTTCGACCGGCCCGCTGCGATCGATGGCGAGGCTGTGGTGGCGGCCGTTCGCGCCCTGAAAGCCGGGCAGGCTATTGAGGTTCCGACTTATGATTTTCGAACGCACTCCCGTATCGCACCGGCGAAACGTCGGGAGCCGCGTCCGTATCTGATTATCGAGGGTCTTTTTGTCCTTGGTCTCCGGTCTTTGGCAGAGGAGTGCGATCTCACCGTCTATGTTGACGCAGACGCGGACCTTTGTCTGAAGCGCCGGCTCGCCCGGGATGTCTCCGAGCGGGGGAGGGACGAGGCCGAGGTTCGCGGGCGGTTTGAGGCGTTTGTGCGGCCATCAATTGTCCGTGACATACTCCCCCAGCGGGAGGTGGCGGATGTGGTGGTCGATGGCGGCTCACCGATTGGAGAAATGCTGGCGATATGTCTGCCCCGACTTCCAATGTTTGAAGCGGCGGGGAAACGCCGTAGCTGAGAAAGATCGTCTTTGTCCATCGAAAAGAAAACGGACCGATTCTATCGTGGAGATCGCCAACCCGCCCATCCGCGGCGGCATGGTCGTATCGATTGGCGGCCGCCAAGATGTTGGTGTCGACCGCAATCACGCCCGGCGGCTCTTTCGGATTCCGCGGCGGTGGTGGCTGGTTACGCCACCTCGTTCAAAAGATGGCCTTCTCGGAGGGTGAGGATACGATCGGCAACGGGGGTGAGTGTCGCGGGATCGCCGGCCCAGAGCACAGTGAGGCCGAAATGATCGGCGGCGCGGCGGGCAAGGGCGGGGAGGTCAGGCTGGCAAGGGGGCGAGATCGCAATGAGGATGCGGGGGCTGTGGATGAGGGCGCGGGCGAAGGCGGCTCGCCAGCGGATGTCCTGCGGAACACGTCCGGCCGGGGGACTTTCGAAGCCCGGAATGCCGACGAACTCAAGCGCGGCGAGCGTTTTGTCGCGCGCCTCCCGGGCATCACCCCCGCGGATGCGGAACAGCGGCATTGCCACATTTTCCGCAATCGTGAATGCCGGCAGCAGATACGGGTGGCCGAAGAGAAATCCAAACGTCTCATTCCGCAGATCGGCCCGTTCGTCGCCGGCGAGGGTCTCGGTGAATTCCCCAGCGAGTCGGAGGACCCCGGCGTCCGGGCGTTCCAGCAGACCGATCAGGTTGAGAAGGAGACCTTTTCCGCAGCCATCGGGTCCGCAAAACCCGACGAACTCGCCCGGCGCGATGCGGAGCGAAAAGTCGTGGATTTCCCCAAGGCCTCGGCCGTTCCAGTTTTCCCGCCGGCACTCCAGGCCTTCGCATTCGATTGCGTGCATCGGTTCTTTTCGCATCGAACCCGGATTCACACGCCCGATCAAGCCCGCTGTAACGATCTGGTTGAACATCATTTCCGAATGCCCGGCGGCTGGTATCTTTGAACCCATGAAAATCTTCCATTGCGACAAGTGCGGTCAGTTGGTGTACTTTGAGAACACCCGTTGCGTCGCGTGCGGAAGCGCGCTGGCCTTTTTGTCCGATGCGGCCGAGATGGGAGCTTTGGAGGCGGCGGGACCGGGATTATGGCGCCGCGGAAATGGGTCCGTTTATCGCCGGTGTGAGAACGACACTTCGCACGCGGTGTGCAACTGGGCGGTTCCGGCTGGGAGCGCCGATCCCTTTTGTGTTTCCTGCCGGCTTAACCGGGTGATTCCCGATTTGAGCCGCCCGGAGAATGTCGAGGCGTGGAGGAGTCTGGAGACGGCGAAACGGCGGCTAGTTTACAGCCTCCTCCAGCTTGCGTTGCCGGTGCAACCCAAGACGGCCGAAAATCCATCCGGCCTGGCCTTTGAATTTCTCGCGGACGATGGCGCGCCGGTCCTGACCGGGCATGCCGCCGGGGTGATCACCTTGAACATCGCCGAGGCGGATGATGCGGAACGGGAGCGGCGACGAACGGCGCTGAAGGAACCTTATCGCACAATCCTCGGCCATTTCCGGCACGAAACGGGGCATTACTATTGGGACCTTCTTGTTGACGGCACGGCGCGTCTGGAGCAATTCCGCCGGCTTTTCGGGGATGAACGCGAATCCTATGCCGACGCTCTCCAGCGCCACTATGAAACAGGACCGGCCCCGGATTGGAGCACCCGGTTCATCTCGGCGTATGCCAGCGCGCATCCGTGGGAAGATTGGGCGGAATCGTGGGCGCATTATCTTCACATGACCGACACCTTAGAGACGGCGGTCGAATGCGGCCTTTCGCTCAAACCGCCGCAGCCCGATGCGCCCAAGCTCGAGCCGGAAGTCGCGAATACCAATGCGTTTGACCGGATGATGGAGAGCTGGTTCTCACTCACCCACGTGCTCAATATTCTCAACCGCGGGCTGGGACTGCGCGATGCCTACCCGTTTGTGATTCCCTCGCCCGCGATGGAGAAACTCCGCTTTGTCCACGATACCGTGCGCTCCGGTGTTCCCTCGGCGCGGACGGCTGACTAAGCCTGAGATTGCAAGCGGGGGCGTTACGACCGCTCAGCCGTCCACCCACTTTGGCAAAGGAGAAATCGGGCCCGGCGTTCTTACTCGCGGGGATCTTCGAAAACCGCCAACATCGGGACGATGCGTTGGCGGGCCGCGTTCAGCTCATCGGCGGTGGATTCCGTGATGTGATAAAAGCGGCGGGCGTATTGGACCGCTTCGATGTGATCGCCCTTCTTTTCGATGCGCCAGAGGTTCCACTCGGCAAACGGGTTTTCCGAACCTTCTTCAGAGAAGACGAGGAAGTCGGCTATGTACGATCCGGCTTCTTCGTTTTCCATCACCTGACCCCGTGCATTCGGGCCGCCTTCCTCTTTGGCATTGGCGACGAGGGCGAAAGCAAAGGCTTTGGGATCGTCGATCCCATCGAAGGCGCGGATGGAGATCAACGTGTTCCAGTTCTCGAAGGTCTCTCCGTCTGTGAGATATTCACGAATGCCATTTTCGTCGCCGCGCAGGAAGTAGTCCGCGCCATCGAACTCAAACGCAGACGGTTCGGCGCGACCTGGCACGGCAGACAAAAAGAGCCAGGCTGCGGCGATGACGGTAAAAGAGAGAAACTTCATGTGAGGATTATTGTCTGATCAGTGACTCGGGTTGAAGAGTGCCGTCCTTGGTCAAAAACATCCCCTCCAAAGATTCGCCCGGGTTCTCGAGAACGGAGAGGCCGGCGGGTGTGAGGATCGCCAATGCATCGTCGACGGCGAGGCCCTGGCCTTTGAGGGGCTTGGCATTTCCGGTCTGCCAGCTGATGGACTTGGCGATTTCGCCGCCGGAGATAACCACCGTGCCTTCCAACTGTCCATGGGACACTTCGCGGAGAAAGGTGTAGGTGCCGTTGAGATTTTTTGGAGCGAAGGTCGCTTCGGTCATGTCGGCGTTGCCAATCCGAATTGCTTCGCGTCCGGGTGTTGTGGAGCCGGAGGTGGCCCAGAATCCAATGAGCGAGATTCCTTCCGACTGGCCGAAGATACGGTAGATCGCGAGGCCATTGTCGAGCGCGACGCCGAGCGTCATCCCGACCAACACGCCGCGGCCGCGCGAGATTTGGCCGGAGGTTTTCCACTCCATGTTCACGACGCCATCGACCACGCGGATGGTCACCTCGCCCTTGTAGGTGGATCCGCTCGGATTCATGCCGGTGACCGGATGCGTTCCACTATAGGCCGCAAGGTCGAATTCTTCGTCCGGAACAGCTTCCATGGGTTCGAGCAAGCTCGTGCCGACGATCCGGGCTTGGTTGCCGTCCACTTCGAGATCCGCCCAGACAGTGGCGGTTTCCGGCTCGCGGTCATCGGTCATCCGGGGCTGGGACCAGAATTTCAGGAGCAACGTTCCATTGGGTTGCCAGCGGATGGCTTCCATACCGTCGGCGACGGGATCGGCGACGGCGTTCAGCGGCGCGGCCTGGTCGTCGCTGAGCGAAGGAATGGAGACGGGCTGGAGAGACTTTGCAGTCGCACGGTAAAGGGAAACCGTCCGGCTTCGCGCGTCTCCGGCGGTGACGGCCACGTATCTTCGATCCGGCGACCATTTGAAATCTGGGATGATCGACGATTCAAAGCCATAGTCGCTGGAATCATCGGTGCTGTTCCAGAACGTCCCGAGGACCTTCTTTGTGCCCTCATCGACAACGACATAGACCGGACCGTCGTCTTCGCTTCCCTTGGCAATGATATCCAATGCGGCGGTAGCCATGGAGCAGGTCCCTGCAAAAATTGCTGCGAGGACAAGCGATCGATAGGAGGTGCGTATGGTCACTCTAAGTCTTTTGCCGCCGACGGGCTTTGCCGATGGAGCGGCCGGCGAGAAACACAAGAGCTCCAGCGGCGAGGAGGAGCGGGATGCCGATGAGCGGACGGTAGGCGATCCAGGCGAGCGCGATCGTCGCCAGCGTGAGCGGGAGCGCCACAGCAAAACCGAGCAGACCAGTGCCAGCACGGACAAGATCTCCAAAAAATGGAATCACACCGGCCACCACGGACAGGACATTCGTGATCAGGCTGAGTCCGACCAGCATCATGACAAAGCCCACCAAGCGGAGAATCCATGTCAGAATGGCATTGCCTTCCTGCTCCTGCTGGAACATGGCTTCGGCACTGAACGTGCCGGATTTCAGGAGTTCAATGCTCCCGAGATTCCGGACGGTGAAGGGCTCCAGCGTGTTGCCGACCTGCGCAGCGATGACGCTGACGGGACCGGAAGGGGCCTGTTCAAATGTGACCCGGACGTCTCCGATGATCGGCGCTGTGGGGTTTTTGCCGATGTAGAGAGATCCGTCCGTGGTGACATTCATCACGGTGGAGTGCTGATCGGAGGCGGCCGCGGCTTCCGCTTTGGTCACGGGACGCGGGGAGAAATTCGAGATCATCCCCACCAGAGCCGGCGAAAGGAGAAACGCCCCGACCCGGACTTCGCCAGCATGAAACGTCTCGCTGTCGACCGGCATTTCTTCAGGATTCTGATGGCCTTGGGGAACCTGAAACCGGGAGGAGTCAATCAGCGAGGATGACCAAGTCTTCGAATACGAATACGTGGTCGTGGTTTCCTCTCCGCCGCCGAGTTTTTGATTCGTCTCGGTTTTTTCGCTTTGCTCCCATTGATACATTTCCACGTCGCGGCGGAGTTTGAGCGCGTCGGCCGTGATCCCGAAGATCGGGTCGGAGACCGGACCATCGGCCGTGGCGGTGCCGGAGAAATGGACAAGCTTGCCTTGGTTGGCCGGGTCGATCCGGTCGGTGGTCACGGAAATGACCTGACTCGCTCCGGTTTGGAGGGTTTTTTCCCGTTTGACTGCCCGGCCTTCGTTCCAGGTCAGAACGACGAACGAGGCGAAAAAAAGGATCAGGCCGAAAAGCATTCCGCCCAGAGCGTTGCCGATTCGGCCGAACCACGACGTGTTCGTCGTCGTGGTGAAGGAGTCGTTGCTCATGGGAACGAGAGGCGGAGCGCCTTGTTACTTGGGGGAATTCAGGGAATTTGCTATGGCTTCCGCAGCTTTCATTCCCAGGGCATCATCGGCATCGGTGACAAACCACATTTGGGCGATTTTCCCATCATTGAGGGCACACCAAGCGACGCCGATGCTCACCACCGTGCCGTCTTTGTCTTTTCCAGAACCTGTTGCGTAAAAGCCGGTCAATCCATCCGGCGTCCAGTCTTGCGCATCACCCATTTCGATGTCCGTAAACAGGCCGTTGATGTGCTGGAACGTGTCTTGGATAGCGCCCTCCAAAGCCCCTTCGCTGCCCTCAATGGTGCGGAAGGAAAAGATGGCACCTGTGGGGCCGTCGAGGTGGAAAAAGTCACCTTCTTCCTCAGCTTCAGTCATTTTCCAACTATCCGGGACTTGAATGACAAAGCTCGGACTCTCAAGCGTGGGATAGGCAATGGCCGTTGATTCTTCGGCGTTGAGCGAGACGATCTGGAGGAGGGCAATCGCCGAGGCTAAGGCAAAAATACTCTTCATCTTACGTTTGCCTACCTGTTACGTCAGAGAAAGAAAAGGGAGAATTTTCTTTCGACAAAGATTGTTGCGTTCGTGTGCGGGAGGCTGATGCGGTTTGCGGGTCAGACATAGACCTGTGCCATTTTCCGCCAATAGTGTCCGCTGTGCGCGCGTTCGTCCCAGTGGAAGAGATGGTGGTTCACGCCCTTGCCGCGGAGGATGTCACTCAGGTGCTCGTTGTTGTCGCGGAAGGGATCTTCCCTGCCGATGGTGAGGATGATGTCCATGTCGCGGATTTTTCCGAGAAGCTCGGGACAGGTTAGATTCGGGAGGAAGTGTGTGGGTGTGTGGTAATACACGTTCTCGTCGTAGTACCCATCGAGCAGATTTCGGAAATCATCGACCTGCAGGGTGAGATCGTAGCGGCCGGAAAACGCGGCGAGCTTCTTAAAGAGATGCGGGTGGCGGAACGCCATGTTGGCCGCCTGATATGCCCCCAGACTGCATCCGTGGGCGATCACGCAGGGGTGCGGATTTTTCGCCTCCATGAACGGGAAAACCTCGTGAAGGATGTAGCTCTCATACTGCATGTGGCGTTCGATGCGGCCGGACGGATGGGCCCACCAGCAATAGAACGTCTCGGAATCCAGGCCGTCCACACAGAAAAACTGCAAATGCCCGTGCTCGATCTTGTCGCGCAGCACCTGCGGCATGCGCAGAAGCTCGTATTCAAAAAACCGCCCGCCGCGCGTGGGAAAAACGAGGACTTTTGCTCCGGCGTGCCCGATGACGACGAGTTCCATCTCTCTGTTGAGCGACGCACTCCACCATTTGTGATACTCCCTGTTCACAGTCATCCTCCGGTGATTTGCGGATGACTTACGCGAGAGACGGCTCAGATGTCGCGAAAAAAATCGTGAATTTTATGTCGCAAAGCCTCCGCCTCTGCCACTTCTTGCGGATGCGGGTGATGGCCCGCTGTGAGAACAAAGAGGTCGCGCGGTCCGGAGAGAGCATTGTAGATGCTGAATTGCCCGGCGGGAGCCACGGCCGGGTCAAACGTTGCGCAAGCGCAGAGGACCGGAATCCGGATGTGCCGAGCAGCCACGGCGGCATCGTAGAACGGAAGAACCTGCGCGATGCCGGGGTGCTTCTTGCCGTGCGCCTGAACGCTCGCCGCACTCCCCGTGCTCGGCAATTGCAGCCGGAGCGGTTGGTTTCCAAAGGTCGGCACGCAAAAGTGGGCGCGTTGGAACCGGGAATCCCACGCCAGCGCCAGGGCCCCGAGACCACCGCCGAAGCTCGTTCCACCGTAGCCGAGATGCCCGGCGACCTGCGGGAAAAGTCGAAGCAGGGTCGATGCCGCGGTCCAGACATCCTCCACGCAGCCGCCGAGGACGTAGCGATGGCGGCTCTGGATGTCGTGAATCACATGCCATTGAGGTTGTGAGGAAATGTAAGGGTTCCAGCTGCGGCCGAGCCCGCGCGCACAGAAAAACAAGAGCGCGGCCTCTTCCAGCGGGAGGTCGAAGTCCGGAGTCTCGCGCCCGCCATAGCCATGCCCGATCACAAACCCGCGGCGGATCACCCCGCTCACCGGCAGCAAAAGCCAGCCGCGAATCGTCGTCGCATCGGTGGAGGTGTAGTCGATATCGAAAACCCGCCAGCCACCCCGATCCGTTCCCGTATCCCGCAGGCGTGGCGCCGTTGTCCTGCCCAGCGCCGCAGCATAACGTTTCCTCCAGAACGCCTCGAAGTCCGGAGGCTCCTCCGGAACCGGGATGCGGAGCAGATCCTCCAGCGAGTGGCCGTGCGTCGGATCGAAAGGGTATGCGTGCGAAAGGGAACTCATGCGACTTCGGAAAAAAGCCGCGACGGACGCGCGTGTCGAAAACCCGCCAGCCCGGCCCACGGAACATCCCCCCGCGTGAGGAGCAGCGCCTGAAATTGACGTCCCATCGTTTCCGGATGCAGAAGCATTTGCAGGGACCTCAGGCGGCGGGTGGTCTCCGGTGTCGGTGGAACTCCATCGAGTTCGAGCAACATCGCCGTCGCCGCACCGACCAGAAAGTGATGCTGGTCGGCCATCGCCGCGAAGGAAAATCCGGCGTCGCACGCCTCCTCCACCAACGCCGTGAAGTCCACGTGCGCTGTGATGTCTTTTTGTCCGACGTCCGCAAAAGGGTCCGCGTCGCGACGGTGCCCGCGGTAGCATGCGAGCGTGCCCTCGCGGCGGTGCGGCGCGAGAAGCTCGGTGCGCGACATCCCGTAGTCCATCGCCAGAAGAAATCCCCGGGTCATCTTCGCTGCCAGCGACTCCAAAAGGACGTTCTGCCCGGTGCGAATCTCGGTCAGAAATCCCGCCGGTCGGACCGGCAGCGCCACGGGCGATTCGGCTCCATCGCTCCACACAAACCCCTCCGCGCCCCACCCGACCCGACGCTCGATCCACCGCGATCCATCGGATTTCAAAATGTCCACCGGCAGCGCATCGAAAAGCTCATTGGAAAAGTGGACGCCTTCGAACGGCGTGAGCTCGTCCGGTGATGTCACCCATTCCACACCGAAGCCGTCCAGGGCAGCCATTTGACGCTCACGAGGGATGGCGAACGGCTCGATGATCGTGTAGCGGAACGAGGCTCCGAGCGCGCGGGCCGCTTCGAGGATATCTCGCGCAAGGCGGCCGTCGTGCGCCCCCTGCTCGACCACACGGAACTCTCCGCCGCCCGCGAGAATCGCCTGCATCTCGACGAATTGTCGGGCGAGAAGACCGCCGAAGATCGAGCCGACGCTCACGTTGGTAAAAAAATCGCCCTGCTTCCCCACCGCCGCCCGGCCGGAAGCGTAGTAACCCTCCCGCGCATCGTAGAGCGCCATTTCCATGAACTGCGAGAAGCGAAGCGGTCCCTCGGTGGCGATCCGGGCCGCGAGACGCTCCGGGAGTGCGGCCTCATGGCCGGGTGACTTCCCGGACATAGACATTGAGTTGACCGTCCGTTCCGCCGCGCCGCACTTCCGTGATCTGAAACGGTCGGCGGGCATCTCGCGAGAACGTGGCCCCTTCCGCCGGAGGCCGCGTGCCGGCCGGGAATTCGACAATGATGCGAACATTCGAGGCATTTCCCCCAAAGCCGAGGCTTTCGGTGATGGCTCCCTGATTGCGAAGAACGGCTCGATTCGGTCCCGAAGCCGTGACCACAAAACTGCCTTGGAGATACGAGCGCTCGGTCGCCACTTCCCCGCCGCCCATGTTCACGACATCCCGCACGTTGTAGAGACGGCCGCGCGGCATCTGACCGGGCGCGTAAACCGGCCACGATCCGGAACTCGACGCCACGATCGTTCCCGGTGTCGGCTGCGGCTCCGCGGGGGTCGGACTCGGAGCCGGCGGAACGTCCACAGGCGTCGGCGATGCCTCGGCAATCACCGGCGGAGGCGGAGTGGGATTGACAGGAAGCGCGGGAAGCACCGGAGCATCATCCGGCAGCACCGGGGTTGCGGGTGCGACTGTTTCCGCCGGCACCCCGGGCTGGACCGGGAGATTCACGGCGACCGGACGCTCCACGCGCATCAGGCGGCTCTGGGGCGTTTCGGCAGCGGCGACCTCGGGTGAACCCAAGCCCGCGCGGCGGCGGTAGGACGAATACTTCGCCTCCGCATCCTTCATTCGGGCGGCGGTGAGAACGGGACGCCCGGCGGCAACTTCCAACTTGGTGGGCGGGTCCAACGAAAACGTTCCGGAGGCCGTCGTCGATTCGTAGCTGGGATACAAAATTGACACGGCCGTGACTTTCAGGCGTCCGTCGTCGAGCCGCGCGACATTGATGATCGCGGCCAGTTCGTTCTCGCGCTTGAGGTCGATGTCGAGCCCCGTGAGAAGCGTGCGGTGAAGGGCCGGGATCACCTGGGGCTCTGCCGGGAAAATCTGCTCGAGCAGTACGCCGGGCGTGTCTTTGGATTGGGCCAGGGCGACGACGCCGGACGGGAAGAAATCCGTGCCCGTCAGCTCAAAGGAATCGAGAATATTGAAGGTTCCGACGAGATACGGAACGAGGTCCTGCGTGAGTTTGTAGTTGCGGAGGTAATTCCGCAGGAGCACTTCGCTGGTATTCGCCAGTTGGCGCGGCGTCATTTTCCCAAACCGCTCCGCGATCTGCGAGGCGCGGAGGAATTCGCCGCGCGGCGCGCCGGTCAACTCGAAGCGCTTCGGCGGGTCGAGTTTCTTGAGTTTCGTCAGGACCTGATAACTGAACGGCTTTTCCGGATGACCGAAGATGTAAAAACTCCCGATCCAACAGGCAATCGCCACCCCGACCAGGAGGATGATGACCACCGTCCAGATGAAGAGACTGCCGTCCTTCGTGGCCCCGGGTTCGGACGCATCGAAATCCTCGTCCTGAAAACGGGCCGGCAGGTTTTTTCTCCGCTGGGGACCGGGCATGCTCAGCTTCCGGATGAGGCAGCCGGTTCAAAGGACGTGCCGCACCCGCAGGACCGGACGGCCTTGGGATTGCGGATGCGAAAGCCGGCGCCGGCGAGACCGTCCTCGTAATCGAGCGTGCATTCGTCAAGGTGCGCGGCACTCTCCGGATCCACAAAAACGCGGGACCCGAGGTGCTCGATGATCTGGTCGTCGGGCCGCGGGGCATCGAGGCTCATGGCATATTGGAGCCCGGCGCATCCGCCTTTTTCCACGGCGAGGCGCAATCCTTCTCCCGATCCTTTTTCCCGAATCAGGTCGAGGAGGGCGGCGGCGGCGTTGTCAGTGACCTTGATCACGGTCTTTTCTTATGAACGAAACCGTGCGAAGTCAAATGGCATGGGCAAGATTCGTCTCCTCCCGGATGAGGTGGCCAGCCAGGTCGCCGCCGGGGAAGTGGTGGAACGCCCCGCCTCGGTCGTGAAGGAATTGGTCGAAAATTCCATCGATGCCGGTGCGGGTCGCATCACCGTGGAGTTCGTTCGCGGCGGAGCGCCGCTCATCCGGGTCGTCGATGACGGGTGCGGCATGGATCGGGAAGATGCGCTCCTGAGCCTCGAGCGCCATGCCACCAGCAAGATCCGGAATGCCCATGATCTGGCCCGCGTGGGCACGATGGGCTTTCGCGGTGAGGCTGTGCCGAGCATTGCGAGCGTGTCGCGTTTCAAACTCGTCACACGCGCGCATGGAGTCGGATCGGGAACCGAAATCATCGTCTCGGGCGGAACGGTCGAGTCGGTCTCGGACAGCGGCGAGGCCCCGGGGACGGCCATCGAGGTACAATCTCTGTTTTTCAATCTCCCGGCCCGGCGCAAGTTTCTGCGGGGGGATGAGACCGAGGCCGCGAGGATCGTTCACCAAGTCCAGTCGCTCGCCCTCGCCCATCCCCGGGTCGCTCTCACCCTCATCCGCGACAACCGCCGCCTCTGGCAGGCCGCCGCGACCGATGATCCCGGCGTGCGGATCCGCGATGTATTCGGTCCGGATTTTCTCTCGCGCCTCCTGCCGATGGAGCGTTTCGAGGAAAACGGCATTGTGCTCTCCGGGTGGCTCGCACGACCGGGGGAAGGCCGACCGGACCGCGAGCAGCAATACATCATTCTCAACGGTCGCGTCATCCACTGCCCGGCGATCTCGCAGCCACTGCGGGAGGCCTACGCCGAAGCGCTGCCGCGGGGATGGCATCCGCTGGCCGTGCTTCAGGTGGAGATGGACCCGCTGGCTTTTGATTGCAACGTTCACCCGGCCAAGCGCGAGATCCGACTCCATCGCCCCGACCTCGTCCGGCAGGCGGTTTTCCAAGCCGCACGGGGATTTTTGGAGGGTCTTCGTCCCGCGGCGCGGGCTGTCCCGGCAACACCGTGCCCCACATCGCCTCCGCCTGCCGAATCCCGGGCTCCGGCGTCCGATCAACCGTCGCCCCGTCCCGCCCCGCCGCCGATCGCTGCGGTCACGGCCTTCACACCGCCACTACAACGCGAGCTCAACGTGACGCCGATTGCGCCCTCCGGGCCGACCGATGACCCGTTCCGCCTGCTGGGACCGCTCGGTGCCCATTGGATCTTGATGGAAAGTGCCGAGGGTTTGGTTCTGCTCGACGTGCGGGCGGCCTCGGAGCGGATTCTCTTCGAAACCCTGCGGCGCGAGGCCGATGCCGGCACCGCACCGTCGCAACATCTTCTTCTGCCCGAAGTCGTGGAACTCACCCCGCGCGATTCCGTCTGGATCACGGAGAATCTGGACGCCCTTCAGGCCTCCGGGTTTTTGCTCGAACCCTTCGGCGGTTCCTCATTCAAAATCGAGGCCCTGCCCGCCTGTCTCGCGGCTCGCGACGCGCGCGAAGCCCTGCTGGACCTTTGTGAACTCCTCCGCGCCACCGGCTCCCTGGCTCCCGGCCGCACGGCACTCGACACCCTCGTTCGCTCGGTCTGTCGGCTCGCGGCATTGGATCGTTTTGCCTACGAGGAATCCCGCGCACGCCGTCTCATCCGCGAGCTCCTCCGTTGCGAGCTTCCCTATGCCTGCCCGCAGGGACGGCCGACGATGATCCAATGGTCGTTCCCCGAACTCGAAAGAAAATTCGGCAGAACCTGAACGCTCCTCGCTTGCGATCTTTTTCTATCGCTGCAAAATCAAGATCGTTCCCATGTTCCAATCCCCTTGGTGGGTCGACCGCCGCTACCAACACGAGCGCCGCATGGTGCTGGCGCTCGGGATTCTCCTCCTGATCGCCGCCGTGGTTGCGGCTTACCTCGGGATCACAAAGGTCGAGATAATGAAAAAAGAGGAACAGGCCGAATCACGACCGGCCGTCTCCTACCGTCTCTGACGCTCCGCCCGAGGCTCAGGGCAAAAACGAGCACACGTATTGGCAGATCCCGTCCTTCACGCGGATCGTGAATCCGGAATTGTCCGCCACATCGAAGGCCGTCCCCGGACCATACGCCGATGTCGTGGTTTCTCCGTCCAACGTCACCTCGCAGGCTCCGTCCACGATTTCCATCCGCTCCGCCGCCGCCGTTCCGAAATGATACTCCCCGGGATAAATGAGACCGAGGGTCTTCTTGGCCCCGTCGGCGAGCAGGATCGTGTGCGATACAACCCGGCCCTCAAAATAGACATTCGCTTTGGCTACGGCGGTCACGTTTGAAAATTCCATTCCGGCGTGATGCCCGAGCCGGCGTGTGATGGCAAGACCTCAATAAAACCGCTGCGGCACTACCAACGGTTGCGGGTGGGTGAGGCGCTCGACGAACCGTTCCCAGCATTCCTGCCCGGCGAGAATCTCGATCTGGACGCGAAGATAAAAAAGCGGCACTTCGGGATCGAGGATGCGCGGGATGCGCACGGCGTCCTTTTCGGTCGTGATGATCGCGTCGAGCTCCCGCCTCGCGCAGCGACGGATAAAACTCTCGATCTCTCGGGTCGTGTACCGGTGGTGGTCGGTGTAGGACTTCGAAATCTCAATCTCGGCATCCAGTGCGCGGAGGGCATTTTCAAAGCTTTCCGGCACGGCAATGCCGCAGAGCGAGCCAATGCGAAGTCCACGGAGAAACTCCAGCGGCTTGACCTCGCCCGTGACAAAATTCCGCAGGTGGAGCGGACGGTGCGCACACTCCACGATGTCCGCCGTCCGGTTGTAGCGGCGGATGCGCGCGATGAGCTCCGAGTTGTCGGATCCATCGCACTTCGTGAGAAAAATATGCGTCGCGCGGCGGAGATTCTCCGGCGGTTCGCGAAGCGTGCCGCGCGGGAGCATGTGTTCGTTTCCAAACGGAGCCTGCCGGTCGATGAGAACCACCTCCAACCCATGCCGCAGCCGCACGTATTGCAGCCCGTCGTCGAGAATGATCGTATCCGCGCCGAATTCCCGCACCGCATACTGGGCGCTCTTCACGCGATCCCGGTCCACCAACACGACCACGCCCCGCAGATTGTTCGCGAGCATGAACGGCTCATCGCCGGCCGTGCGCGAATCGAGCAGGAGCGACCGGCCGTCGGACACGATCCGCGGCATGAAGAGACCTTTCTTTTTCGTAATCTTGTCGAGCAGTCGCAGGAAAAACGGACGCGGCACACTTTTGTAGCCCCGACTGAGAATGGCCACCTTCCGTCCGCCCTCCTGCAGGGCGCGGGCAAGAAGCTCGACGACCGGAGTTTTTCCAGTGCCTCCAACCGTGAGATTTCCGACGCTGATGACGAGACAGCCCGGCGACTGATTGCGAAAAACGCGGTGCCGGTAGAGCGCGAGGCGCGCTTGGACGATCCAAAAATAAATCACCGCGAGACCGGAGAGAAACCAGCGGAGAATATCGGCGCGGCGGCCGTAGCGACGCTCGAGGATGACGTCGATCGCAAACTGCTCGAGACCCTCGATCCAGCGCCTCATTTCAAAACGCGAACCCCGGCATTGTCGGCGCGGACGACCCACACCTGGGCCTCGTCGAGATCGGATGCGGCGAGCATGGCATTGGCCACGCGATCCGGGCGGCCGAGGGTGATGGCCGCGATGGTCGAGCCCGAGCCACTCAGCCATCCGCCCAGCGCTCCCGAAAGACGCGCGGCTTCGAGAACCGGCGTGAGGCAGGGGAGAAGCTTCTCGCGGTAAGGTTGATGCAGACGGTCTTCAAAGCACCCGGAGAGGTTTTTGTAGTTCCCGGAAGCAAACGCGGCGGAAATCGCCGCGGCATTCGCCCCGCTCACCGCGGCATCAGCCAGCGGAACACTCTTCGGCAGCACTTTGCGCGCGGCGGAGGTGAGCATTTCGAATCCGGGAATGAGCACCACAATGGCCAGGTCGGCTTTCACCGCGAAGCGCTGGACGTTTCCGGTCGGCGGCGCCACCGTGAAGCCGCCATAGGCCGCCGGGGCCGCGTTGTCGGGATGACCCTCCAGCTCCGCGCAAAGCCGGAAAAGCATATGCCGGTCGAGCGGACGCCCGGCGAGTTCATTGAGTCCGTGCAAAATACCCAGGCGGACCGTGACACTGCTCCCGAGACCACGGGAACGCGGGACGTCGCCCTCGACGCTCCACGAAAAGGCAAACGGCTTTTCGTCCGCCGCTCCAAAAAATGCCGCAGCCGCTTCGGCGGCCATGTCGCCCGCCTCGCCGCCGGCTCCGCGATGGACGGTCGTCGTGTTGTAAACTTGAAGGGCGATCCCGAGGCAATCAAAGCCCGGACCCAGATTGGCGGTGGTGGCGGGAACGCGGACGCGAACACTTTTCATCCGCCGATTCTCACCGACACGCCCGTTCCACGCAAACCAACAGATTTCACCCCCGCAAGCGCACTAACAGATCGCCGCCATCCACGGCATCGCCAACCGCGACCAGCAATTCCTCGATCACCCCATCGGCCGGCGCGTAAAGCGTCGTCTGCATTTTCATGGCTTCGAGGGTGAGGAGCTTGTCGCCCTTGGCGACGCGCGCCCCGTTTCCCGGCCCGACCGCAGTGATCATTCCCGGAATCGGCGCTCCGACTTCCAGCGGCTTGGCGGGATCGGCTTTCGGGCGCGATTTGATTTTGGTTTGGATCGACCGGTCGAGCGCGGCGGCCTCGCGGGGCATGCCGTTGAGCTCGAACGAAATGATCCGGCGACCGTCTTTGTCGGGACTCCCGATATTGACGAGCTTGATGAAGAGCGTCTTGCCCTGCTCGATGTCGATGGCGATTTCTTCGCCGGGTTTGAGGCCGTAGAAAAACGCGGGCGTCGGCAGCACCGAGACATCGCCGAAATCGCGGACGAACTTCGAAAACTCCGCGAAAACATCCGGATACATGAGGTGGCTGTAAAGCTCGTCGTCGGTGGGCTCGCGCTTGAGGCGGGCGGCGAGTTCGGCACGAACCTCGGCCAGCTTGACCTTTGGCGCACGGGCCGTGGCGGGCTTGGATTTTCCGAGCACGACATTCACAACGGCCTTCGGCCAGCCGCCGAGCGGGGTTCCGAGACCACCGGCGAGCATGTCTTTCACCGACTCCGGGAACGGGAGTCCGGGCTCGAGATTCACGACATCGGCCGGGCGGATTCCGCGGGTGAAAAGGAAAAGCGCCATGTCACCGACGACCTTGCTCGACGGGGTCACCTTGACGATGTCGCCGAAGAGCTGGTTGACCTCGGCGTAGCAGCGGGCGATCTCCGGCCACCGGTGCGCCAGGCCCATGCTGGCTGCCTGTTCTTTGAGATTGGTGAACTGGCCGCCCGGCATTTCATGCAGGTAAACCTCGGCGCTGCCGGTGCGCGGAGAGGTGTCGAACGGCGCGTAAAACGTGCGCACCTGTTCCCAGTAGTCGCCGAATTCATTGAGCGCCTCGAGATCGAGTCCGCTCGCCCGCGGCGTATTTTGCAGCGCGGCCACGAGGCTGTTGAGATTCGGCTGCGAGGTCGAGCCGGACATCGACGAGACCGCTGCATCCACGATGTCCACGCCCGCTTCGGCCGCGAAGAGGATCGAGGCGGCATTGACGCCGCTCGTGTCGTGCGTGTGGAAATGCACCGGCAGGCCGGTCTCCGCGCGCAGGGCCTTGATGAGCGCCTTCGCCGCAAACGGCCGGCAGAGGCCCGCCATGTCTTTCACGGCGATGATATGCGCGCCCATTTTTTCGAGTTCCTTCGTGAGCCCGATGTAGTACTTGAGCGAATACTTCGTGCGGGCCGGGTCGAGGATGTCGCCGGTGTAGCAAACGGTGCCTTCGCAAATCGCCCGCGTGTCGCGCACAGCTTCCATCGCCGCGCGCATGTTCGGCAGGTCGTTGAGCGAATCGAAAATGCGGAAGATATCCATGCCGGATGCAGCGGCGTGTTTCACGAATCCCGCGACGACATTCGGCGGATAGTTCGAGTAGCCGACGGCATTCGAGCCTCGGAAAAGCATCTGAAAACAAACATTCGGCACCCGCGACCGCAACTCGCGCAGCCGTTCCCACGGGTCTTCCCGCAGGAATCGCATGGCGGCATCAAAGGTCGCCCCGCCCCACATCTCGAGACTGAACAACCCCGGCGTCCGCCGCGCGACGGCATCCGCCACGGCCAGCATGTCGTACGTGCGCACGCGGGTCGCGAGGAGCGATTGGTGGGCATCGCGGAACGTTGTGTCGGTGAAAAGAAGCTTCTTCTGCGCGCGCACCCAGGCGGCGAATTTCTCGGGGCCGAGTTCCAGCAAAAGCTGGCGGGTCGCCGCCGGCGGCGTCGCCCGCTGATCATAGGCCGGGCGCGGCGCGGGCGTGAGGGGCGCGGTGATTTTTTGCCCCTTTGCCTGCGGGTTGCCGTTGACGATAACGTCGGCCAGGAAGTTGAGAAGCTTCGTCGCGCGGTCGCGGCGTGGCTTGAAATCAAACAACGCGGGCGTCGTGTCAATGAGCGTCGTCGTGGCCCGGCCGGAACGGAACGTATCGTGGTGAATCACGTTCTCCAAAAACGGAATGTTCGTCTTCACCCCGCGAATGCGGAACTCGCGCAGCGCCCGGTGCATGCGCTCGAGCGCCATTTCGAACGTCTGTCCCGAAGCGGTGATTTTGACGAGGAGGGAATCGTAAAACGGCGTGATGACACTGCCGGTCGTGCCCATGCCGGAGTCGAGGCGGATGCCAAACCCCGCCGCACTCCGGTAGGTGATGATCTTGCCGTAGTTCGGCGTGAATTTGTTGGCCGGATCCTCCGTGGTGACGCGGCACTGGACCGCAAAGCCGTTTCGCGGAATCTCCGGCTGTGGCGGCAGCGCGAGTTCCGGTCCGTGCAGGGACGCGCCTGCCGCAATCAGGATCTGGGAGCGGACGAGGTCGATATTGGTAATCTGTTCGGTCACCGTGTGTTCGACCTGAATGCGCGGGTTCATTTCGATGAAGAACCACTCCGAGCGATCCAGATCGTAGAGAAACTCGACCGTGCCCGCATTGTTGTAGCCGACCCCGCGCGCCATCGCCGCTGCCGCCTCGCAGAGCTCCGCGCGAACGGCGTCCGACAACCCGACCGACGGCGCGATTTCGACGACCTTTTGATGCCGCCGCTGGACCGAGCAATCGCGCTCGTGCAGGTGGAGTACACTGCCATGCCGGTCGCCGAGCACCTGCACCTCGATGTGCTTGGCGCGGGGGATGTATTTCTCCAAAAACACCGCCGGATTGCCAAACGCACGTCCGGCTTCGTTCCGGGCTTCATCCAAAAGCGAGGCCAGATCCCCAGCTTCGTGAACGACCCGCATGCCGCGTCCTCCGCCACCGAAGGCCGCTTTGATAATGAGCGGAAACCCGATCTCCCGACCGATCTTCAAGGCCGTGGCGCGGTCCGTAACCGGATCTTCCGTCCCCGGCAGGGTGGGAACGCGGAGCTTCATCGCGAGTCCGCGGGCGGCTGTCTTGTCGCCCATGAGTTCGAGCAACTCGGGATCCGGACCCACGAACGTGATGCCGGCCTCGCGACACGCGGCGGCAAAGGTCGCGTTTTCTGAAAGAAACCCGTAGCCCGGATGGATCATGTCCACCCCGGTTTCGCGCGCGAGGGCGACGATGCCCTCGATGTCCAGGTAGGCTCCCACTGGCCCCTTGCCCTCTCCGACCAGGTAGGCTTCGTCGGCTTTGAAGCGATGCATCGAAAGACGGTCTTCCTGCGCGTAGATGGCGACCGTTCGCATGCCGAGCTCGGTGGCAGCCCGAAAGACGCGAATGGCAATTTCGCTGCGGTTCGCGACAAGAAGCTTCTTGCCGGCTACGGAGACAGGGGACAAAAGCGGCGCGGAGCCGCGGGGGGTGGATCGCATGGTGCGTCCTTATAAAACCGCCCCACCCGGAACGCAAGCCGGCGACCGACTTATGAGGGAATCCCCGAAAACCTGCCGCCCCGGCTCGAGAAGGCGCGGTCGGACCCCCGGGACGCAACAGGAGCAAAAATCCGATTGACTCGCGTTGGTTCTTGTCGAACTCTCCCTCTCACCTTTGCCGCGAGCGGTGACTCTACGGCAAACCCAACCGACCAATCGTCGGCGGCGACCAGTCAACTGAGGCTCCGAACCAATCGCACCGGGGCAGCCCGTTCGCCCGAGTTCCTCGCGTGCGCTCATGCCCGCATTCCAACAGCTTCATGAACAAAATCGACAACACTCAGAGCCTTGGCCCGGTAGCGGCCAGAAATCTTTCCACAGCAACCGTCACGATTCCCCAGTGGGAACACATCACTCCCCGCTGGCTTCTCAGCCTGCTCCCTTACGTCAATGTCGACGGAGGCGCCTATCGGGTGAACCAAGTCCGCCATCGGAACGGGAAATCCGGAGGCGCTCTGCCGGAGCTCGTGACCGTTGGCGGCGGGGAAATTCCGCTGCCGACGACGTTTGTCGACTACGAGGAAGATCCTCGCGAATACGAGCTGAGTGCGATCACCACCGTTCTCCACACCCACGCGCGGATCACGGATCTTTACAACAACCAGATCGACCAACTCGGCGAGCAGGTTCGCCTCACGGTCGAAGCCGTCAAGGAACGGGAAGAGTATGAAATCATCAACAACCCCGAGTTCGGACTCCTGAAGTCTGTCGCGTCGCATCAAAAAATCTCGACCCGCAAGGGGCCTCCCACACCGGATGATCTCGATGAGCTGCTGACTCTGGTTTGGAAGAAGCCCGCTTTCTTCCTGGCTCACCCGCGGGCGGTGGCGGCTTTCGGCCGGGAAGCCACGCGGCGGGGTGTACCTCCGCCGGTCGTCCATCTTTTCGGTTCTCCGTTCATCACCTGGCGCGGAGTTCCGCTCATTCCTTCGAGCAAGCTGCCGATTCACGACGAGAATCTCTCGTCCATCCTTTTGCTCCGCGTGGGCGAGAACATGCGGGGCGTCGTCGGTCTTCAAAAAGTCGGCGTCAGTGGAGAGATCGAGCCGGGACTGTCGGTCCGCTACAGCGGCACGAGCGACAATGCGATCGCCTCGCATCTGGTCACCCGCTACTTCTCGGCAGCGGTTCTGGCCGACGATGCACTGGCGAGCCTGGAGAATGTCCGGATCGACCATTACCATGAATACGTCTGACTTTGGCGGCCTTTCGTTTGCTGTCCCCAGCGGGCCTGTACCGCGGGGCCGTGGCATGCTCGACGACAGCGAGCTCGGTCGGACGCCGGTTCTGGACGGTCCCGGGTTTCTCTCCCACCAAACTCCGGATTTTTATTTTCTTCCGAAGCCTGCTCCGGAAGACGCGGCGCCTTCGGTGGGCCAGGCCGTGCCGACCTTCGATATCTCGGCGGTGCGCCGGGATTTTCCGGCTCTTCAGCAACAGGTAAACGGCCACCCGCTGGTTTTCCTCGACAATGCAGCAACGACCCAAAAACCGCAGGCTGTTCTGGATGCGACATCCGCATTCTACGCACGGGACAACTCGAACATCCACCGCGGAGCCTACGAACTGGCGCGGCGGGCGACGGCGGCTTTTGAGGCGGCACGGGACAAAGTGCGCCTGTTCCTTGGCGCTGCCAATCGGCGCGAGATCGTCTTCACACGCGGGACCACCGAATCGATCAATCTGGTGGCCAACGTCTTCGGAAAAAAATTCCTCCACCCCGGCGATGCCGTGGTTCTGTCCGAACTCGAGCACCATGCTAATATCGTCCCCTGGCAAATGCTGCGCGAGTGTCTCGGGATCGAACTGAAGATCATCCCGATCAACGACCGGGGCGAACTCGATCTTCACGCCTTCTCGGGCCTTCTCGGACCCAAAACCAAACTCGTCAGCGTCGCGCATGTATCGAACGCTCTCGGGACCGTGAATCCGGTCGGGGAAATGATCGCCCTCGCCCATGCGCACGGGGCGCGGGTCCTCGTGGACGGCGCTCAATCCACACCTCACTTTCCGGTCAATGTTCGGGAACTGGACGCGGACTTTTTTGTGTTCTCCGGGCACAAGGTTTTCGGTCCCACCGGCATCGGCGTTCTCTACGGCAAGCTCGACTTGCTCGAAGAACTCCCGCCCTGGCAGGGTGGAGGCCACATGATCCGGGACGTGCGCTTTGATAAAACGGAGTACCAGAACGCGCCGGAGAAGTTCGAAGCCGGAACACCGGATATTGCCGGAGCAGTCGGTTTGGGAGCCGCCATCGACTATCTGCAACGCCTCGGGCTTCCCGCGCTGGCGGCATATGAACACGGATTGTTTGAAGAGGCGACAAGCCGCTTGGAAAGAATCCCCGGCCTCCGACTGATCGGCACCGCAACCCACAAGGCGAGCGTTCTTTCGTTCATTCTCGACGGATTCTCGAACGACGACATAGCCAGCCATCTGGACCGCCGCGGCGTCGCGGTTCGGGCCGGGCACCATTGTGCTCTCCCCGCTCACCGGCATTTCGGATTGGAAAGCACCGTACGGCCGTCGCTCGCGTTTTACAATTCGCTCGACGATGTCGAGGCCCTCGTCCACGGAATCCGTTCCCTCCTGCGGTCCTGAGTCGGGCGATGCCAGCAAACATCGACCCGGGACCGCGGGGCGTCTTTGTTCCGAAACGACCGTCTCCTCCAGTCGCCTGATGTCGACCGACCGCCGCCATCTCTTGTCTCCGATCCTTCGTTCCTATCGGGAATCCGGAGGAATCAACCATCTCGACCAGGCCAATCTTCCTTCCAAGATTTCGATCGCCGTCCTCTGCGAGGACCTCCTCCACATCCTTTTCCCCGGCTTCTTTTCCGATGAAGCGGTCTCTTCGGAAGAACTCCCCGAAGCCGCCATGGAACTCATCGACAAGATCGGAGATCGGCTTGAATCCGAAATTGAAGTGAGCCTGAAATCGTCCCCGGGGGATTGGGAAGACCCGAAACACGTCGCCCTCACCGCCGTTGGGGAGTTTTTTGCGGCGCTTCCAAGCGTGCGGGCTCTTCTGAAGACAGACGTGGAGGCGGCCTTCGCCGGAGATCCCGCGGCACGAAGCATGGAGGAGATCGTTCTGGCCTATCCGGGCCTCGAAGCCATCGCGATCCAGCGTTGTGCCCACGTCCTGTTTTTGTCCCGCATCCCTCTGATCCCCAGAATGATGACTTCCTGGGCTCACAGTCGCACCGGGATCGATATTCATCCGGGCGCCAAGATCGGGTCTTTCTTCTTCATCGATCACGGGACCGGCGTGGTCATCGGGGAAACCTGCGAAATCGGAAACCGCGTCAAACTTTATCACGGCGTCACATTGGGAGCCCGCAGCTTTCAACGCGATGAAACCGGAGAACTCGTCCGCGGGTCCAAGCGACATCCAAACGTCGAAGACGACGTGACCATTTATCCCAATGGCATTATTCTCGGCGGCGATACGGTCATCGGAGCCAGAAGCACCATCGGGGCCAATGTTTTTCTCATGAAGAGCGTTCCTCCGGACACCCTGCTTGTTCGCGGGGAGCAGGTCCAAAGACGCCTCGACAAACGCTATAAATCAAAATCCGCCGAAGTCACCGTCCGCCTCCACTCCGACGAGATCGACTTCATGATCTGAAGTCGAAAGATCCGGAGCAGATGGGCCCGGTCGCGAGGGATTCATTCCACTAGAGCATTTTAAATAATACTATAGCCACAGGAGGCAAACCAGTTTCTGGCATCGGCGGCTGTGACTCGGGAGAGAGCGGTGGCGA